>CAVVKR010000048.1:0-32236 GCA_963748745.1 uncultured Bacillaceae bacterium | reverse complement strand
TTATTGTTTTCTTTCAATCTGCTCACCTCCGTTTTTTAGTATGCCCTTGAGCACGCAATTTTTACATATGTTTATTTATCATTTGTACGACAAACAATTGCAAACGAGTGAATAGAAACGAAAGAATGTTAATAGCATTTTTCTATTTCTAAACGGTTCGGAATACTGTATTATTTTCATAGACCATGGATTCTTTACTCATATACTCTTTCGGGATTGAAGTTGAGGAATATCCTATTAAAAATACCGCTGTAAAAGGATATCGTTTAATGAATGTTGAATATCCTTTTGTAATAAATATTTGAATAGGTTCTCTCACCGGTTCTAGCTTTATGGATATTAATTTTTAGCTTCTTCACTCTAATTGTTAAAACCTCTCATACATTTACAGATGAGTGTAATACTAGTGCCATAGGGCATAGATGATAGGAATGCTGTTGATATAAATATCATTAACAGATGGATATAACTTTTAGCTGCACATCATTTAAACATCTAACTTATTTTTAAAATGTAAAGTGATGTGTCCAGACCACATTGTGTTTTCATCAATCAAACCAATCATATTTTGGATATACTTTAAAAATGAATAAATAATAACTATGATAGACGCGTGATTCGTATATCTTTAGGTGTTTTAACCTTTCCGAATATACTATATTTTTAGTAATATAAACCTTAAAGATATTAACAATTACATGAAGGTTTGATAAATTATAGTGGTTAACTGTATACGTTTTTTACTAAAACATAGGTTGGTGTCAAATAATGAGAAATAAAGAAAAACCTGCATATGGCGGGCAAGCGGTTGTTGAAGGTGTGATGTTTGGTGGAAAAAATCACACAGTAACCGCTATTAGACGAAAAGATCACACAATTGACTATTTTTATTTACCTAAAAAAAGCCACCCCATTACGCAAAAACTAAAAAAAATTCCATTTGTTCGAGGGATTGTTGCACTGATTGAAGCTAGTAGTATCGGAACACAACATTTAAATTTTTCAACAGATCATTATGATGTGGATCCAGAGGATGATGAAAAAATAAAGAAAGAAGAAAAAACCTCAAAGTTAACTTTAGTGTTAGGTGTAGCAACAATAGGTGTACTTTCTTTATTATTTAGCAAATTTATTTTCACGCTTATACCAGTTTTTTTAGCCGAATTCACTCGCCCGATTTTTACTAGTGATTTTGCACAAATTTTAATTGAAAGTTTGTTTAAACTTATTCTTCTTTTAGCTTATATTTATTTTATTTCGCTCACACCGCTTATTAAACGAGTATTTCAATATCATGGTGCAGAACATAAAGTGATAAATGCTTACGAAAATGATCTAAAATTAACTGTCGAAAATGTCCAAGCGCAATCACGCCTTCATTATCGTTGTGGTAGCAGCTTTATTTTATTCACTGTCATTGTCGGCGTTTTTGTTTATATGTTTGTTCCGACAGAACCTTTATTAGTCCGAGTGTTAAACCGAATTGCTTTGATCCCTGTAGTCATTGGAATTTCCTTTGAAGTTTTACAATTAACAAATAAGTTTCGGCATGTACCTCTACTCCGCTATCTTTGGATATCCCGGATTATGGTTACAACTTCTCACGACGAAAGAACCTTCCGATGAACAAGTTGAAGTTGCACTCTCTTCGTTTAAAGAGCTATTACAAGTGGAACAACAAACTAATGAGGTTAAAGTAATAAGAGGAATTAGTCAATAAAATATGTATCATCTTTGCTGTCATTTAGATATTTTTTACTCTCTCATCATGTCATACCATTAAACAAGCAATAAGTTTTTTAAGGGAGTGGGTTTAAATTATGAGATTCATGCTCATCATGCTCATAAGGAGGTGGCTCTCATGACATTACGCAATTGGATTTTTGGAACCATTGTGTTACTAGCAGTTTTCGGTTTATCGGCTACTCTCATTGCTAATCCTTTCGGGCTATTGCAAAATATTTTTCATTACTCTACTAATTGTTGGTGCAATTTATGGTATTTATCGGCTGTTCCTAGCAAAAAAGATTGGAAACGAAGAACATCGAAAGTTTATGCAAGCAGCACGGCAGTCAAAAACGCGGATGCAGAAAAAGAAACTCACGTTCCGAGAGCAAAAGCACGGAACAAGCCTCTTAGAAAGCGCAAACATGTCCATTTAACAGTAATCGAAGGGAAAAGGGAAAAAAGGACAAAAAAACAACCGAGCAATCCATTAAAACTAATATGTCCATTTTTTTAGAAAAGCTGCTGCCTTCTCGCGCCCTAATTGTAAAAGGGCGTCTTTTTTTCTTCTGATAATTCAAATTCCGTGGCTTGAATACCATCAGTTGGGATAAAAATAATATTTTTTTCCTGTTTTCTCGATATATAACGGGCATCATGAGCATCTTTCATGGTAATAAATAATGCCTCAAATAATTGAATACCATTTTTGATCAACCTTTTCGGTTTTTCTTGAATATGATGACTTAATTGAATACCAACTATTGGACGCTTCTGCTTTTCTTCCTCACGATCAAATATCCAAATCGGGAAATTACTTAAGACACCTCCGTCAGTAATCACACTCGTGCCAGCTATGGAACGGAGTTTGACTCGCTGAAAAAAATAGGGAATACTGCACTCATTCTTATTGCTTTCGCAACCGGGAAAGAATCTCGCGGTATACCGTAGTCATCGAGATCGTCTGGTAGAATAAGTATCCTTCCATTCGATAAATCTGAGGCAATCACACGGAGAGAGCCTTCAGGTAAATCAGAAAACGTATATACCCCTTTTACGGCCAAGTTTTTTTCAATCCATTGTTCCATGGCATCTCCTTTATACAGTCCAAGCCGCCAATATAATAACAACCATTTCGCAATGGGAAGAAAAGTTTTTCGACTATCAAGCAATGTTTCAAACTTTGTTTCACTCATGATTTTAATGATTTCTTTTGCTGTATAGCCAGCCGCCGAAAAACCAGCTAATATAGCTCCTGCACTAGTCCCAGCAACACGCTCGAACTGCAAGCCCTTTTCCTCCAATATCTGGTATGCTCCAGTTAAGGCAAATCCTTTCATTCCACCACCTGAAAATACCCCATCAACCTTTACCATTTTCCCATCTCCTTTTAAAGAATTCCATTTATTCTATAATTAAGGGAATGATCATAAATATAGAACTTCAAAGCCAAAAAAATCGAACCGGAAAACGATTCATTATCCGGTTCGACTTACATATTTGGACTTATTTGATAGTCCTTTTTGTTTTTGTTTGTTATAGCCCACATTTTAGCTGAGCATTGCAATTATCACATGTATTACATCCGCCGATTTCTTTTACTTGTCCTTTTCGACAAACAGGGCATGTATTTCCGATTTCAGAACCTATTGTTACGTCGGTTGAACGAACATCTTGAATCGTGTTGACAAAACAACCGGTTGTTGTTCACTCTTTCTTCTTTTATATCATCTAATGATTTTCCTCTGCTTTTAATGTTAGGACTTGTGAGTCACGACTTCCATCGACATATACGGTACCACCTTTTGCTCCACCTTTATATAAGCGTTCGTAAACCTTTCAACCTGTTCAACCGTATAGCCTCGTGGTGCGTTCACCGTTTTTGATATAGAACTATCAATCCAACGTTGAATAATACATTGCACATCTGCATGTGCTTCTGGAGCAAGTTCCATCGCAGTAACAAACCATTCTGGGAGATTTTCTTCTTCAGCCTCGATTCGCTCTAAATATTCTTGCACAATATCAGCTTTTACTTCAATAAATTTCCCTAAACGACCACTTCGATAGTAAGTGAAGGAAAAATACGGCTCAAGTCCAGTAGAAACACCGACCATTGTTCCAGTAGAACCTGTAGGAGCCACTGTTAACAAATGAGAATTTCGAATACCATTTTCTAAAATAGATTTTCGTATTTTTTCTGGCATTGATTTCATATATCCAGTCTCCGTGAATGCTTTACGCAATCGTTTCGTTTCCTCTTCTGTTTCACCAGTTAAGAATGGGAAGCTTCCGTTTTCTTTCGCAAAATCAACGGATGTTCGATATGCAGTTGTCGCGATTGTTTTAAAGATTTGATCTACCAATTCATTTCCTTCCTCAGAACCATACTCTTTTTCACAATAAATTAACAAGTCGGCAAGCCCATAACTCCTAACCCTATACGTCTTTCACCAAGTGCTTGTATTTTATTTTCTTCTAAGAAATATGGAGTTGCATCGATGACATTATCTTGCATACGTACACCAAACGAACAGTTTCTTTTAATGCTTCAAAGTCCACTGTTTTTGTCTCTTTATTTGCCATTTGTGCTAAATTCACAGCAGCCAAATTACATACAGAATATGGTGCAAGCGGCTGTTCTCCACATGGATTTGTAGCGACTACTTTTTGTCCATATGCTGTTGCATTTGTTTTTTCATTTGCATTATCAATAAAGAAAACACCAGGTTCAGCAGAATATGTAGCACAAATATTAATCAAATTCCAAAGTTCTTTCGCTTTTATTTTTCGATATGTGCGAACTTTATAGCCCATTTTTTCCCACTCACGAACATCACCAACTTTATGCCAATTTTCATTATATAAATTCATTTCATCTGGATAATAGTTCTCGACATCTGGGAAACGAAGTTCAAATTCGTGTCTTCTTCAACTGCTTCCATGAAATCATTCGTAAGCGTGACAGAAATATTTGCACCGGTTAAAAACTCCGAATTATGAACTGTGTAAGTTCCACCAGTCCGTAATTTTTCTTCCGCTTCTCTAATAATTTCTTACTAAATCCACCAAGACCAGGAATATGTTTTATAGTTAACAATGCCTTGATACATCTCTTCTTCCTGTTCAGTAAGTGGAATAAATTTCAGCTTGTCCTTTGCAAGTTGTTTGATCATTTCATCATTCGTATTTTCAATAAGAAACGTAAAATACGCGGATTTTGCATTTTTGAAATGATAAATTCGGTAATATCTGGATGCCAAGCTGCTAGCATGATCATTTGTGCACCTCTGCGTGACCCACCTTGTTCAACAAGATGAGTCAATTTTGCAATATCATCTAACCATGAAACAGAACCAGAGGATTTTCCATTTACTCCTCGTGCTAATGTATTTCTTGGTCGTAATGTCGAACCGTTTGTTCCAACTCCACCACCGCGACTCATGATTTCCATCACTTGCTTACGGTGGTCACTAATTCCTTCACGTGAATCTGGAACGAATGGCATCACATAACAATTAAAATAAGTAACATCCGTTCCTGCACCTGCACCATATAGTACTCGTCCAGCTGGAATGAATTTCAAAGAAACTAGTTGTTGGTAAAATTTCTCAAACCATTCTTCACGTTTTTCTTCAGTTTTTTCTACAGACGCAAGTCCTGTCGCATTTCTTTTTGCAATTTGTTCATAAAATACTTCAAGAGGTTTTTCAATGACACTTAAAGGACGAGTAATAATTCCAGTTTCGATTCTTCGCAGCATCATCAATCGCACTTCGGTAATCTTCTTCGACTTGCACTTCAGCTGTTTTCGCTTCCCATTAATATAAACGATATATCCTAGTCCACGTGCTGGAAATTTAGGGTCTTCTTTTACTGTTAAAACAACAAAATCTCCTGCTTTTAATGTTTTCTTTTCCGTATCCTTAAAGGAATAACGATCGATCATGACAAGTCTGGACACACCTTTATGTGTAATGTGTCATATCTTCGGTAATCGGATGCACTTGGGGAAATAACGCGATGTCTTCGTTGAGTTTTTTTATATTCAATGTTTGTTTGAGGGTGGAACAACTGACATATAGACAACTCCTTCATCTATTAATTATTCATAGTAGCGATCTTTACTTTTATTATTTTTTCATGTTTTTTGAATGTCGCACAATATATAGTATGTGCACATGAACAAAACCTACTATATATAGTTTTGTTTGTCAAACAAATAAACTACCAATTTAAACAGATTGAATGCGAAATAGATAGAAAAGATAGTGATTTTCTACTGAAATGAAATAATTCAAGGATTGCAGTTTAAAGCCTTCACTTTTATGAAGCAATCACTCGTTACCATGCATTTGCCTGTTGTATATTAACGAGCAATAAATATTAAGACAGTAAGTAAAGTGTAGGAGTGAGAAAAATGATCCCTCTTTTGTAGTGTCATTTGCGAATGAGCATTTCAACAAATTGTTGACATTTTCCATCAGTATCCCCTCGCTTGTTTTCATTTCACAAGAGATGATATTTCATGTTGTTGACTGACTAAATGGATCAAATATTTAATCGTGAAAACAGAAAATGAAAAAAGAAAATAGCGATGAGTTTTTATCGCTATCATGCATCATTACCGTTTAAAATTCCATTTTTTTGAATCATAGCGGTTTTTCATTAATTGTTTCACATATTCCATCTCTTCCTCTAATAATACGTGGTCTGCCAATGTAATGTGCAAACCTTTCTCAAAAACCTTTATAAAATGCCACTTTCGCCTCAAAAATGTAACGGGCTGTGCTCGAAGTTGATTAATTGTTACAGCCTTATCTTTAAATGCTCGCTGCATTCTTTTCTTTACACGATCATTAGGATATTTGAATAAATTAAACAGTTTCTCTTCCATCTAAATCTAGTAAAATGGAGCCGTGTTGCAAGATGACGCCTTTCTGCCTCGTCTGTGCACTTCAGGCCACTTTCCGTCCTTCAACTACAAGTTCATACCAACTTGGTGTGTCAAAACAGTTAGCTGACCGTGGCGCTTTTAAATCTTTTTTTTCCTTTTCGGAAGGTACTGCAAAATACGCCTCTAATCCTAATTGTTTGAAGCCTTCTAAAATTCCTTCTGAAATGACTCTGTACGCTTCTGTTACCGTTTGTGGCATGTTTGGATGATCTTCCGAAACAATAACACTATAGGTTAACTCTTGATCATGCAACACTGCTCTTCCCCCCGTAGGGCGTCTTACAAAGCCTAAATCATAATGGTTGACAGCATCCATATCTATTTCTCGATTAACCTTTTGAAAGTATCCGATAGAAAGCGTCGCTGGATTCCAGCCATAAAATCGAATCGTAGGTGGTATTTTTCCTGCACTATGCCATTCCATCAATGCCTCATCTAATGCCATATTAAAAGCAGGAGAACACCGACCTGAATCAATAAAACGCCAAATTTCTTTTGCCATTTTTATTACCCCGTTTTATTATCTCAGTTATAAGCAACATTCAGTTCTATCAGATTCGGCATAAAAATAAAAGTGAATGTGAATAAAACTTTTGCTTCATTTGTCCTTCAAGAATATAATAGTATAGAGTGTTATCTATGAAAGGGGTCAGATTATTGTTATATGTCATTTTAGGCATAATCATTGCCATTATTATCTACTTAGTTTATAACCACTTCACTTTGAAGAAAATATTAACGACATTATCAGAAGAAGATTTCCGTGGCGGATATCGTAAGGCACAGTTGATTGACGTCCGTGAGCCAAATGAGTTTGATAGTGGCCATATTTTAGGAGCGCGGAATATCCCTTTATCACAATTAAAAACGCGAATGAAAGAAATTCGTACAGATCAACCAGTCTATTTATACTGTCAAAGTGGAGCACGGAGTGGACGAGCTGCTTTAATTTTAAATAAAGCTGGCTATAAAGATCTCTATCACTTAGAAGGTGGATTTAAAAAGTGGACTGGTAAAATCAAAATGAAACATTAATAAGGTTAAAATGGCTGAAAAAGCTTAAGAGCATTTCCTTGCGATCGCGAAGGAAATGCTCTTGTTTTAGTTTTCTTTTTGATAGCGAAGAGTCGGTTTTCGAGCTGCTTTCGTTTCATCTAATCTTTTTACAACTGTCGTATGAGGAGCCTCTTGCACAATTTCAGGATCTTCCTCCACTTCTTTCGCTATTTGAATCATCGTTTCAATGAATAAGTCTAACGTTTCTTTTGACTCCGTTTCTGTTGGTTCAAACATCATTCCCTCTTCTACATTTAATGGGAAGTAAATGGTTGGGGGATGATAACCAAAGTCTAATAACCGCTTCGCCATATCTAAAGTTCGGACACCTAATTTCTTTTGACGTCTTCCGCTTAAAACGAATTCATGCTTACAGTGACGATCATATGGTAAATCAAAATATGGTGCTAGTTTTCTCATCATGTAGTTTGCATTGAGAACAGCATTTCTGTTACTTTCTTTAATCCATCAGGGCCCATTGTTCGAATATACGTATAAGCACGAACATTGATACCAAAATTCCCAAAGTATGGTTTAACACGGCCAATCGATTGTGGACGATCTTCATCAAAGACGAAACCTTTATCTGTTTTTATAAGTACCGGTTTTGGTAAAAATGGGATTAGTTCTGATTTTACTCCAACAGGTCCAGACCCAGGGCCCCCACCTCCATGTGGTCCTGTAAATGTTTTATGAAGATTTAAATGAACAACATCGAAACCCATATCACCAGGCCGTGCTTTTGCCATAACAGCATTAAGATTTGCCCCATCATAATATAGCTTTCCACCTGCATTATGAACAATTTCCGCCATTTCCAAAATATTTTCCTCAAATAATCCTAATGTGTTTGGATTTGTTAACATAATGCTGCCGTATCAGGTCCAACTAGCGTTTTTAAATGTTCTAAATCAACGAGGCCTTTTTGGTCAGATTTTACAGTGACCGTTTCTAAACCTGCTACTGTGGCAGATGCGGGGTTTGTTCCATGCGCTGTATCAGGAACAATTACTTTCGTTCGTTTCAAATCACCATTCGCCTCATGATATGCCCGAATCATCATTAATCCAGTCCATTCCCCATGCGCACCAGCTGCTGGTTGTAATGTAACTGTATCCATTCCCGTAATTTCTTGCAAATGTTCCTGTAAATCGTACATAAGTGCCATTGCACCCTGAGTTGATTCTTCTGCCTGAAGTGGGTGAAGATGGGCAAAACCAGGGAGTCTGGCAACATCTTCATTGATTTTAGGGTTATATTTCATCGTACAGGAACCGAGCGGGTAAAACCCTGAGTCAACGCCGTGATTATGCGTTGATAATTCAGTATAATGCCGCATGATATCTAATTCCGCAACTTCAGGTAAGTTTGGCTCCTCTGTCCGTATATATTCAGGAGGCAATAAGTCATCGAGATCGGCTTCTGGACATCTAGTGGCGGCAAACTATAACCGATACGGCCTGGTTTAGAAATTTCAAAAATGAGTTTCAATTCCTTATTCATGAATATCCCCCAATTCCTTCACAAAGTGATCGATTTCTTCTTTTGTTCGCAGCTCTGTGACAGCTCGAGCATATGCCTTTTTAGGTTCAGGATAATCCCGTTCTACATCATAGCCCCCAATAATCCCTTTCTTTAAAAGCTGCTTATTTATTGTAGAGATAGGTTTATTCAACTTGACGACAAATTCATTAAAATGATGATCGTCAAAAACAATTTCATATCCATGCTGTTGAAATACTTCTTTTGCATAATGTGCTTTATGAAGGTTTTGCAATGCCATTTCTCTTATTCCTTTTTTACCGAGGGCTGACATGGTAACTGCCGCTGCTAATGCATTTAAAGCTTGGTTGGAACAAATATTAGATGTTGCTTTATCACGACGAATATGCTGTTCCCTAGCTTGAAGTGTGAGAACAAAACCGCGTTTTCCATTTACATCAGTCGTTTCGCCAACTAAACGCCCAGGCAATTTGCGCATTAACTTTTTTGTAACGGCAAAATACCCACAGTGAGGACCACCGAAGGAAGTTGGAATCCCGAATGGTTGGACATCCCCGATCACAATATCTGCTTGAAACGCTCCCGGTGGTGTTAAAATACCAAGAGCTAGCGGATTGCTTGAGACAACAAATAATCCTTTATATTCATGTACAATTGATTCTATCGCTTTTAGCGGTTCAATTTGCCCAAAGAAGTTTGGATATTGGACGATGACCGCCGCTATCTCTTCATTCATTTCTGCTTTTAAGGCTTCAATATCCGTTTTTCCATTTTTAAGCGGTATTTCTATCACTTCAATATATTGACCTTTTGCATATGTGTTTAAAACAGCACGTGATTCAGGATGAACAGCTTCTGATACTAGCACTTTCTTTCTTCTTGTTTGCCCACAACTAAGCATAGCCGCTTCCGCTAATGCAGTCCCACCATCATACATAGATGAATTAGCAATATCCATGCCTGTTAATTCACAAATCATCGTTTGAAATTCAAAAATAGCTTGTAATTCTCCTTGGGAAATTTCTGGTTGGTATGGCGTGTATGCTGTATAAAACTCTGAACGGGAAATAACGTGATCGACAATGGATGGAATGTAATGATCATACACACCTGCTCCTAAAAAAGAAATGTTTTCTTGGATATTTGCATTTTTCTTTGCTAAACTAGCAAGTTCTTTTAAAAGCGCATTCTCCGACTTGGCTTTTTTTATGTTATATTCACCTTTAAACCTCCATTTTTAGGAATATCCGCGAATAATTCATCGATAGAGTTAACACCAATTTCACGTAGCATTTCATCTTTATCTTGCTCCGTCATCGGCAAGTAACGGTGTTTCGTCATCATCTTCACTCCCAACTATTTTTTTCCTCTTTGGTAAAATGGGGTTGGTACAACGCTCGCTTTCAACAGTTTTTTACGTACTTTCACTTCTAATTGTTGACCTACTTTGGCAAATGCCGTCTTTATTAATGCCAATCCAATGTTCTTTTTCAATGTGGGCGATTGTGTACCAGATGTTACTTCCCCAACTTTTTGCCCATTCACAAATACCTCATATCCTGTTCTAGGTATGCCACGTTCAATCATTTCTATTCCAATGAGCTTGCGGGGAAGTCCTTTTTCCTTCTGTTTCAGCAAAGCATCTTTTCCTTTAAATGGTTCTTTTTTATTAAGTTTAACAGCAAAATCAAGACCAGCTTCTAGTGGTGAAATGTCCAGGTGATAGCTCTTGGCCGTAAAGAACTAAGGTTGCTTCAAAACGAAGTGTATCTCTTGCACCTAGACCACAGGGAATTAAGCCATCGTTTTCACCTGCTCTTAAGATAGCATTCCATAACTTCACTGCTGCTGTCGGTTTACAATATATTTCAAACCCATCTTCCCCTGTATAGCCAGTGCGTGACAATAATACTTGTTCATCATCTATCTTTGTTTTTTGTTCAAATTGGAAAGGTTTGATCGCACTTAAATTGCTATCAGGCGTCAATTTTTGAAGGATACTCTCGGCTTTTGGTCCTTGAATCGCGAGCCAAGCAATAATGTGCTGACACATTCTCAATAGTTACGTCTCCCACTGCATGTTTTTTCAACCATTCAACATCTTTTTCTGTATTCGCTGCATTCACTACTAATAAATAATGATTTTCTGCAAGCTTATAAATTAGTAAGTCATCTACAACACCGCCGTCTTCATAACACATCGGTGTATACTGGACAAATCCGACTCTGAGCTTAGATATGTCATTTGTCATCATTTTTTGCAAAAATACGTCGCTGTCATTGCCAGTAATAGCGATTTCACCCATGTGAGAAACATCAAAAAGGCCTGCTTTTGTCCTGACTGCTTCATGCTCTTTTTTAATACCTGAAAATTGAACTGGCATTTCCCAGCCACCAAAATCAATTGTCTTTGCTCCATATTTTTTATAGGTATCAAATAGCGGTGTTCTCTGTAAATCTGGCATTTCATTCCCTCCTTTATTTTATCCATTTAAACTTACTTATTTTAGACTTTACCTCCCTTAAAACTTAAGATCATTTATCACATGTAATGAAAAAGAGGCAGGTAAGTTAAACAGGTGGATATAAAAATAGACAGAAAATCTATCATCTGATAAATTCTCTGTCTTAGCACCTGAAAGTTTACCAAATATGTTTCCACATTGGTGGCTCTTCAACATGATGGGCTTTCTCCAGAGCCGCGTCAAGCAAGGGGCTTTTTGCCTGAGAGATTCACATTATCTGCTTGCTCCTTCGGCGCTGTCATTACACAGTCTCTCCCCTTGCCATCATTCGCCTATATTAAAGCAAAAATTGGTCATAATAAAAACGATATGTATGATAAAGAACGAGTACGGTGTCCCAAATTTCAAAAAATTATAATCAGATTATATAATACCATTTTTCACCTGATGGAGCAATCTTTAACCATCTATAAAGGGGGAGACAAAAATGATAAAAACAATTGAATTTGATCATTCATGGGCAAATGGTTTTTTGGAATGTTTTGAACAAGATGGTCCCTGGGCAAGTTGGGAACTATACGAACTTGCCTTACGAGGGGAAGAACAGCTTAGCCATTCCAACCTTCGAAGGTTTACAAGCTCCTAAACACTTAGCAAACTTAACACCTTTACCACATCAATTGGAAGTAGCCAAAGCAAGTGGTGGAAGAAATGAATGGAAAAGCGATATTAGCCGATGAGGTTGGCTTAGGAAAAACAATAGAGGCAGGGCTTATACTAAAAGAATATATGATTAGAGGGCTCGTTCGTAAAGCTTTAATTCTTGTCCCAGCATCCCTTGTCTCTCAATGGACAGAAGAGTTAAATTCAAAGTTTCATATTCCTGCAATTGCATATAAAAAAAGTTATAACTGGAGTCAAGTTGATTGTGTCGTCACCTCCTTAGATATGGCAAAGAGAGGTCCACACCGCGAAACAGATATATGAACAAAACTATGACTTAGTGATCGTTGATGAAGCACACAAACTGAAAAACCCTAAAACAAAAAACTACGAATTTGTGCAAAATTTAAAGAAAAAATTTTGTTTACTACTAACTGCAACACCTATTCAAAATCGTATAGATGAAATTTTTCATCTCGTATCTTTGCTAAAACCAGGGCATCTCGGTACACAAACAGGATTTTTAGATAAATATAAACAGAATTAAAACAACTATCCATGATGATCAACACCTTCGTGAATTAATCAATAAAGTAATGGTTCGCAATAGACGGGAAGATACAAAAATACAGTGGAAAAAACGACATGTAAAAACAATCCCGATTACATTTAGTGATGCGGAACGTGCACTTTATGAAGAAATAGAATGGTTAAAACAGTCGAACAATCTTTTTGCAGCAAATGCATTTTCACTCTTAACTCTAAAAAGAGAAGCTTGTAGCAGTAAAGAGGCTGTATATTTTACCTTAAAAAATATGCTTGCAAAACAAGAGAATTCGTCTAAACAATTCCAGGAAACACTGCAATTACTTATGAGTAGAATCGAAAAAATAGAAATCAATTCAAAAGCAGAACAAGTATTAAAATTAATCAAACAGATTAATGATAAAGTCATTATTTTTACAGAATACCGTGCTACTCAACTATATTTACAGTGGTTTTTAAAACAACATGGGATTTCCTCTGTTCCCTTTAGAGGTGGATTTAAACGCGGAAAGAAAGACTGGATGCGCCAGCTCTTTCAAAATCAAGCACAAGTTCTTATTGCGACCGAAGCTGGAGGGGAAGGGATCAATTTACAATTTTGTCATCATATGATTAACTTTGACCTTCCTTGGAATCCAATGAGATTAGAACAGAGAATTGGTAGGATCCATCGTTTCGGTCAGGAACAGGATGTGTATATTTATAATTTAATGATCAAAGGTACGATTGAAGAGCATATCTTAACATTGTTATATGAAAAAATTCGTATTTTTGAACGAGTAATCGGTGAATTAGATGACATTCTCACACGTTTAGATTTTGGGAATCTTGAAGACCATTTCTTAGACATCTTTACCAATTCACATTCTGAAGGAGAAATGAATGTAAAAATCAACAATTTATCCGAAATGATCCAGCTAGCAGAAATAGTACAGAAAGAGGAGGATTCTAATGCAACAGGAAGAAATTCATCAATATCTTGAACAATATTTTAAGGCGAATAAATGTCAGATCACCGATAATCAGCGCGGTTACCTCACCGTGCAATTAACAGCTGAACTAGATAAAGAATTAATGAATCGACCATTTTATTGGCATTACCTTGAGAAGATTGGGGGTACACCTCAGCCGATGTCAATTACTCTTATCACTAATCCTAATCAAGTGTCTGATGATGTAAAAGGGGAAAAAATTCATTTTGGTTCTCCACGACTTCATCAAATCTTCCAATCGACAAAAAAAAATGCTCGATATATCCGTTTGTATGAACAGAAAGAAGCATTTCAAATTAGACAAAGACCTTTATACCCCTGGCTCTGTCTAAATGTGAATATTTCATATCAATGCGATAAAAAAAGAAATACACTCCGATCACTTGGTCTTAGTTTAATTAACGGAATGCTAGTCGAAAACTTTCACCATAAAATAAAAGGCTTAACGTTAACGAGAAAAATGCCGGATTATTGTTTTACGCTTTCACCGATCATTATGCCAGGAAGTGCAATAAGACGATTGGAAACTTTTTTGCGCGAAGAAATTAGTGCCGAAGATCATACGTGGGCGGAAGAGGCAAAACAACGATTAAGAGAGGATATGAACTTGTTAGATCATTTTTACGAGGAGATGGATGAAAAACCAGAGGCGTATGAAATTGAAAAAAAGGCCATTCAAGAACAATACGAACCTAAAATTAAAATTGATATTATAAATGGTGGATTGTTTTATTTAACAAGTCCGGTACTCACTTAAAAGGAGAAACAGCTAACAGGTTCTCCTTCTAAGTGACAAACTGGAAATTACGATTTCCCCATCTTTCTAAGAAAGTATTGATATAGTGCAAATGCCAATTCAGCATCTTCAAAAATGACGTTTTTTCCTTCAAAACAATCTTGTATCTTTATGTATACTATTTCAATTTGCTCATGTTCCTCAAGTATTTGTTCTTGCTCTTTTTTTATATCATCCGTAAAATATACATGGCATTCTTCGTTCGTAATCCATGGTGATGAATACATTTTACCAAAGTATTCCATATGTCCACAAATGATGCCTGTTTCCTCACGTAACTCTCTTCTTGCCGCTTCCTCTAGATTTTCTCCCTTGTCTACACCACCACCGGGTAATTGCAATATATATTGATCAATTGGAGCCCGATATTGCTTTATAAATAAAAATTGTTCTCCTTTTTGAACTAAAGTGATTACTGAAATGGGATTGGTTCGTTTTAATGCGATTCTATCATTACGCGTTTGTTCGATACGCACATAATCATTCTGATAAATAAGCCCCATCATTTTCAGCCTCCATGCTATGTATGCTACATCCATTTTAACTATCCGAAATAAAAAAGAAAAGTTCACCCCAATGATTCTTGGAGCAAACTTATTTGTACTTTTGCAAAAACATCTTAATTGAATATGGAACAAGCCCAAACCACCGATATAAAATTGGTTGTCTCTGTTCTTTTTTTTGTAAACGGCGTCGCTTACGTTTTGTTTTAGGCGTATTGAAGTGTTTGATAAAGGCCTCTATCATATATTTTATATAATCATTTATAGACAATAAGGGACACCACCTTCAAAAGAATTGTTTTGAATTATTCCCGTAATTGCCTTTTTTTATACGTTTATTTATTTCATGTACCACTTCTTCAACTGATAGGAAAGTTGTGTCTATTATTATATTTGCACTCTCTTTATAAAGCGGAAGCCGTTTTTTGAATAGAGCGACAATATCAGCTGCGTTCTTTTCTTTAATGACTGGTCTTGTATCATCCCCTTTTAACCTCTCTAATATCACATGAGGCTCACAAGTTAAAAAGATAGACCTTCCACTATTTTTTAAAAGGAGTCTGTTTTCTTCACGTAAAATGATTCCACCCCCAGTCGTAATCACCCCGGATTTTTTACTAACTACCTTTAACATATCCACTTCTACATCACGAAAATATGCTTCTCCTTTTTCTGAAAATATTTGATTGATACTTCTGTTTGTTCCTTTTCGATTAGTTGATCTGTATCAAACACAGGACAATCCCAGTGCTTCGCTAAAGCTGTTCCTATCGTTGTTTTTCCAACACCCATAAAGCCAATTAAAAATGTCGATACCAATATTCTCTCCCCCATCATTCAGCAAGTCTTTCCACTTGTCCTTTCCTTTTATTATATATTAACTCTTTTGTTACTGTTTGATCTACGTCTAATTCTACAGTTAATTTCATGTTATATATGTCTTCACTAACTGACGTGGTTCGAAAGTGTACCACTCCTCGTTCAAAAGAATATGAACCTACCTTTTTATTACTTTCTTTATGAATATGAGCCTGTAGTGCTTGCACCGAAAAGGCTGTGATCGATTCTATATAATAATAGTTTTCTATTTCCCGCTGATATTGAGTATATGACATATAAATATTCACTGCTGCTAGTATAAAGGAAAATGTGATAAAAGAAACGATGAAAGCGACCGGAAATACAGCCCCTTTTTCGTTATTGATTTATTTCAACCTCCTCTACTTGCTCTTCCTCTTTTGATTGAATAGGATAAAAATGTGCATATGTTGGTTCCCCATGCTGAAATATTACTTTTAGGGTAAAACCGTTATCTCGAGGTAAAAACGAAAAAGATTTTATCCCTTGTAAAACAGGTTCATGCCCCTTATGATCGACCCTTCTTCGTAAAAAAGTTTTGTATCCTTCGTAAGAAATAACTTTGTCATCTATTGATAAATATAGTTGATCCTGATTTATCTCCCATTGATTCGCTTGCTTTACTTCTTTGCGCAATTCAATAATAAAAAAGATTCCATTCATATGGTTCACCTTCAGTAAACGAAAGTTGGAGAACAGCGTAAGCTTTTAGAATGAAGGGGAAAAGCAGCATAATCATACTTAGAATGAGAAGTTGGATAATTGATTCAATCATTGTAAATCCACGTTCATTCGTCCGGCTCCGAAATACAGCTTTGTTTAAGTTGATATTGTACACATGCCTTCCACCTTTGATTTGAAGTTCGTTCAATTGATAAGAAATAATCCGTTGCCCCTATCGTTTCCACTGATGAACTTGTCTCACCTGTAACGATATAGCGCTCAATTTGTTCATATAATAAACGTGCAGCGATAACATCTTTCCTCATCTCATCTAACTTGTTAACCATATGAAACATTAGCGGAAGGAGAGATAAGGTAATCATTAATAGAAAGCTGAATGAAACAAGACCATCTAACATTGTAAAACCTTTCTCATTCATTGATTGTAAATCGTCCCCTTCCTATATAAAAAATAAGATGAACACTATTTTTTCGTCTGAAATGTCACTTTTCCAAAGCGATTCACTGTCCCTGTTGGTAACATATCCACTGTTAATAGATTTGATTTTGATATTACTATTCCGGATGGCAATGTTCTCTCTATTAAGATGTCGTCACTTTCTGCACGAATGATGTACTTATTCTCTTCAGGTTGAAATCGAACGGTCACTCTTTGATCATGACCAAATGCATATGACTTAGCAAAGTATAAGTCGGCTCTGAGCTGATCGAAAAACATCTGTTGCTGCATAGCACCTCTTATTTTATCTAACCCGCCTATTGTAAAAACAAGTAAAATAGTGATAACTGCTAACACAATCAATATCTCAACAAGTGTAAATCCCTGCTTATTCCAAGCTGTCTTATTTCTTCTCACGGACATTTCCATTTTTATCTATCACGATTTTTTTCCCGTTCGGACATGTTTTATGTGTCACATATCCTTCAGACACTAACTTGTCAAGCGTAGGAACAGTTTTTGTATTCTTTTCTACTTGATATGCTTGAACTTGTCCTTTTACCATATGAATATAAGCTTCACAACCCTTTTTGTGAACAGAAGCACTATGTTTGATAATATTCGGAATCGCGATAAAGAGCAAAACAGTAATGATTAACATAACAATTAACATTTCTATCAAAGTGAAACCTCGTTCATTTCTCATTTTTTCACCTCTATTAAATGGATTCGAGCATTTGAAACATCGGCAGTAATATCGCCATATAAATCAAAACAATCAGTATCCCAATAAAAATAAATATCATTGGCTGGACGAGTATAAAAGTTTTTTCTATTTTCCCCTCCATTTTCTGTAAGCAAAAATGGCTATAATATGCTAGCTCTTTACTGAGATTTCCGCTTTTTTCCCCATGACGGATAATTGTCACTAATTCTTGCTCAACAAAGGAAAAGCTTGCTAGAGCATCTGAAAATGACCTGCCTGCTTTTAAATTTTCCCTCATATTTTCAGCTGCTTCCCGAAAAAGCGGACGAAAGCTTTGAAAAGACATTACATGTAAAATGTCACTGATTGAGAAGCCACTCTTTAATAGAAAGCTCCATTCTCTTGCTAAAAATTGACTAGTATACAACTTATAAAGAAAACCGAGAAATGGTAGCTGACTGAATGTAGTCGCCTTTTGAAGCGCTGTTTGATGACGTTGATAAAAGATGAAAATGAAGAGGAGAGACAAACCAATGAAGATAAACAACAATAAATAGAGGGGGGTAAATTGCATGAAGTGCATGAGGATACGAGTACTGTAATTAGGTTCATATACCATCGATTGATAAAGATGTTCGAAGCGGGGAAGTAAAAAGTGATTCAATAATATCATGACTAAAAACAATGCAATGATTAGGATGAAGGGATAGTGTAACAGCTTTAATAATTTCTTTTTATCCTGCTCTCTTTTCAGTAAATAACCCCCTGATGCTTGTAGGGAAGAAGCTAAATAACTATGTTTTTCAGCGAAGTAAATTTGCATACATGCCTTTGGATCAAAGTGATGCTCATTTAATACCTCATAAAGTGGAGCACCGGTTTGTAATCTGTTGAGTATCGATTGATACATTGCTTGATCTTTCCTATTTAGACGACGTAAAAAATCAATCCCTTCCGATAATGAAAAACCATTTTCCAACATCTCACCTAATCTGCTTAAAAAGGTTCCTTGTTTCCTCAACGATAATTTATTTCTTCTCCTGAAATACCCAACGATTAAATTCCGTATTTGAGATGTAGCCAAGTGCAATCCCCTTTCTTAACCAATACTGCAAAGTTGGATAATTGTAAGTTGCTTTCTCACCTCTCGCTTCTTTTAACACTTGTTGAAGTGCTTTACCATGTAAAACCTCATAAACTGCAACTCGTCTTTCTCCTGATTTTTGTAAACAATAACTAGAGCATTGCTCTCCACAAAATGGACAGAGCAATTGCACCAGTCTTTGAGCCGTTACAGCAATAAGCGTTTGCTCAATCTCATGCCATCGCACACCGAATTCAATAAGGCGATAAATAGCTCCTTTTGTGTCGCGCGTATGCAATGTCGTAAGTACTAGATGTCCTGTTAAAGAAGCGCGAATGGCCATTTTTGCAGTTTCTGCATCACGTATCTCCCCAACTAAAATCACATCAGGATCATGTCGTAAAATCGCCTTTAAACCGGTGTGATAAGTGATGCCAGCTTTTTCATTAATCGGTACTTGCAAGAATTGGTCATTTTGCTTTTCAACAGGATCTTCTAATGTAATGACTTGACGATGTGACTTGGAAGCATAATTTTCGACGATTTGATACATTGTTGTCGATTTTCCACTTCCAGTCGGTCCAGTAAAAATAATTAAACCATGAGCGTGCATCATGAATGCATATAATTTTTTTGCTTGATTTGGAAATAAAGCTGATTTTTCTAATGAATGGTATGCATAGCATGGAAGAAAGTACGTATAACGAGGCTTTCCTTTGTCGTTGCAGTTGGGAGAGTAGAAATTCGAATGGAAGTGATAGTGTCAGATAAGGTTATTTGAAAAGAACCGCTTTGTGGCTTCCTTTTTTCACTAATATCCATGGAGGAGATAAATTTCAAATGAGAAATACAACGTTCAGCTGTTTGGTGAGATATTTTGCGATAAGGCCTTAAAAATCCTTGGAAGCGGTACAAAATATCATATTTGTCTTTCCTTGGAATGAGATGAATATCTGTTGCTTTTAATTGAATGGCTCTCTCAAGCAAAGCATCTACTAGTTTTTCAATGGACACGAAATACAAGACACCCCCTTTTTCATATTACTAATAATTCATATTCGACTGTTTCTTCCCTTTTCCTCCTTTTATTTTAAAAAAAATGGAGTTTTTTTCATCAAAGCAAGTTTAACACATTATAATAGTGATAATATATAATTGAAGAGGTGAAATCTCAATGGAAAATACATTAAAAATCACAAAGGCTTTAGGGGATCCGACCCGCCTATCGATTTATCAATATATGTCACAACATAAAAAAGCGGTTTCCGTTCAGGATATTGCAGATGAATTTAACATCCATCCGAATGTTGCACGTCTTCATTTATCAAAATTAAATGAAGTGGAAGTAGTAACATCAAGTATACAGAGGACAGGTAGTGGTGGTCGGCCGGGAAGAATGTATCGCGTATCAGAAGAAGGAGTAGAACTATCCTTTCCACGACGTGATTATCAACTGTTAGCAAATATGTCTTTAGAAGCATTGGAACTATTTGGAGATGAGGGAAAAAAAGCGCTTATTCGGGTTGCTAATGAAAGAGGAAAAACATTAGTGAAAAAACGAATAATGGGATATAATAAAAGAAAAGATGCCTTATCTTTTGATGATAAGATTAACATTTTGTCATCGGTGACATCGCTCATCGGTTACTTCCCAATGATCAAAGAAGAGGATGGAGAAGCAAAAATTACTTTTAATATTTATAATTGCCCTTTTTATGAATCCATGCAAGAACATTTATTTATCTGTGATGCGCACAATGCATACTTAAAAGGTGCATTTGAAACTTTATTTAATATCGATACATTTCAGCAAAATCAAAAAATGATGAATGGTTGTCAAAACTGTATTTATCATGTAATCGTCACAAACAATAAGTAAAGCATATTTACAAAACCTATCTACTTAGACTATAATATAAAATTGATGGACTATAGGGTGCATAAGGAGGGATACCGTGGAACGCATGTATAGAGTTTTAGGGTTTTGGACAGCAGTCATTGGAATTATGTTTTTCCTAGGAGATCAAAAAGGGGTCTCAATCTTATTCCTTAGTCAAACAGGATTTTTCGTTATACTCAGTTACTTACATTTAACTGAACGCATGTATATGTATATATTTGGTGCATACTTGACAGTGTTTTTTGCTGGATTTACATACTACACTGCATTTATGATGCCACCAGGTGGCGGACTCTAAAGAAATGAATAGAGCTCTTGAATATCATATTCAAGAGCTTTTTTTCTGCAAATATTAGCTGATTTCTAGTGGTTCATTTAAAAGCCATGTAAATATGGATTTGAATCCATTTCATTACCGATCGTTGTTGTCGATCCATGTCCAGGTAAAACGACAGTTTCCTCTGGTAAAGTTAACAGTTTGTTATGGATACTTTCTAACAGTTGACGATGATCTCCATCTCGTAAATCAGTTCTTCCGATACCTCCTGAAAATAATGTATCTCCACTAATGATTGTGTTTATCGATTTCAAATAATAAGATACACTTCCCGGAGAATGTCCCGGTGTATGAAAAGTTTGTAGTTCAAAGGGCCCAACTGTCAGCAATTGCTCCTTCGAAATGAAATGATCAGCTGGCTTTGCTTTTACATCGTTAAGACCCATAAATCGCCCAGAACCGTTTAAATTAGGGTCAAGCAACCATTCTGCCTCTCTCTCATGGATATATACAGGAACATTGTAACGATCTCTTATGTTGTCCACAGCCCCAATATGATCAAAGTGTGCATGGGTCAACATAATCGCTAGCGGCTGTAATTTTTTTTCCTCCAGGAAGGTAATTAATTTCTCTCCTTCTTCCCCCGGATCGAAAACTATACATTCCCCATTCTTATGTAAGATATAACAATTTGTTTGCAAGCCACCAACTGGTACTTTATGCCATTCCATCCTCTCATCCTCCTAACATTATTTTAACATGAGACCAACTTTAACTGCATATTTGTTTCATATATGATCATAATAACCTATTAGACATAGAAGTGTCATTTTTAACACTCGACAAATAGGTGAATAAATTGTAAACTATTAATGAGATAATTTCCGCTACTACATACTTATATTATCCCAAACCCATTCAATATCCGTTTATAAAAGAAAGGAGAAAAACATGGTTACAGCTATTATTTTTGCGCTAGTTACATTATTAGCGATCTTTGGTTTTTTTAGTGCAATAAAAAATAAAAATATATTAGGCATTATCTTTGCCCTTGGTACGATTGCAGTATTTGGATTTTTCTCAGTGATGACAATCATCAATTCAGGATATCCTTCATAAAAAAACCGCATGACTTGCGGTTTTTTTATTTTATATGACGCTATCACACACGCTGACTAAGAAGAGGTTTCATTCGTAATCACTAATGGAACTATTTCGTTTGAATCTGTTCTTATCAACTTTTCAAATTGAAATCCATATAAACAATTTTTACTGTTAGCTGCACATGATATTGGTGCATTGCCTAACTGTTCTCCTATAATATATTGCTTCTTATTTTCCAAATCATATTGAATCAGTCGATATGTATCCTCCTTTTTCTCGTCATCGCTTTGATAAGGGGTAAAATAGAGAAATGACTTTTGCGCAGGCATCAGATCATAATAAGGAATGAGCCAATCGGAATATTGACTAATAAGCAATGGGACTTTTACATGGCCTATTTCGTTTAGCTTTTCATTATAAAAGTGATAGGTCGCTTCCCCCTCCTCCTCTTCAGAAACCGTTATAGCAAATAGCAACTTGGAGAACGTATCAAAATAATAAATATCCTCTAACAAAATATTCTTTCTTTCCAACTCATCGATAAAAGAGCCAACAAGTGGTGCATGTAAATCAGCTTCTTCGGCATCCCAACCTTGAGAAATAAGCATGTCCTTATGAAACCACTTTTGAAATGGTTGACTAACTTCTATTGTTTTTAATGTTTTTCCTGCTATATGCAAAAGCTTTACTTCGTATGACCAATCTTCAAAAAAAGCAGTGATAAGTACGAGATTGTCATCTTGATTATTCCAAGAAAATTCTATTTCAAAAGAATCAATCGTTTTCTCATATAAAATAGTGCCAGCGTGGTTAATGATATAGATGTTTGCAGCATATGTAAATGGAGCGGTATGAATAAGCAGCTTTGAATATGTAGGGCTTATATGCACGTCAATGATAGGCTCAGTCGTTTTGAAAAGAAGCTTTTGCTCGCCAGTTGTGAGATTATAGGCATATACTTGTGATTCATCGGAAACCTTTTTTATGTATGCCACTGTATCAGTTGCCAACCATCCAGCAATTTTTTGAAATTCGTTTTGATCTACTTTCAGTGGAATGATTCTATCCAATGTTTGGCTGTCCGCTTCTCGTTGCTTGTGGTGAAGAGCCTTTTTTTGCTCACTACTACATGATGTTAACATGATCAAAATGACTAAAAAGACAGTAACAAATACCTTTTTCCTACCTACTTTCACCTATACCACCACCTCATTTCAATCACACTCTATTTATCCATATACGGCTCTAAGTTAAATATGTTTCATTTATATTAAAAATAAATAACAAAATGCAATTTTTCAAGTAAAAACATTTCTTATTGAAAGAATATTAAATAGGAAAGACACCTGCGATTACGTGTATTTGCAGGTGTCTATTTTCGTACTCAAGACTGTTAGTTTTTATTTTTATTTTTATTTTCATAAAAGCGGAGTAAATCTCCGTAAATAATCTTATCCGAGTAATCTAATTCAGTGCGCACTTTTTCTTTATATGGATCGCATGCTTCTTGATTTTCAACTGGTTCCTCTGTTTCTTTTGAATAACATGTGTTATCTGCATACACATAGTCCTTCGTAACGAAACGACCATCACGGAATACGACAAAGTCACGATGATCATCCGAGAATAAATCTTCACCAAATTGAAGATCTTGCTTTGTTTCTAGTCCAAGTAAATGCATCAATGTTGGACGTAAATCAATTTGTCCGCCAACTTTTGAAATAACTTCCCCTTTACCTTGATCCGTTACTCCAGGAATATGAATAATTAATGGTACTTTTTGCAGTTGAGCACTTACATATGGTGTAACTTCTTTACCTAAATACTGACTCATCGCTTCATTATGGTTTTCCGAAATACCATAATGGTCGCCATACATAACGATAATTGAATCTTCGTAGAGACCTTCTTCTTTTAGTTGCTGGATAAAATGTTTAACCGCTTCATCCGTATAACGAACCGTTCCGAAATAACGGTTTACCGTTCGACTATTTGAATTATATTCACCAATTAATTTATCCTCTTCATCCAAATGAAACGGATGGTGATTTGTCAACGTGATCATCTTCGTATAAAAAGGTTTTGGCATATTTTTTATATGCTCAATCGATTGTTCAAAGAACGGAATATCTTTTAATCCCCAACCAACAGAATTTTCCTCATTAATGTCATAATCAATTGCTGAGTAAAAGCATTGGTAACCGATAGCATCATACATGATATCCCTGTTCCAAAAACTTTTATTATTCGCATGCATACTTGCAAGTAAAATAGCCTTGTTCATTTAATCTTTCAGCCATTGTGTGATATTCATTACCAGAATGTGTAAAGAAGACTGCACCCCGACTCAATGGATACAATGAATTTTCAAGCAATAAACTTCAGAATCGGATGTTTTCCCTTGACCTGTTTGATGGTAAAAATTATCAAAGTAATAACTATCCTTAATGAATTCATTTAAAAATGGCGTTATTTCTTCCCCATTCATCTTTTCATTCATGACAAACTCTTGTGTAGATTCTAGTGTAATGGCAATTATATTCTTCCCTTTAGCAATCCCGAAAAGCTCATCTTTCGGTTTAACATGATTTGCTTTTAAATAGTTTTCGATATCTACTAATTCACTACCATCAGCCATTGCTCTTTGCGCAGAAGATTTCGACTGCAGAAAAGCATCATAAATATGGTAATTATATGTCCCAAGATTTTTCACAAGCATTTCACGGTCAAATGTACGAGTGAGAAGTTGCGGGCGTTCTGTTTCTGCTAAACCAATGTTCAAAAAGAGCATTGCAATAAAACAAGAAAATAAGCCCGACGTTTACTCTTTGTTAATGGTGCGAAGCTTATAAAACTTGGCTTTTTCTTTATCACCCAAGCTAGGATGAAAATATCCGTTAAAAATAAAATATCGGCAAACTGTAATAGTTCTGTCACACTATTCCCTAAATCAGCAAAGTTGCTCGTTTGAAATAACACAGGTAATGTTAAGAAGTCATTAAAAAAGCGATAAAATCCAACATTACCGTATAGAATAAGAGTAAGGACGATACTAGTAATCATTAAATAACGATTACGTACCTTCTCAGATTTAAAAAATAATGCAATCCCAAAAATAAATAATAAAAAGCTAAGTGGGCTAATAAATAGGATAAATTCTTGCATTACATTTTCAATATTTATATTAAAGCTAGTTTTATAGACAATATACGTTTTAATCCAAAGTAAAACCGCTGCCAGTAAAGGAAGCGTCACTCGCATTCTTTTTTCTTTTTCATCTGAAAAAAAACCTCCTGTTACTAACAAAAATAGATAGCAAGAATTTCTTTACATTTTTTAGGTTCTTAAATAGCGATCAACCACCATCTTAATACTTTTTGCAAAAAAAGCAATTAATTAATCGGCAAGGCTTGTTTGAATATTATTTATTTACCCGCTTGTTTAGACGTATAAAACAATAAAAAGTTTCATTTTTGTCAAAGTAGTGAAAAATAATGCTTTTTTTTCCTATGAGGGTTTCCTTCTAGTTGAGGTGATACTAGTTCATTAGTTTAACATAAAATAGTAAATGATTGACAAATAGAATCGATTCACTTCATTTTCCTACCATTCACATTTCATTTCCATCGTTTTTCTGCTTGTTTTGTTTAGCCTTTTCTTTCTTTTATTTCATTCCAAATAATGAGCAGAGCTTGTTGAAACTCTTGAGTGTTAATTAATTTTGCACGATGTAGTTCCCTAAGCTCTTCCTCTATTAATTGTAAATCAGATAAACGATTACCAACATATATAAAAATACCAAACCTTTTTAACAGCTGTCGAACATCATACATTGTTTGCATTTTGCTCACCATTTTCTTTTGCTTTTCAATATTAAAAGTATAAAATATTTCACTTTGATCCACAAGTAACAAATTGATTAGCTTTTATACGTATCATAAAGAAATAGAGCAAAGCATATAATCGAAAAGCAGCTAAAAAAGGAGAGGCTATTTTGTTTTGTAAAAAACTTATTTACATATTATTAGTGATTTTCACAGTTACTTTCATGATTACTATGTCTATTTCTTCTAATCTTTACCAACATGAAGAAACAATTACTTTATTTTCCACCACATAAAAACGCAACATTTTTGGAAGTAAATACTCATTTAAGTCTAAAGCAGAAAAAACAAAATAAGTTCCAAAAAAAGTATACCATTGTTTGGGAGATGATGTCTCTTCTGGATCGATCGGCTTATCTTCGGCAAGATATGGGCTTTATTTTTAAAAACGGAAAGTTAAAGAAGACGGTTGGGAAAAAGAATTGGAAGCAACATACAAATGAGTTAGCAGTTGCAAAAAAATTGTCATTTTTTCATAGCGGTTATTTTCAAGCTATCTCATTTCATTACGCAGAAATTCATGAAGAAAATGACGGATTAATTAAAAGCATGCAAGATATGTCTGAAAGTCAACTTTATGTGATCAATTCGCAACTAGAGGACAAGTTTTTATGGTTTCATAAGCCTACAAATTCATTTGAAAAAAATGGCGTTAACGTTTTACAAACAGCAGCAAAGCATCATTTGCAGGAACAATGGGAAAAAGGGATGCAATTTTTTGAACTTCCCCCTGCACAATTTATCCCTATTCCCCTCAAAGATCTCTACAATATGCGAAAAAGACATTACCTGGTGATTATACGAAACAACAAACCTACGAGATTATCGGTCATTTAATGGAGGGGTTATATAAAAACTATTTATTAGGAATAAAAAAAGAGAACGGTACAATAGTTGATCCAATTGATAGTCTTATCCCGCTTATATTACTGAATAAAAACAAAAAAGAATTGCTTGTATTAATATACACAAAGGAAAATGAATACGTCTTATTCAAACAAAAAATTAGTTAGTTTTCTTCTTCTATTTTTTTATAAAGTTTTTCATAATGATCTTCATCTGAAATGGCGATCGCTTTTTCTAAATGCTCCTTTGCATCTACAATCTTCTTTTCTTCTAAAAAGACGAGCGCTAAATAATAATGTGCTTCATGAAACTCCGGCTCGATTTCAATTGCCATATATAAATGTTTTTTTGCTTCTTCTACCATTCCCCAGCTGATATTCAGCAAAGGACAGATTAAAATATGTCAGCGCATCTCCTTCTTCTTCTTTTAGATAGTTATGAATCAATTCATACGCTTCCTCATGCTTTCCCTCATTATTTTTTGCTTGTGCTAAATTGTTTACCATTTCTGTATTCAAACCTAGCTGTCCACCATTAAAACCGATGTATAATAAACTACTTATGACAATAGCAGCAAGGAGACTATATATTACTTGATAACGAAAGCGACGTTTTTTAGGAAAATGAACGATTCCTGAAGCTAAGAAACCACCTACTAAGCCGCCAATATGACCGGCATTGTCAATGCCAGGAAAAGTAAAGCCGAAGATTAAATTAATAACAATGATGACGATGACATTTAATCCGATTGTTCTAAAAAAAAGGCGCGGATGCGTAACCCCTAAATACAATAATGCACCAAAACATCCAAAAATGGCTCCACTTGCACCTGCTGAGATGCTAGGACTGAAGACAAAGCTCGCAACGGAGCCCATTATCCCAGAAAAAACGTAGATCCACAAAAAGCGACTTCTTCCAAAAATCGACTCCACCGCTATTCCTAAATAAAAAAGGGCAAGTGTATTCATAAATAAATGCAATGGTCAGAAATATGTAAAAACATCGGCGTAATAAATCGCCACCATTCACCTTCTAAGATGAGTACGTTATATTTAGCACCAAACTGTACTAATGCTTCAATATTTTTACTTCCACCATTTAACTCTAAGATGACGAACATTACTAACTGAATAATGATGAATAAGTAAGTAAAAAATGGTTTGCCGAAATTGAAAATTTTTCTTTTCTCTTCTGTTTCCGTTTGCATTTTTGTTAAGACATGATGCTTAAGGATTTCAACATCAATATCTTCATATTCAGCTTCCTTTTTTAACGGAATAGATACATCTTCCCCGAGTACGTCACCAATTTTTTGCAAACTTTCTTCCGCGTTCTCCCTATCTATTAAGTAATTTGTTATCTTTGTTTTTTGATTAAATGTATATTTTTTTTCTAAATAATGTTCATATGTATCGACAGGAGGATAAGTACTTACATATATATTTACAATA
The DNA here is from genome assembly GCA_963748745.1 of uncultured Bacillaceae bacterium. GTDB lineage: Bacteria > Bacillota > Bacilli > Bacillales > Bacillaceae_C > CAVVKR01. The sequence continues at coordinate 3,797 of CAVVKR010000048.1, read as the reverse complement.
TTTATTTCTCGTTTAAAAAGCTGTCTACGTAACTGCTCTCCTCGCATAGCAGTTATTTGTAAGTCTTGCTTAATAGTATTTCCCCAGTCAAGATCGATCCTTACTATTCGAATAAGCGGGGCGTTCCCTTTTACATCTTCAATCAACATTTCTTTTTTTGTTAAATCAATGTGTATGATTCGGTATTGTTTTTCGACAATTAAATCATAACCGAGTTTCCAAAAGATATAGTCCTCTCTAAACCCCAATATACTCCCTACTTTCTCCCTTTATTAGCAAGCTGTCTTCATCATAACTAACATGACTGACCGCTGTAAAGCTTATTCGAATATGAGCTACTTCTTTAAAAAAAGACCTGATCACCAGGTCTATTGAAAAGTACTTTGAATCAAGCGGCTTCGAAGCAGTGGAATTGCCATTGCACATCGTACCGCTAGATTTCGAAACCAAGTAACACCTAAGATCAAATTGAGAAGTCGATAGCGATAACGATAGGCAAGAGCAATGAGCAAGAGAAAAACGAGCTTTCTTGTCCATCCATTTTTCATTCATCATCCCTCCTACCGTTAGCTTGTGAAATAACCGATGATTTATCCCTATTTTTCATCTTCGAAAAAGGATAAAATAACATATCATCAGTTCATTACAAAAATCAACCCTATGCAATAACAATGCGGTTTTCTGTAATTATCTTTTTTTACGGGAATATCGTAACCTTCTATAGGGATTTCGTTTATCAGTTGCATTTGAAACGCTAAAGCAATTGTATGGCCGTTAAACTTTTGTAAATAGCGATCATAAAAACCTCCCCCATAACCAATTCGATAACCACGTTTATCGAAAACGATACCTGGACGATATCATTAATTGAATATCAGCTTTATGAACGGCTGTTGTTTCTTTCAATCGGCTCTGAAAGACCAAAATAGACGTTTTCAAGCTGATCGAAGTCAGTCAATATTCGAAAAGTCATCTCGTGCGTTTGCGGATGAGATTTTGGTACTGTTATTGTTTTTCCCTCTTCCACCCACGTTGGATAATCCAAAGAGTGTCTACCTCTGGAAAGCGTGAAACAGTAATCCCTACTGTTTTTGCTTGCTTCCACTCAGGTGTTGCGAATAGTTGATCTGCTATTTTACGAGATAAAAATTTGTAATCATCCTTTGGTAGTTCATTTAATTTTGTTTTTATCACATTCCGTAAATCTTTCTTATTCATTGCTCTTCCCTCCTTATATTTTTGCACTAAAAAAGCAACAGGCGAGATGCCCTGTTGCTTATTTTGTTTCGCGATGTAATGTCACTTGTTTTTCTCTCGGACAATATTTTTTAAATTCCACGCGATCTGGATTCGTACGTTTATTTTTTGTTGAAATATAATTGCGTTCACCGCATTCAGTACATTCTAAAGTAATGTTTACACGCATATTTATCCCTCCAAACGTCAATCAATTGTCATTTACATACGACTTTTATATAGTATCACTTTTTTCAATCAATTGCTAGTCTAGCTTTAGCATAGATATGATCTCTACACTTACCTATAAAGAAGAGCACCACAAAATATTAAGGTAAGAGTCGAGATCATTGCCATGACTCAGTCGTTTACTCCTCTTCTTGATTTCTGCTGTCCACTTGTTCTTCTTCGGCCTCATCGATATTTTCTACTGATTGTTCAACCGTAGCGTTATCCAAGCCTTTCTTTGCTCTTTGTTGTTTTTGTTTAAAGAAGGCCTCAAGCGTTTGTCTACCGATATTGTGTTGCATCGAGTGTTTAGCTGTACCTTGGTATGCCCATGGAACAACGACAGCCATTGCAACTTCCGGCTTTTCGTATGGTGCATAGGCGACGAATGTTTGGTTCGTTGTTTGAACCATTGAGCTTTCCTTTTTTGGGCCATCATAGAATGCTTGGGCAGTACCAGTTTTTCCAGCTACTTTCACCGGTAGACTACGATAACCGGCATTATACCCAGTACCATCTGGTGCATTCACCACTTGATAAAACCCTTTTTGTACTCGTTCCAACCATTCATCTTCTACGTCCAATCGATTTAATACTTTCGGACTGATGTCTTGAACTACCGGTCCTAGTTCATCCTTCGAGTGGCTCGGTTCGCGAATTTCCTTGACGATATGAGTTTTCATCCGATTGCGATTGGCTGTCGCGACATACTGAGCTAATTGTAATGGTGTATAAGAATCATACTGACCAATTGCAAAGTCGAGTGCTTTACCAGTAGGCTGATTCGGTCCTTTGAAAACCAACTTGCTCACCAGGCAAATCTAGACCTGTTCTTGTTCCTAAACCGAACTGGTTAAAATGTTCCCTCCATAATTTTAAATGTTTCATCTTTTAGTTTAAGTGAACGATTGTAGCGATAACTCCCTTGCCCAATTTCAATCGCTGTCTTAAACATATACACGTTAGATGACCTTTTTAAGGCAGAGATATCATTCATATTTACTCGACCGGAACGATTAAAGTGAGAACTTTTTGTTGGCGTTCCTAAAATTTTTAATGGTTCATCTACAAAATATTGACCAGGATTAATCGCATCTGTCATAAAGCCGGTTAATACTGTTGCCCCTTTTACAGATGAGCCCATTGCATAAGATGTCGTAAAGGTACCTAAAGCGAAATCTTCCACTTTACCATTGACATACTGTTTACCAGCGAGTGTTAATACTTCTCCTGTATAAGGCTCTAAAAGGACAACGAAAGCACGATCTAATAATCCTGTTCCACCACGACTTTTCGCAGCACGGAGTTCTTTTTCAATAATTTTTTCTACTTCTTTTTGTAATTCCATATCAATCGTCAAAACGAGGTCTTTTCCTTTATTCCCCTCATTCATCACTTCTGAATTAACGATATTACCAGCATTATCGGTTACATTTTTCAGTTTCTTTTTTTCACCATGTAGTACACTTTCATATTCATATTCAAGATAACTTTTTCCAACACGATCATTTCGATTGTAATCATGAGCAAGATAATAATCGACTAACTCCGCTGGCAACCCTTCTTCTGAAGAAGTAACTTTCCCCAGTATCGTTTTTAACGTACTTCCGAAAGGATAATAACGTTTCCAGTCTGTAGCAGTGTCAACTCCAGCTAACTTGTCTAACTGCTCACTAACAGTAGCAAATTCTTTTTCCGTCACATTATTATTTTTCACAATATGTGGTGTTAGTGGATAACCGCTATTAAATTCGCGGTAAATAGCAAGGATTTTCATGTCTTTATCCGTTAATGAGTCTAATTCTTCCTTTGTTACACGTTTCTTTGCGAATTTTATATATTTCTCCATCTGTTAATTCTTTATCTTTCAATTTAGCTAGTTCTTTTTTTGAAATTTTCTTCTCCGCTTCATCACTATTTTTTAAAAGCCAATAATCTCTTTTATCACTATCTGTGATACGATCTGTTTCTATATCAATCAACTTTGCCAGATTTTCCGCAATTTTAAGCATCTCTTCAGGCTTGATTAGTTTTGGTCGTGTATATGTAATGGCATTTAAAGGCGTATTACCGACAACTAACTTCCCTGTGCGATCAAATATTTCTCCTCTTTTGGCACCGCGGTTTTGACAATCGTATCATCCGTTCGTTCTACCTCTCGCTTATAATCTTCTCCTTTGACTATTTGTACTACTCCTAATCGAAGCACTAAGAGGGAGAATAATAAAAAGATGATGAAGAAGAGGAGATTCATTCTAAATGGTACTGCTTTTTTCTTTTTCTTTATTATTTTTCAATGAATCATACCCCTCCCCAAACCTTTATAATATCTA
>CAVVKR010000047.1:0-41868 GCA_963748745.1 uncultured Bacillaceae bacterium | reverse complement strand
GATAAGTTTGGTTATTTGCTTATTCATGAAGTAGCTGGTAAAGGTACATTTCAAGTGACAGTTGGGATTGGTGGCATCAAGATGACGACAGAAACCGACACTCGACATGTAGCAAAAGACGCACAAATGATGATGGAAATCGTCTCTTCGACGGTACCAATAAAATAAATGTCTATTTTTTATTCCTCTGAGGTAAAAAATCGAATCGCTTGCTTTCCTTTCGTTTTTGACTACTTATATTTATCCGCATGAATCTATAAAATAAATGACGAATATTTTAAAAACATTTATAGACAAATTTCTCTGATGTCTTTACACTTGTAATGTATCGCAAACATCAGGAGGAATGAATATGAAAGCATTTTTTTAAATAAAAAAGGGATACGTATTTCAGCTAAAGTCTATTTAATTGATGCATTGAGTTATATGGCTTTAGGACTATTTGGCTCGCTCATCATTGGATTGATCATTCAAACGATCGGGGAGCAACTTGCAATCCCTTTTATGATTAATATCGGTCAAGTAGCAATGGATTTAATGGGGCCAGCAATCGGTGTTGCCATTGCTTATGGATTAGGAGCTCCTCCCCTTGTTATATTTGCTAGTGTTGTGACAGGAGCGATCGGGGCTGAGCTTGGAGGTCCTGCTGGAAGCTATGTTTCTGCATTATTATCAACAGAAATAGGTAAGTTAGTGAGTAAAGAAACGCGAATAGATATTATCGTTACCCCATTTGTTACAATTGTAACCGGGCAAGCAGTTGCCTCTATTATCGGACCAGCTGTCTCAACATTTATGGATTTTTTTGGGGGTTGGATTGTTTGGGCAACAGAACAGCGCCCACTTGTCATGGGGATGCTTGTCGCTTTATTAATGGGGTTGGCTCTTACCGCCCCTATTTCCAGTGCAGCTATTGCCTTTATGCTTGATTTAAGCGGTTTGGCAGCAGGAGCCGCAACCATTGGCTGTAGTGCGCAAATGATTGGATTCGCAGTGAGTAGTTACCGAGAAAATAAGCTAGGAGGACTACTAGCCCAAGGTCTTGGAACATCAATGTTACAAATTGGGAATATTTTTCGAAATCCACTCATTCTCATCCCACCAACGTTGGCAGGTGTGGTTTTAGCACCGATAGGTATTATTTTTTGGGAAATGGAGAATAATGCGGCTGGTGCAGGCATGGGGACAAGCGGCTTAGTCGGACAGATAATGACTTTTACTACGATGGGCTTTACTACATCAGTTTTAATAAAAGTCATCTTATTACACATCGTTGGACCAGCTGTGATAAGCTTGATAATATCAGAATATATGAGAAAGCTTGGATGGATTAAGCCGGGTCAAATGACGATACATACAGGAGGAAAAAAGTAAAATGAAAACATTACAATCACCAGATGAATTCGAGGAATTGCGTGATAAAGGTAAACATATCTTTTTATTTTCAGCGGACTGGTGTCCTGACCGCCGAGTCATCGAACCGATTTTGCCGGAAATAGAAGGGGGATTTTCCCAATATGAATTCGTATACGTCGATCGTGATCAATTTATCGACCTCTGCTCTGAATTAAATATTTTCGGTATCCCTAGCTTCATCGCTTATGAAAATGGCAAGGAGCTCGGACGTTTCGTTAGTAAAGAACGGAAAACAAAGCAAGAGATTGCAGACTTTATTCAATCACTTTAAAATAATAGATGCTCCTAACTTATCCTAAACATAGGAGGGAGGAAAGAGAAAAATGGATGCAAAAAAAATGAAAAAAATACTGCAAGAACGCTTGAAAGCAGAAAATCGTATCTTTCATTTTGATCAGGAGAAAGAAACATTACGAATTGAGAATAAAGAGACTGGCAAAGGAATTACAGTCGCGCTTCCAAGCATTGTTGCTAAATGGCATGAACGTAAAGAAAAAGCGATTGACGAAGTCGTTTACTATGTGGAGAATGCTTTAGAAGTAATGGGTAAAGAGCAACAATTATCTGGTAAGGAGAAGAAAATTTTCCCGGTTATTCGCTCTACTTCCTTTCCAAAAGAAGCTTCTGAAGGCGTTCCGTTTTTAACAGATGAGCATACAGCAGAAACGAGAATTTACTATGCGGTCGATTTAGGCCCCACTTACCGTTTGATTGATAAAAATCTTCTTCATAAAGAAGGGTGGAGTCATGAAGAAGTTCGTGAAACAGCGAAATTTAATGTTCGCTCTCTTTCCACAGACATGAAAAAAGATGTCGTTGCTGATAATATTTTTTATTTTTTAAATACAAATGATGGTTATGATGCAAGTAGAATTTTAAATGAACAATATTTAAAAGAAATGGAAGAAAAAATAGTTGGAAAAATGACTGTTTCAGTTCCCCACCAAGATGTATTAATTATCGGTGATATTCGTAACGATACTGGGTATGATGTACTTGCGCAAATGACAATGAGTTTTTTTGCAGATGGCAAAGTTCCAATTACCGCTTTATCATTTTTATATGAAGATAAAAAATTAGAACCAATTTTTATTATGGCCAAAGGCCGTAAGAAGAAACGAACGAAAGGTGAAAGAAAATGAATGTATTTTACAACCGTGAAGGAATAGGCGATACAGTAATCATTACAATCAAAGTAGTGAAGGAGGTAGACTTTGAACGGAAGGGAGACATCGCCCGTATTTTTGATCGTAAAACGAAGGAAACTGTCGGCTATAACATATTTAACGCCTCGAAATATATAGCGCTCGATGAGATAGGTTCCGTTACGATGAATGAGGAAAAGCTAGCAAAAATCAATGCTATATTAACGAAGAATGGTTTTACAGAAGAACTGTCTGCTGATTTTTCACCCAAATTTGTCGTTGGTTATGTGAAGAAAAAGGAGAAACATCCAAATGCTGACAAACTAAGTATTTGTACAGTTGATGTTGGTGAAGACAGCGATTTACAAATTGTTTGTGGAGCGCCCAACGTTGATAAAGGACAAAAGGTCGTCGTTGCAAAAGTAGGTGCAGTTATGCCGAGCGGTATGATGATAAAAGATGCAAAGCTCCGAGGTGTAGCTTCTAGCGGTATGATTTGTTCCGCGAAAGAATTAGAATTACCTAATGCCCCAGAAGAAAAAGGAATCTTAGTATTAGCGGATGAAAAATATGAAGTTGGCGAAGCGTTTATCGAATAAATAAAAAAAGGACAGCTCAATCTTTTCGGAGAGCATGTCCTTTTTTCTGTTCACTTTATTCCCGATCAGGGAACACACGTTGAATCGTTTCGTTAAACTCATCGAAAAAGCCGCTAATTGGTTGGCCGTTTCGAATGTCGTCTGCGTAACCTGTCATTCGATCATAAAAGTCCGGGTTCACAGAGACATAAACGTTATCGATATCATCATTCACTTTGCGAACTTCTTTGGCAATTTTATCTTGTACGTCTTTTGGTACATTATCATTTGCTTGATTAATGTTTCGCTTTGCATGATCGTTTTTAGCATTCGTATCATAGTCATCTGCTAAAACTGCTGCTACATATGCATTCCTATTCGTTACAATCACGTTAGCAGAATCGACTTCTTTTAAATTGGCAATACGTTCTGACGCTTCATCAGCGACTTCCATATTATTATCATTATCATTTCTCGTTTCAGTGATTTTGTTGTTATTATTATTGTTTTGATTGTTATTCCGCGTATAACGGTCATTATATTGATCCACATTATTTGGTTGTGTATCTAATTCATTTGGATTGTAACGAACTCCCATTGGGCCATCATCTCTAACACGACGATCGTCGTCATTTACGGTACAACCGATCAGCAGACAAGAAATGATCCCCATGAACAAAAATGCTTTAAACTTCATGTTTTTCCCTCCTGTTGTATTTTTGCTTCTATTTTAATTTTCCAAACAACCTTTTTTTTATACGGTAAATATTTTTTCTCTTCATTAGTGGTCGATATTTTTTTCATAACTGATAAAATATGAAATGAACCTTTAATGGAAGGGTGATGAAATGAGTTGGTTTAGAAATTTTTTGCATAAAATAATTGTAAGTAGAAAGGCGAAGAAAACAGATACTGAAACATCCGTAAACAATAAATCTTTTCAAACATCAACTTCAAATAAAAAAATGGAAACGAAGGTGAGTTACTTATATCCAAAAGGAAAGTTCCGCTTTCCGGTAATTTCTGATCAAGAAAAGCTAGCAAGAAATCGGCAGAGTGAAACGAAAATTAATTCACAAGATACTGTTTACGAAGATTCGACGGCAAAGATGAAAAAACATCTAAAAGTGAAAGAGTCAGAACGGAACAAGCCATTTCAATCAACAGAGATTCCTTCACCTATTTACGGTTTTCATCCGATACAAAGAGAAAAAACAGAAATAGAAACGACAGATTCTCTATCGGGATCTTTTAAGGAAAAAAAATTTGACAATAAACAAGAGGATAGTGTTCCTCGTGACTATTGTGATAATAAAGTAGATAATAAAATGTCCCCAATTGCAACAGGTCCTCCAGTTGCACATCATCTTCCGGCAGAGGAAGCAGAAGAAAAAATAGAAGAACATAAAGATGAGTCAACAATGCCACAGAAGGAGTTCCAATCGATTCAAACATCCGTTAGTGAAACGGATCTACAGGAAGCCGAGACTACGGAGGAAACTGATCAGAAGACAGATATACATATTGAGAAGGAAAAGCCTGTTTCAAACGAATCGAAAAATGACCGCATACAGAATAATGAAAAAATAAGACGGACGAACAAGTCAACCATCCCGTTTAACGTTATTATGTTAAAAGATGATAAGCGAAAGTTAAGAAGAAATAATAAGCAACAAAGATTACAAGCTCGTCAATCGAAGACAAAAAAAAATAAAAAGAAAACAACAATGAAAAAAGATAGTGAAAATGAAACAAATTTGTTTGCTACAAAATCGTCCTATCGCTTTCCTAGTCTTCAATTGCTAAAGCCACCGATTGTTAATGTAATGGATACTGACTGGTTGAAAGAAAAAGCACAACAACTAAATGAAACATTATATCATTTTCGTGTCGGTGCAAAAGTGGTTCAAGCTACGCAAGGTCCATCCGTTACAAGGTTCGAAGTAGAACCTAAAAAAGGTGTCAAAGTAAGTAAAATAACAAACCTAACAAATGATATTAAATTAAGTTTAGCGGCGAAAGATATTCGTATGGAAGCACCAATTCCCGGGAAAAGCACAGTCGGTATAGAAATTCCTAATGAAAAAAGCAGACCTGTTTTTATTAGCGAAGTAATCATGAGTGACTCTTTTAAACAAGAGGAATCTCCCCTTATTGCTGCATTAGGCTTAGATATTTCTGGTCATCCTGCTGTTTTAGATCTAAGAAAAATGCCTCACGGTCTTATTGCTGGTGCGACAGGATCAGGCAAAAGTGTATGTATTAATTCGATCTTAATCAGTTTATTATATAAAGCGAGTCCATCCGAATTAAAACTTTTATTAATTGATCCGAAAATGGTGGAATTGTCATCATATAACAATATTCCTCATCTTGTTAGCCCTGTTATTACTGATGTGAAAGCTGCAACAGCTGCACTCAAGTGGGCAGTGGATGAAATGGAAAGAAGGTATCAGTTGTTTGCTGACGCACATGTGAAGAAATATGGAGCGTTATAATAGGCAAGCGAATGAAAAATTGCCATATATTGTGATTATCATCGATGAATTAGCTGACTTAATGATGATGTCGCCAACAGATGTCGAAGAATCAATCTGCCGGATAGCTCAAAAGGCACGTGCATGTGGTATTCATTTGATTATTGCTACTCAGCGTCCATCTGTTGATGTCATTACAGGCTTAATCAAAGCGAATGTCCCGACGAGAATTGCTTTTGCCGTCTCATCCCAAATTGATTCACGAACAATTATTGATAATAGCGGAGCGGAGAAACTTTTAGGTAATGGAGATATGTTATTGTTAACGAACGGTACTCCTAAACCAATCCGTTTACAAGGAACATTCGTTTCAGATGAAGAAATTGATCAAGTCATTGCTTTTGTTCGTAATCAGGGAAGTCCAAACTACTTATTTAACCAGGAAAAGTTACTTCAAAATGCACGGAAGCATGAAAATAAAGATGAGTTATTTTTAGAAGCATGTATATTTGTTGTTGAACAAGGAGAGGCATCAGCTTCCCTTCTCCAAAGACATTTTCGCATAGGATATAATCGTGCAGCTAGGCTAATGGAAATAATGGAATCATCAGGGATTGTCTCTGAAGCACGTGGAAGCAAACCACGGGATGTACTTGTGACAGAAGAAGAAGTGAGAGAACTTCAGTCTAGTAGGATGATGTAAAACATGGTATTCTTTACTTGGTCATCTGAACAAACTATTACGATGTAATTTTTCGAAATAGAACGGGCGAAGGAAGCAAACTCATGTTTGCAGAAGAGCCTGGGAATAAAGTGAGTCCTTTCGAAAAAAGTTACTGTTTTCATGTATGGATGAACTTTCCGAGAGGTACACGTGGAAACTTATTATTTAAAAGAAAAATGTGCAAATAATATTTAAGAAGGAGTGCCGATTGATTTACTGATGTTATTAAAAGGCATGCAGGACGTCGTCCGTAGGCGTCCGAAGGGAACATAGAAAATAACAAAGATGAAATATGTATCAGCTGAACAAAAAGTATAATCTGAGGAGCATGAAAATATGATATAATTGACTAATGGTGATTGAATTCATTTTCTCCATTTCCTTTACCTACATCATTTTTTATGCTAAAAGTAAAGAAAGGGGAAAATATTAGCAAGCATTGGCCATATTGCATATAATGGTAAACAAAACGCTTTTTTCATGTGACCATGCCTTGCGTATTGCCTTTCCTTGTTACATATGCGAGCATGAATAGAAGAGAATGAAATGAAAATAATTGAGACGTAAGATTGACATATGTTGGAGGTTCTTTTATGACAATATACCATTTCGTAGGCATTAAAGGTTCCGGGATGAGCGCATTAGCGCATATACTTCATGATATGGGCTACGAGGTGCAAGGTTCAGATGTAGAAAAATATTTTTTCACCCAAAAATCTTTAGAGAATGCAGGTATAAAAATACTGCCTTTCCAGCGTGAAAATATTCAACCAGGTATGACAGTAATTGCAGGGAATGCGTTTCCCGATACACATGAAGAAATAGAAGAAGCAAAAGATCTTGGAATGGACGTTATTCGTTACCATACATTTTTAGGTGAATTTATGCAGAAGTTTGTCAGTATTGCTGTGACTGGATCACATGGGAAAACATCTACTACTGGTCTGCTAGCTCATGTGATGAGCGGTATCAAGCCAACTTCTTATCTGATCGGAGATGGTACAGGTAGTGGGGCTTCTGATGCGGAATATTTTGTGTTTGAAGCTTGCGAATATCGGAGACATTTCTTATCTTACTATCCTGACTATACGATCATGACGAATATTGATTTTGACCATCCTGATTATTTTACGAATATCGATGATGTATTTTCTGCTTTTCAAGAAATGGCGATGCAAGTGAAAAAGGGTATTATTGCATATGGTGACGATGACCTGTTGCAAAAAATACATGCAAAGGTACCAGTTATTTTTTATGGATTTGGAACTGAAAATGACTTTCAAGCTCGAAACGTTGAAAAAACAACAGCTGGTACTCGCTTTGACGTGTTCGTGAGAAATAATTTCTATGCTACTTTTGAAATCCCCGCTTATGGTGATCATAATATTTTAAATGCATTAGCTGTTATTGCTATTTGTCATTATGAAGAATTCGCTGTTGAAGAGATTCATAAACAATTAAAAAGCTTTAAAGGAGTAAAACGTCGTTTCTCTGAAAAAAAGATCAACAATCAGGTGATTGTTGATGATTATGCTCATCATCCTACTGAGATTAAAGCGACGATTGACGCTGCACGGCAAAAATATCCTAACCGCCCTATCATCGCTGTATTTCAACCTCACACCTTTACGCGAACACAAACTTTTTTAAAAGAGTTTGGCAGTAGTTTAAGTGAGGCAGATCAAGTGTATCTTTGTGATATTTTTGGTTCTGCAAGAGAAAATCATGGGAAATTGACGATTGAGGATTTACAGGAAATTATTGATGGTGCTGAAATATTAAAAGAAGAAGATACATCACCACTCCTAAGCGAGCCAGATGGTGTCATTATTTTTATGGGTGCAGGAGATATCCAAAAATTTCAATATGCATATGAAAACTTATTACAAAAACATCATAAAAAAGCGCAATAATAACGATTTTAAAGCTAGCGACCATTTTCATTCGCTAGCTTCTTTCATTTATGAAAAAATAAATAGGATTAGTATGCTTCTTTGTCAGAAGCGCTTCAAACCATGAAGATGCTTTAGTAGATATTCTAACATTCGCGATCTTATGAGCGATCTCCACTTTCGATTAGCAATGGAAGACAGAAATAAAAGGATTGTGTGAAGTTTTTTTGAACAAACATTTTTGAATAACGGAAAAAAAGTTATTTTAAAAACTGCATCTGTACAATTTTCTATTGTTTCAGTAAAATGAGGACGATGTTTCTTTTTTCACTAACAGTTGGGGAGAAGAAATAGAAAAAATTATTATATCAAAAGTAATAATACGTTTATATCCAATCATAGTCGGGTACTATTTTACTGTACAAAAGGAGGAGCGAAAGATGGATATGAATATTATCCTTTATTTGAGTGTGGCTTTAGTAGCAATTGCTATTTTTATTTTTGTTATTAGTGTGACGAAAACATTAAGAGCCGTAAATGAAACATTAACTAGTGTGAGTAGTACTATGAGTGGCTTAGAAAATCAGCTCGAAGATGTCACAAAAGAGACAGCGATGTTATTACATAAAACGAATGTCTTAGCTGATGACCTTCAAGAAAAAACCGAAAAATTAAATACTGTTGTTCATGCAGTTGAAGATGTTGGAAATACGATTCAGAAAGTAAATCACTCGGTAAAAAAAGTCACAGACAATGCAACTACGAAAATGATGGACTATGACGGTAAAATGGCAAAAGCAATTCAATGGGGGAACGTAGCCATTAATTTGCTTGAAAAATGGAAATTAAGTAGAGAAAAGGTGGAAAGGGTTACAGAACATCCTGATGAACACCATACGACTAGACAAAGAGGCTATTATTAAATGTTTAGTCATCAATGAAACAACAGAAAAAATCGTACAAGCACCAATCAATAGAGAGGAGTAAAGACGATGAGTAACGATATAAAAAATAACGAACAAGAACAAAATATAAATAGTAGCAAAGATTTTCTCATTGGCGCTTTCATCGGTGGTATTGTCGGAGCAGTGACTGCTTTATTCTTAGCACCAAAGTCTGGTCGAGAGCTTCGGACAGATATTAATGAACAAGTAGGGATGCTGAAAGAAAAAACAGATCAATGGAAAGATGCTGCCGTAGAGAAAGGTAACGAACTTGCAGCAGCGGCGAAGGAGAAAACGGAACAACTTCGTGAAACAGCTATACAAAAGAGCAATGAGTTAACAGATGTTGTAAGAGATAGTTCAGGTTCAAATAGTGATCACTTGGAGGATGTTGAAGAGGCAACAATCGAAAAAACTGATCCCACCCAAAATGAATAGATGGCAAATCCGTTCAATGTATAATATACTTACGTTGGATGTGAAATAATAAAAGAAAGATGTAAGAATTAAGTGAGGGATTAGTTGATGAAAAAAATTGAAACGATCGAACAATTTAATGAAATAATGAATAAAGAAAAAACTTTTTACATTTTTAAACATAGTACTACTTGTCCTATTAGTGCTCAAGCATTTCAAGAGTATGAACAATTTTTAAAAGAAAATGAAGCGGTTAGCGGATATTACTTAATTGTCAGAGAGGCGAGACCGTTATCGAATGAAATTGCGGAACGTTTGGAGATAAAGCATGAGAGTCCGCAAGCATTTTTTGTAAAAGATGGGAAACCAGTTTGGAATGCTTCTCATTCCGCGATAACAAAAGAAGCATTAAAAAACATCTAAACAGATAAAACAGGCTATGTTACATCATCATAGCCTGTTTTTTTACGAGAATGATCCAAGGGAAGCAAGATCAAATAAAGCAGAAATTGTTTTTTAGTAGCGAGTTTTTTTAGTGTTTTTCTCCTTTGACCAAATAATTTCCAATTTATCACCGTTGCTGAGTGGTGTTGAAAAACTAATTTCTTTTTTATTCCTCGTTAATATTGCTCGCCTATTTTTTTCTTTTGGAAGACGGATGTCAACATGTTCTAAAATATCTTGAAAAATAAATGGTTTACTTTTCTTCATTTGAAAAGTTATTCTATCTCCATGATGAATGAGCGTATGGCGATGAAGCCTATGTCCATTGCGGTAAAAATAACCTACTTGTTTGCGCAAACAAATTGGTTTGGAATGGAAATAAATCGTTATCTGCTTGCTCCACTTTATTTTTCTTATTTCAGCAAGCTTTCCCATTATTAATGGTGGACGGCGAATTAGCTGTAATTGATCATGATGTTTGTATATCGTTGAAAGGTTACTTGGTTCATTATTTACGTATATTTTTCCTTTGAATGTAGGTAAATAAACAGTTTGATCATTAATAGTTACTCTCAGTGGTTTTAATGTTTGCAGCCAATCATTTAAATGCAGTGTTTGTAACAATGCTTCTATTGTTTTCGGAAAATATGTTTCTATTACATCCTTATCTTTTAATCGTTCTGTTAGTGGAACATGACGGCCGTTTTTCTTTACTTGGAGAGGCACATTATATTGTCTGTCATTAATAAAAACTGTCTTACAATCACTATCACCGATTAGTTCTGCAATTGAAACCTTTGCTTCTTCTCCATTCGTACCATAGAGAGCAATCACATGATCGTTATCCATTACGGGATCATCAAGGTTGCAACTTTTCCCATTCTTTTTAATGGTAGGTGGTTTGCCGTCTTCTCCTGGTAAGGTAATTGTCGTTCCGTTAATAGAGACGAGCATTGCCTTTCCTCGTTTTCCATATAGTTGCTCCATTTTCATTCCAGCTTGCACTAGACAATTTTGAACAGTATAGGTGTGAAATTTAAAAAGATGAATGGCTCTTTTATTCACATAGACAGTGATAAACGGGACTGCTGATTGTTTTGCTGTTAGAGCTATGCCAATTGGGGTTACATATTGGGGTACTGTTTTGATGGGAACATCTATCGTGAGATTTTTAATTGCTTCTGGGCCTAGCAACTGGATTCTATTTTCCGGAAGATGGCAGTGATGTGCAATTTTATGAGATAGATGCGGTGTTAAACTTCCACCCCCAATAAGCATAACTGCTTTTGGTATCTGCTCATTGTTTAGTTGGAGAATTTTCATTGCAATTCGTTGAGCTAGTTGATCGAGCGCAGGAGTAATCTCTTTCACCATGTCTTTGCGTAGTATCTTTATTTCTTTTCCAAAGATGTTAGGGACAATAACCTGTTCATTAGTCGTTAATGCCCGCTTTGCTTTTTCTGCACATGAGAAATCTAATAAATAGTGATTACTCATTGCTTCTGTTATGTCATCACCTGCAATCGACACCATTCCATAAGCAATAATTGTTCTTCTTCGCTGTGATTGCAATATCGGAGGTACCTGCACCGATATCTACGAGTGCAATATTTAATGTTCTCATTGATGGTCGGGTAAGCGCATGAATAGCGGCAATCGGTTCTAATGTTAAAGCTTCGACTTTGAGCTTCGCTTGTTCTAAAGATATTAACAATGAATCAATGACGGTTTTGGGAAGAAAGGTTGCGATTATTTCAATGGATGCTTTTACTCCCTGCTGACCAAGTAAACTACTCACTTTTTCCCCATTTAAAAAATAATGTAGAACAGAATAACCGACACAATATACCGCATCCTCATTTGCAATTTCTTTTTGTACTTTTTGAACAGTTTGCAATTCAAGTTTCCAAATGTCTTCATTTGTTATATGTGGCTTCTCCGCAATCGAAACGGTAACAAATGTTTTTCTCGTTTTTAACGCCCTGCCAGCAGCGGCTACGGAGACAGTTTGAAGTGGACCATGCTTATGTTCCAACATTTTTTTTAGATGAGTGATCCCTTTAGTTACTGCAGGCACATGATGGATTTGCCCCTTAGTATTGCCCGTTCTTCATGTTCTTTTTCCAATAGATCAAGGACACGGTAACCCCCTCTGTCATCGGACTCTAAAATAATGCCGATAATCGTTCGTGTGCCAATGTCTAACGCAAATATCTTCTTTTTTTCTTGCATTATTTCACCTACTTTCTTCTTTCATATTGCAAGGGAAAAATGTTCCAAAACACGATTTAATGGTGAGTTCAACTATTTTTTTAGCACATTAACGCATAAATGCGTTTAATAATTAAAGAAAAGTTCGTGACATTTTAAAAGTGTTGGATTATAATAGTTCCTAATATAAAAATATGTTGCATCATAGATCTGATATGCGAAAGAGATTTCCATTTTAGCGCTCGTGACTAATTAGTATTTAGTTTCACCATTTTAATGGTGTAAAAGTAAGCAAGTTTAAGAACATCAGAAACGGAGAGGATGAAGGGATAATGGCGAATCAAAATCTTGAAGATTTGCCGAAGAAGATTGATGAAACAAATGAACAACTTCTCAAATTAATTAATGAGAGAGGACATTTGGTAAAGAAGATTGGTAAAGTAAAGGAAACACAAGGGGTAAAACGATATGATCCAGTTCGGGAACGCAAAATGTTAAATTATTTAAAAGACAAAAATGATGGGCCTTTCGAAAACTCTACAATTGAACATCTCTTTAAAGAAATTTTTAAAGCCAGTTTGGAGTTGCAGGAAGATGATCACCGTAAAGCATTGCTTGTTTCCCGTAAAAAGAAACCTGAAGATACGGTTATTAATATAAAAGGTGAATCTGTTGGTAATGGTTCTCCACAGTTTATTTTCGGACCATGTGCTGTTGAATCATATGAACAGGTGGCAGAAGTGGCAAAGTCAGTGAAGGCAAAAGGATTGAAGTTTTTAAGAGGTGGGGCATTTAAGCCACGAACTTCTCCATATGACTTCCAAGGTTTAGGAATGGAAGGGTTAAAGATATTAAAACGAATTGCTGATGAGTATGATTTAGCAGTAATTAGCGAAATTGTGAACCCAGCTGATATTGAAATAGCGGTTAATTATATTGATGTGATTCAAATTGGGGCGCGCAACATGCAAAACTTTGAGCTGTTAAAGGCTGCGGTGCGGTAAATAAGCCAGTACTATTAAAGCGTGGTATGTCAGCTACCATTGATGAATTCATCAATGCTGCCGAATATATTAATTCGCAAGGAAATGGACAAATCATTTTATGTGAACGCGGTATTCGCACATACGAACGTGCAACGAGAAATACACTAGATATTTCTGCAGTGCCTATTTTAAAGCAAGAAACACATTTACCGGTCTTTGTTGATGTCACACATTCAACTGGAAGAAGAGATTTGTTGCTCCCAGCTGCTAAAGCAGCACTAGCAATCGGAGCAGATGGAATTATGGCAGAAGTTCATCCTGATCCTGCTGTCGCTCTATCAGACCTGCTCAACAAATGGATTTGGAGCAATTTGATACATTTTATGAACAGCTTGAATCTGCTAAAGAGCGTATATAATGTTCCAATACAATCGAAAAAAATCTCCGGTATCGGACCGGAGATTTTTCTTTTGTGCTGCGCCAAAGTTCACTTTGCTTTCATTGCTTCTTGCTTTTTGGTGTCGTATGATAAATGAAGGTGAAAAGGTAGCTATTACTTATTTTACAAAATTGGATATGTAATTAGTTTTCGAGTACAATTTAATCACAATGTAATTAATAATTATACATGATAGTAGGTATAATGAATCATTAGGATCAATTTGAACTTAGAACAGGAGTGTGACCAACCTAATGACTGTAACAATATATGATGTTGCTCGCGAAGCGAATGTTTCGATGGCGACTGTCTCACGTGTAGTAAATGGAAACCCAAATGTGAAACCAGTAACAAGGAAAAAAGTTTTAGAAGTGATTAAACGACTTGGCTATCGTCCTAATGCCGTTGCAAGAGGGTTAGCAAGTAAAAAGACCACAACTGTCGGTGTCATAATCCCTGATATTTCTAATATTTTCTTTGCTGAGTTAGCAAGAGGAATTGAAGATATAGCTACAATGTATAAATATAACATCATCCTAAGTAATTCTGATCAAAATAAAGAAAAGGAATTACACTTACTAAATACGATGTTAGGAAAACAAGTCGATGGTTTAGTTTTTATGAGTGGAAAAATTACTGCAGAACATGTTGAAGAGTTTGAGCGTTCTCCTGTACCGGTCGTATTAGCCGGTTCTGTAGAAGAAAGTAAAGAAGTTCCTTCGGTGAATATCGATTATCGAAAAGCAGTCTATGAAGCGATAAACGAATTTATTAAAAGCGGCCATAAGCGGATTGCCTTTGTCAGTGGAACATTTGAAGATACAATTAATAAGGAATTAAAATTAGCTGGATATAAAGAGGCATTACAAGAAGCAGGAATTCCGATGAACGAAGAATATATCGTAGAAGGTGATTATTCATATGATTCTGGGATCGAGTCTTGGAAAGAACTAAGTGCTTTAGAGGAACGACCTACGGCTGTTTTTGTTGGTGATGATGCCATGGCTTTGGGTGTTACTCATGGTGCGCAGGATCAAGGTCTTCACATTCCTAACGACTTAGAAATAATTACATCTGATAATACGAGGTTAGCGGTCATGGTTCGTCCACAGCTAACTTCTATTATCCAGCCGCTTTACGATATCGGTGCAGTTGCGATGAGACTGTTAACAAAACTAATGGATAAGGAAGAAGTAGAAGAAAAGACGGTCATTTTACCACATCGGATTGAAAAGCGAAAATCGACAAAGAAATAATTAGTGTGAATTATAATAGATAAGCACGTCTGTTTAATATACAATTAAAAAACGCAAGAATGTTCACTTCATGGCATTCTTGCGCTTTTTCTTTTATTTACATTTGTTCGTGTTATTTTCAATGTTGCTGAATGAAAAATAATGCTTTTTCTACTGTCTGACGGTTCTTTTCCTCGATCTCTTTTTTACGTGGAATAGGAGGGTAGAGATTTTCAGGGTCTTCCCAATGCTCAACTAATGTGACCGGTGCTTTTGCTTGCCATTTCTCGAGCCAAGTTGCTGGTAGTTTTCCTCTTGGGATCTTATGATTAGTCATTTCTAGCCAAATGATTGACCATGCTCTGGGAACAACGCGCCAAATATCATAACCCCCTCCTCCAACAGCAATCCATCTTCCATCACAATATTGATGTGCTATTTCATGTGCGAGTTTTGGAATCTCCCGAAAGGTTCTCATCGTTGTTGATAAATGTGTTAAAGGATCAAAATAATGAGTATCAGCACCATTTTGTGTCAAAATAACATCTGGTTTAAAATAGTTCTGCTATTTCTCTGAAAGCGGTTGTATATGCATGTTATAAATGAGTCATCTTCTGTAAATGCATCCAGAGGAATATTAAATGAATAACCATATCCTTTGCCATGTCCCCATTCATTTACATTTCCTGTGCCAGGAAACAAATATCTGCCAGTTTCATGAATGGAAAAAGTACAAACATTTTGATTATCATAAAATGACCATTGAACACCGTCACCGTGATGTGCATCTGTATCGACATAGAGAACACGGGCATTATACTTTTGCTGCAAATATTTAATGGCAACCGCACTATCGTTATAGATACAAAACCCAGAAGCTTTCCCTCTGGAAGCCGTGATGGAGTCCACCGCCTAAGATGTAAGAGCATGCTTGAGCTTTCCCAGACATTACATCATCAACTGCCGTTAAGTGTTCCACCAACTAGTAAGGCACTTGCTTCATGCATCTCTGGAAACATAGGTGTATCTTCAGTTCCAAGCCCAAATTTTCTAGCTTTTTCTTCCGGTAGTTCCCCTTTACCTGCCAATTTCACTGCTTGAATATAATCATGTATCATGGATTAAGTAATAGTTCTTCATCTGTTGCCATTCGCGGTAAAACTATATCATGCTTCCTGAAATACGATTGATTCCCTTAATAGGTCGAACGTTAAGCTTCAATCGCATTTGGTTAAAAGGATGTTCATTTGAAAAACTGTAGGATAGTAGTTCATCTGAATATATAAATACAGCGTCTTTTTTCATTGTGATCATCCCTGGCATATTTGGCCATAGTACTTCAAGTCCTTCTTTTTCTAAATGTATGGAATAATACGAGTGGATTGATCGTACCTACTCGAAAAACCAATATTTTATATTTACGATCATGTTTATCGGGATATACGAGCACCCTTAGTACATTGACATTATGCTTTACGGAATACGCTTGTTACTTCATAAAGAATGCCCGGACGATTTTCGACCCTAATCTCTATTTGCGATCCAGGTTGATTTGCGCCTGTTAGTTCAACCATTGTATGCAATAAATTTGTTCCAGTAATAATTCCTACTAACTTATCATCGGAAACGATCGGCAAACAGCCAATTTTATGTTCATAAAAAATGACTGCGACTTCTTCTACGAAATCGAGTGGATGGGCGGTAATCACCTTTTTTTCATAATATTTTTTACGGTTTCTCTAATTTTTCTTTTAAAACTTTTTCATCTAAAAAAGATGGAGCAGCCTCTTTTATATCTCGTTCAGTTACTATGCCGACCACATGCTGTTTTTCATTTACTAGCGGGATATGCCGTATCTTATTTTCATGTATTAATCGTAAAGCATCTTTCACTGTATTATTGGGGGTAAGCGTTTTGACGTCTTTTGTCATAATCTCTTCAACAATCATTCATGCTCAACTCACTTTCTACTAGAATACCGATCATCTATCATATTTTTCCTTCGTTAATACATATAGCTATTCATAAATCGAAGCCGGTCGAATTGTTGAATGGATTCATTGTCGACTCTTTTTCCAATTCGGACCATGAGGCAGTTAGCAGGATGAGAGCTAATTTCAGGATCATCAGTGGCAAACCACTTTAAGTCCTCCAGCATCCATCATTTTCTCCATTATTTTCCTGTATTCCCACACATTCAACCCTGTTCCTTTTAAATCCCAATGCCAATAATATTCGGTGGTGATAATGATATAATCTTCCATCGTATCGTCCATCATCGCTACTTTTAAGAGATTTTTACCAACAGAAGCACCTCGAAACGCTGGGACTACTTCAATTGCTCCTAATTCAATTAAATTTTCCATATTTCCTTCTGACCAACGTTCTAATGGATCAGGATACAAAAAAGTGACATAACCGACAATTGTGTTTTTATGCCTAGCAATAATAATTCTACCTTCAGGCAAATCGGCAATTTCGATAATTGCTTGATGTTGTTTTTTAGGAACGCGAAAAGTGGTTAAATCTTCGTGAAATTATAATTTTTCCAACTGTTTTCCAGGTAAAGGTCCTTCGATGACCAAATGCCCATTTGGCGTTTCTAAATCCATTGAATGATACGTTTTTTTATGTTCCATCCGTTTCACCCCACTCAAAAAAATAATGGAATAGTGAACATATTTTGTAAAGAGCTTTCACTACTATTATTATATCACGCAATAATAATGGATATCGCTTTTCCTTCGTTAATTCACAAATATTTAAAATTATTGAGAAAACTCCTTTTTTATAATATAATGAAACAAATTTGTTAAAACAAAGGGGAGTTGTGAATATGAAAGGTGTAAGATTAGAAGAGAAAAGAGAGAATAATTTAAAAAACTATGACGAAACATATAAGACTTTGATTGGAAAGAGACTGAAAAGGAGTTTTCTTGGTATAAAACAGGACGTGTCAACATGGCCTATGAAGCAATTGACCGTCATGTGAAACTTTTCGAAAAAACAAAGTTGCACTCTATTATGCAGATGAAACAAGAGAGGAAAAGTATACATTTAAGGAAATGAAAGAGTTAACAAATAAAGCGGCAAATGTGCTGAAGAACCTATGGGGATGTTAAAAAAGGGGATAGGGTTTTTGTATTTATGCCTCGCTCACCTGAATTTACTTTTCGATTATTAGGAGCAATTAAAACAGGAGCAATTGTTGGACCGCTTTTTGAAGCCTTTATGGAAAAAGCAGTGAAAGACCGCTTGGAAGATAGTGAAGCGAAAGTATTGATTACAACACCAGAATTGCTTCCAAGGGTGCCAGTTGATGACTTACCAGCTTTAAAACATATATTTTTAGTTGGAGAAAACGTTGTAGAAGACGGAACGAAATATTGACTTGATTAAAAAGATGTCTGAAGCAGATAAATATTTTGAAGTAGAATGGGTCGATCGAGATGATGGTCTGCTTCTTCACTATACGTCTGGTTCTACAGGGAGACCAAAAGGTATTTTACTTGCCCACAATGCGATGATTCAACAGTATCAAACGGCTAGATGGGTATTAGATTTACAGGAAGATGATGTTTATTGGTGTACAGCTGATCCAGGTTGGGTAACAGGAACTGCCTACGGTACTTTTGGTCCGTGGTTAACAGGGACTTCTAATGTAGTGATTGGGGGCAGATTTAAACCGGAGAATTGGTACCAGCTCATTAGAAAATTATGGAGTCACTGTTTGGTATAGTGCACCTACTGCGTTTAGGATGCTGATGGGGGCAGGCGATGAATTGATTAAACAATTTGATTTATCATCTCTTCGTCATATTTTAAGTGTAGGGGAACCGTTAAATCCAGAAGTCATCCGTTGGGGAGAAGAAAGTATTCGATCTACGAATTCATGATACATGGTGGATGACTGAAACAGGGGCACATTTAATTTGTAATTATCCGTGTATGGAAATAAAGCCCGGATCGATGGGGAAAGCAATACCGGGAATAGAAGCAGCAATTGTAGATGATCAAGGAAACGTGTTGCCGCCAAATCAGAATGGGAAATCTTGCTATTAAAAAAGGATGGCCAGCAATGATGAAAGCTATTTGGAATAACAAAGAAAAGTATGATTCATACTTTATGCCTGGTGATTGGTATGTTTCAGGTGACTCAGCATATATGGATGAAGACGGATATTTTTGGTTCCAAGGACGAGTGGATGATGTTATTATGACCTCTGGAGAGCGGGTTGGACCTTTTGAAGTGGAAAGTAAACTTATTAGAACATCCTGCGGTAGCAGAGGCAGGTGTTATTGGTAAACCTGATCCTGTACGCGGAGAAATTATTAAAGCATTTATTGCATTAATGATGGGTATGAGCCTTCTGAAGAATTAGAAGAAGATATTCGTCAATTTGTGAAAACAGGTTTAGCTGCGCATGCTGCCCCGCGGGAAATCGAATTTAGAGAGAAACTTCCTAAAACAAGAAGCGGAAAAATTATGCGACGTGTGCTAAAAGCGTGGGAATTAGATTTACCAACTGGCGATTTATCAACGATGGAAGATTAATTAATAAATGAAGAAAAAACATCCCGTCATTTCGACGGGATGTTTTATATTTTCTATATGTTAGCGAGAAGAATCTCCTTCTTCAGATTGGTCATTTTCTTTTTTATTCTCTTGTTCTGATGTGTTGCGTTCCTCTTTTCCTCCTTCACTTTTATCCTCTTTTTTACTATCGTTATTATCTTCTTTTTTCATGTTCTCAGATGTTGGTTTACGTGATTGTTCTTCTCGTTTTTCTTGCTTGTTTTGCTTGTCACTTTTGCTTTGATTGCTGTTTTTGTTTTGATTGCTGTTTTTGCTTTGGTTACTGTTTTTGTTTTGCTTACTGCTTTTGTTTTGACTGCTTCCTTTGTTTTGCTTGCTATTTTTGCTCTCTTCTTTTCGTTCTTTATTAGAATGTTTGTTTTTGCTTGTCGTTTTTTCCTGTTTGTCCTTTGTAACAACTGTTCCAGAAGGAGCTGATTCTCTACCAGCAATATCAACTGCTACAACATAATATTTACCTTTTCCTACTTTATACGAATGAGTACCATCAGCATGGATAGAAGCAATCTTTTTTCCATTTGTATGATAAATTCGGTAGCCGATAACATCTGAACTATTTGATTTTGACCATTTAATTTTCCCGTTTGCAGTTATTGCTTCCACCTTACTAGGTGCCTTGCCATTATCAGCTATTTTCTTTGCTGGTATAAGTTTGCTTTCAGAAAGATTGAGACTTTTTAATCCTTCCTCATCAATTTGGTTAGCGAACTCAGGATTAATGACATATCCTGTTTTGGTAAACTCTGTTGGTGTTGACTTTAAAGCCGCGTATTTCTTTCCGTCAATATATACGTAACGTCCTTCTATTAAACTATTATCTTTTTCGTTTGGAACATATTTAGCATTAAACAGGTCTGTTACAATTAGTCCTGCTTTCGCACATGCATCTGACGGAAGTTTTCCAGATACTGCGCAATAGGATCTTTTTACAATACCTTCAGGCATTTTAAAGCGCTCTTTAGGGGCAATCAATGCTGGTTTGACATCATATGCGCCGTTCATCAATTGGCTCCAAAGCCTTAAATTACGTCTACTATAGTTCTCATAGCCTGGAGTATTTAAACTTCTTGGCTGGTCATAGCCAATCCACGTACCAAAAGTAACTTTTGGGTTAGAAGCAACAAACCAAGCGTCTTTAAAGTCATTCGTTGTACCAGTTTTCCCTGCCCAATCTCCTGAGAATTTAAGCATCCCTTTTAAAGAACTGGCTGTTCCATACTTAATAACATCGCGCATCATATCGATTGTTAAATATGCAGTTTGTGGTGAGAAAACGCGATTCTTTTTTACTTTATGGTTATAGATAACATTTCCTTTCTGATCTTCAATTTTTTCAATAAGATAAGCATCAACAAATTCTCCTTGATTTGCGAAAGTTGTAAATGCATTTGTGTTTTCTTCAACAGTAACCCCGTTTGTCAGTCCACCTAGAGAGACAGCAGGAGCAGTGTAATCCGTTTCGGTTAATGAAGTGAATCCCATTTTTTCCAAATAGCTTGCTGGTCTTTTATCAATCGTTTTTAAGTAAATTTTAGCAGCTGAAACGTTATGAGATTTTGCAAGTGCTTCCCGGGCTGAGACAAGTCCATAATATTTGTTTGAAAAGTTACGTGGACTCCATGAGGACCCACCTGCCCTGACACTTACTTTCGTATCAGCAATGACAGACCCTGGTGCTATTTTTCCCATTTCGATTGCAGGTGCATAAACTAAAAGCGGTTTCATTGTCGAGCCATTTGGACGCTTTGCTTGTGTAGCGTGATTTGTTTGTTCAAGCTGAAAGTCCCTACCACCGACGAAACTGAGAATTTTACCAGTCTTATTTTCTATTAATATCGCACCAACTTGTACAGGCTCTTCTATTTCTTCCTCTATCCCCTCTTCGTTTTTCACTGTTCTAGTAAATGTTGGTCCATAGCCGCTAAATTCATCTTTTACTTTTTGCATTTTATCGTATATTGCTTTGTCTATCGTTGTATGAATGCGGTAGCCGTTTTGTCTAATATCGCGGTCGGCTAGTTCTACATATTTCTTATGAAGATTTTCATCGTCTTTAAGGTCCTTTTCACTAAAACCGTCTTTTTCCGCAAGAACTTTTGTCATTATTTTGATTGTTTGACTTTCAATTTCATGTGTCAAATATGGATATTCTTCAAATGCTTTTTTTGTTGGTGGAATAAAGTCCTTCGTAATGTCATATTCCAGCGCATGTTTATATTCTTTATCAGTGATGTAACCAATTTGATGCATTCGATATAATACAGTCTTCATCCGCTTTAAACCTGGCTCAAGGTTTTCTTTTACTTTCCCCGTATTCGTAAACGGAGTATATCGAGAAGGACTTTGTGGTAAACCAGCAATAAAAGCTGCTTGGGGAATCGTTAAATCTTTCGGTTGCACACCGAATATCCCTTTTGCAGCAGCTTTCACGCCCGCAATGTTTTGCCCGGATGAATTACGTCCAAATGGAGAAACATTTAAATAAGCTTCCAAAATTTCATCTTTTTTGAAAAAATTTTCTAAGCGCAATGCGAGTAGAATTTCTTTCGCTTTTCGATCAAAGGATACTTCGTTCGTTAAAATTTGGTTTTTAATCAATTGTTGTGTTAGTGTACTTCCACCCGATTGGACAGAAGAATTAGTTACCTCTTGGAATATCGCACGTAATAATGCCTTCGGTACAACTCCATTATGCTCATAAAAGTATTGATCTTCTGTAGCAATAACAGCATCAATGAGATGTGGAGAAACTTTATCCAGACTTATCTCTTCACGATCGATATCCGATCGAAGCTTGCCAAGAAAAACATCATTTGCGAAATAAAGTTCTGAAGTCTCCTCGTAATCATATACATCCTTTTTAAGTTCATCATAAGAACGTACTTTTTCATCTTTTACAAGGGATGCAAAGTAACCAGCTCCTACACCACCAGCAAAAGAAACGCCAACAACGGTAAAGATTAAAAGGATAAGGAGTAAGTTCCAGATGACGTCATATGTAACACGCAACTTTTTTTTCAATGTATGATGTTGAATAATTGCTATGAATCTTTTCATAAACTCTTTCCATTTACGAAGCATGTGGCAATCCCTCCCAAAAAATCAAACTTTATTATAGCATAATGAACAAGTGAATAATCATTTCTTTTTCATTCATTTGACATTATAATAAAGTTGTGTTTAAAATATAATACAATTTGATTCGCTTGGCTATGACAGGAAAATAGTAACCAACAGTCACTGTTATTCAGAGAGTCGATGGTTAGTGTAAATCGACACAAATTGTTTGGTGAATTACATCCTGGAGCTTTTACTGTGAAGATAAGTAGCAGTAAACGGCTAAAACCGTTATCCAATTAAGTGGAGATCCTATTCTCAATTTGGGTGGTAACGCGGTCTAAAATAGTCGTCCCTTCGTCTAAATACGAAGGGATTTTTCTTTTACATGGAAAAAATTTGGGAGGTTATACAGTTGAGTAATCTTTTTGATGATTTAACATTTCGAGGATTAATAAATCAAGTAACAGATGAAGATGGGTTAAAAAAGTTATTAAAAGAAGAAAATATTAAGCTTTATTGTGGATTTGATCCAACAGCAGACAGCCTTCATATCGGCCATTTATTACCAATACTAACATTGCGCCGTTTTCAACTAGCTGGCCATCAACCGGTAGCTCTTGTAGGAGGAGGGACAGGGTTAATTGGTGATCCAAGCGGTCGGACATAGAAAGGGTTTTAAACTCAGAGGAAACCGTTCAGTCTTGGACAGACAGTATTAAAAATCAATTGTCACGTTTTTTAGATTTTGAAGCAGAGGAAAATCCAGCTGAAATTGTTAATAACTATGACTGGATTGGGAAAATAACTTTAATTGAATTTTTACGTGATGTCGGCAAATATTTCGGTGTGAACTACATGTTAGCGAAGGATTCTGTTCAAAGTAGACTGGAAACGGGAATGTCTTTTACTGAATTTACTTACATGATTATGCAGTCATACGACTACTTAAATTTACATGAAAAGAAGAATTGTCGCTTGCAAATCGGTGGTAGTGATCAGTGGGGGAATATTACAGCAGGATTGGAGTTAATTCGAAAAACGAATGAGGATGCAAAAGCCTTCGGTATGACCGTCCCACTAGTAACGAA
Source organism: uncultured Bacillaceae bacterium (assembly GCA_963748745.1). Taxonomy (GTDB): domain Bacteria; phylum Bacillota; class Bacilli; order Bacillales; family Bacillaceae_C; genus CAVVKR01. Next base: position 18,214 of record CAVVKR010000047.1, on the reverse strand, counting down.
AGCAGATGGCACAAAGTTTGGCAAGACAGAAGGAGGAGCTATCTGGCTCGATCCTGAAAAGACATCACCATACGAATTTTATCAGTTCTGGATAAATACCGACGACCGTGATGTGATTAAATATTTGAAATACTTTACGTTCTTGTCAAAAGAGGAAATAGAACAATTAGAAAAGTTAACTATGGAAGCTCCGGAAAAAAGAGCTGCCCAAAAAGCGCTTGCGGAAGAAATGACTCGTCTTGTTCATGGGCAGGCAGCCTTAAACCAGGCAATTAAAATTACAGATGCTTTATTTCACGGTGACATTAAAAAATTAAATGTGGAAGATATTAAATTAGGATTTAAAGATGTTCCTTCTTACGAGCAAACAAAAGCAGACATTTCGCTAGTGGATTTACTCGTGAATGCAAATATCTCCCCATCTAAACGACAAGCCCGCGAAGATATTCGCAATGGTGCGATCTATATAAATGGGGAACGTGAGACAGATGTGCAATATGAAATAACCGAGCATGATCGCATTGAAGATCAATTTACCGTGATCAGACGCGGCAAGAAAAAATACTACCTTATTAAATATGTTTAAATTAAACGAGCAAAAAGAGGCTGGGCCAACCCCCACCTAAATAAGAAAAAGGAGTTCAGTTGATGATAAAACTGGACTCCTTTCATTTTTTATTGAGTGATGTTGACTTTCACTTCAGACAGTTGCTTTCCGCGGGCACGGCCTCAGCTTCTGTAGCTCCTCGTCCGCGTCGCTACAGGAATCTTCGGCCTCGTGCTGTTCCCGCAGGAGTCAACTGTCTTTCGTTCCAGTCAACATATCGTTATTTCGGTGATTTTTAAGTAAACAAAAATGAAAGAGGATTTGCGTTAATGGCAGTAAACTGAAGGAACTACACTGCTATTAACAATGATCATGATAAAAACACGGAATCGTACAGAACAAAAAAGGATTGGATCAACAAAATTTGCTGATTCAATCCTTTTTTATTATTTGAAGCTAGTATGTCCCAGCCTCTTGACATGAAGATGAACGTGAGTAGAAATTCAACGGTTCTCTCAACCCTTGATGTATCAACGTTTAAACCATTACACCTCGGAATTGGTCCCAGTTTTGGCCCCACTTAGACTTTCAGAGAATGACTTAAAACTAAGGCTAGTAGAATAATAACTCTTTTTTTCATTTTTCTTTCTTTTCCCTCCCTTTTTTTAAAATTTTCCGACAATGATAATCATATAATGGTAGTTTATGGAAGGTAGATTATATAACATGCTAGATAATAAATTCTTTGTGATATTTGGGGTATCAGGCCTCTTGGCAATTTTTCTTTCAGTCCGATTTTTAAACAATGATATTATTACTTCAATCATTAGCATAGTTGTAATTGGTGGTTTATTAATTATGAGAATTAGAAACAGAAACAAGAGAAATGAATAATCGTTGTAATATATTATGGTTTAGGTAAGTTGTCTTGGATGTTTCTAGGTGTAGGTCCTAAACTACGTTGAGAAAGACAGCAAATCCTAAAAAGGCTATCTTCTTCACGAGTTGGTAGCCTTTTTTAGGTATTTGCTTAGCAGGCAGGTAGTACTAAAGAAAGAGGCTATAGATGGCGGTTATTAATTTCCTGAAGGGCGCGAAAGTCATTTGGCAGTCTTACATTGCCGATATTCTGTGATAAATGATTGTCAGTTTAAGTTAGAATAAGAAATAAAAAGCTTTTTCTCATTGTTAAGAAAAAGATAGGGTTGTGATTGGAACATATTTCATTTCAGTTATCTGTCCGCTAATTTTTATTAAGAACTTTGCCCCAAAAGCTTACCCCAAACAATTACAAATCTGAAATAAAATAAAAATCCCCAAAACCTTTATATACTAAGGGTTTGGGGATTGCTAAATCCTGTGTTCTACAAAGCGACTTTATTAACGTGAGTAGAACTCAACGATAAATGCTTCGTTAATTTCCGCTGGTAATTCGGAACGCTCAGGTAGACGTGTAAATGTACCTTCAAGCTTTTCTGGATCAAAAGAAACATATTCAGGGATATAGTTGTTTGATTCAACTGCTTCTTTGATGATATCTAAGTCACGGGACTTTTCACGAACACTAATTGTTTGGCCTGGTTCCACGCGATATGATGGAATATTCACACGTTTGCCATCAACAAGGATATGGCCATGATTGACCAGTTGACGTGCTTGACGACGCGTACGTGCTAAACCTAAACGATAGACAAGGTTATCCAGACGGCACTCAAGAAGAATCATGAAGTTTTCACCGTGTTTTCCTTGCATTTTACCAGCTCTTTCATATGTGTTTTTGAATTGACGTTCGTTCAATCCATACATATGACGAAGCTTTTGTTTTTCTCGGAGTTGGAGACCATATTCGGAAAGTTTTTTTCGTTGATTTGGACCATGTTGTCCAGGTGCATATGGACGCTTTTCCAATTCCTTCCCTGTACCATTTAATGATATGCCAAGTCGGCGTGCAATTTTCCAACTTGGACCAGTATAACGAGCCATAAATGACTCCTCCTCTTTTTTATTTTATTGTAAAATAAAAGACCGGTGTGACAACCATTATGTGTATTTCGTTTTCATGTATCTTCGCCTTAGCAGCAGCAGGTTACACGATACACCACATTTCTGGAAAGGCTCTGCCTTACCCTTCATGGGAACAAAATACATGCATAAAAATGTACACAAAGGCTGCTTCATTTTACACAAAGAGTATTATATGATTTTTAAGGGGGAAAGTCAATATTATTTGTGTTTTCATCTTATAAGTGGTCGATTAATATAGCAACAAATTGTTCAAGCATTTCTGTATCGTGCGCATCGAATCGATTTTCTTCAGGACTATCAATATCAAGTACACCAATTAACTCATTGTTTTTGATCATTGGCACAACTATCTCTGAACGTGAGGCTTGGTCACACGCAATATGACCAGGGAATTCATGAACATTCGGTACCACAATTGTTTCTCTTTTCAATGCAGCTGTTCCACATACACCTTTTCCTAAGGGAATGCGAACACATGCTGGTAAACCTTGAAATGGTCCTAATACTAACGTATCTTTCTCAAGTAAATAAAAACCAGCCCAATTAATTCTATCTAGATGTTGGTTTAGCAGGGCAGCGGCATTACTTAGATTTGCTATTTGGTTAGGTTCATCTTCTATTAAGCTAACCAATAGTTTCTGTAAGGAATCAATATTTTTTGTCTTTTTATGTATTGTCAATGTTACCTTCCTCCATAATATTCTTTGAAAAATCGACACTTACTGAAGACTAAGGAGAAAATGTCGATAAGTTTTGAAAGGATTCAGCACAACCAAAACGAAATTTAATGTTAATAAACAATAAAGATTATTTTATCATAATACAGTATTGATGGGGAGGACTCATATGACGAAACAAAAAGTTCCGCGAAAGAACTAATTATGGAAGCTGCTATCGGATTATTTCATACGAATGGATATAATGGTACTTCTATTAGAGATATTGCTAGAAAAGCAAATGTTAACTCTGCTAATATTTCTTATTACTTTCTTGGAAAACAAGGTCTACTCGAATCATGTATTGTCCATTTTTTTGAAGGTTATCTTGCTTGTTTGGAAGAAACGATTGATAAAATAGAGAAGGATCCCTATGAATGTTTACGTACGATTGTTTATCAAGTGATAAAATATCAAAGTGAGCATCATTTATTAGCCCGTTTTGCTTGGAGAGAGGTATCACTTGATACACAGATGGTAAGAGAAATTATTGCCTCTTATTTACGCAAAGAAAAATTTTTATTAAAAAAAGTACTTGAAGAAGGGATTAGGAGAAATATATTTGTTTCTCACTCTACTTCTTACATCGTCATTCAACTTAGAGGAATGTTAACAATGCCCTTTCTTCATAGTCAACATTTAATTGAACTATGGAATATATATCCACATGAAGCTCATTTTGTGAACAAATATGTTTCCGTCATAAATCAATGGATAGAAAATGTCCTCATAGAACCGCTTAAATAAAAATAGAAATACGACTCTTTTTAATCAGTCGTTTTTCTTTTTTCGTTATTTTTGGCAAAAATGATAAAAAAGGATCGAAAAAAAGAGATAAATGAACATTTACATGATATTATATGTTTAATAACTGTCATATTATTTTAGAGGAATAGGAAGATAACAGGGGGCTTACGATGGGATACTTGGAATACTTCATCGGTGCAATCATATTTATTGTTGTAATCTATACTATTAGCCATGTTATAAAAGAGAACAGTATCGAGAATTAGACAAGCTTGAGGCGACCAAAACAGCTTTAATGAACAGACCTGTTCAAGAGCAAATGTCAAAAATAAAGAACTTACATATGGGCGGACAAGTGGAAGAAATGTTTGAAGCATGGCGAAAATCATGGGACGAGGTTATTACCGTCTTAGTACCAAAAATTGACGAACATTTGCTGCAAGCGGAAAAAGCGATCGATCAGTATCGTTTTCGTGAGATGAAAGAATTGAAGGTGGAAGTGACTCGTTTACTTGAACAAGGGAATAAACAAGTAGATCGTATTTTAAATGAATTGAAGGATTTGATTGGTAGTGAGGAAAAAAATCGCTTAGAAATAGCGGCGCTAACTACGGAGTACAAAGAACAGCAGAAAAAGTTAATTACTGAACGGCATCACTTTGGGGCCTCAGCTAAATTATTTGACCAAAAATTGAGCGAGATCGGGCATTTATTTCAACAGTTTGAAGACATCAGAACAAGGAAACTATCTTGAAGCAAGAGAAATTGTCCTTGAAATAACAAAAGAAATAAAGATCTAAATGATAAAATGACAAAGGTTCCTGAACTATTAACAGAAGTGAAAACAATCATCCCTACGCAATTAAAAGAGCTGTTAGAAGGGTATCATGAGATGAAAGGACAAGGCTTTTATTTAGAACATATCGACGTAAAGCAAGAAGTTGAACAAACAACAGAAAAATTGCAAACATATGTCACCCTTTTAGAAAAAGCCGAATCAGATGGAGTCCAAGAGCATGTGGAAGAAATAAAAGAAAAAATAGAACTTTTATATGATCTTTTAGAAAGAGAGGTCCATGCTAGAAATTATCTGCTTGAAAATGAAGAGAAAACGGAAAATCTATTGTTGAATATTCGACAAATTAAAAATAAATTAGACAAAGAAATCATAGATGTCAAACAAAGCTATCAATTGTTACATAAAGATTTAGATGCACAAAAAATATTTGAAAAACAACTTATCCAATTAATGAAACGTTTCGACATTCTCACCGCAAATATACCGAGGGGGCAAGTCGCTTATTCTGTATTAAAGGATGAACTAGAGGAGATTCACGAAAAGCTATTAAATATGAAAGAAAAGCAAACATCCTTTTTAGCTCAATTAGAAATGCTGCGAAAAGATGAATTAGAAGCACGAGAAAAAGTTGTTGTTTTAAAGAGAAAAATTGCTGAAAGCACAAGGTTAGTGTTAACTCATCATGTTCCGGGAGTACCATCTACATATGAATCATACTTCAAACTTGCTGAAGAAAGTATCGAAAATGTCATTGATAGCTTAGATGAAAAGCCGTTAAATATGAAGCAAGTGCAACGAAACTTAGAACGGGCCGAAGAACAAATGGAGCAGTTAACAGAGCAATTAGAAATATTAATTGAAAAAATCGCATTAACTGAAAGAATCATTCAATATGCAAACAGATATCGAAGTAGCAACGAGTCGGTGGCGTCAAGCTTAAAAGCCTCTGAAAAAAGCTTTCGCAACTTTGATTATGAACGAGCATTTCAAGAAGCTGCAGCCGCCGTTGAAGAAGTTGAGCCTGGAGCATTACGCAAAATTGAAAAAATGCTGGAAGAAGAGAGCGAGGGAACAACACAAAAAAGCTAGATGCACAAATGCAATCTAGCTTTTTTCTCCTTTATATAGAGATAACAAATAGGCAACAATATAACCAAGTAGCGCACCGACGATGGCAGGTAAAAGCCACCCTACTCCTTCATCATAAAAAGGAAGAAGGAAATCAACTATTTAGCTTATCAAGCAAGCTTAACAAAGCTTCAGATGTAATATTTGCTGCATTAAAACCATCGATAATGCTAATGAGACCAGTAAATATGAGAGCCCCAACATAAACGCTTCGATGCCCGTGAAACAAGTGATCAGCAAATGAAAGGATAATGAGAACAATTGCAAGTGGATAAATAATAATAAGAACTGGTAGTGAATATCCAATTAACCGCTCTAATCCAAAGTTTGAAAAAATAAAACTAAAAGCCGATAAAATAATCACTAGAACAGGGTATGATACAGCTGGTAATAAGGAGGAAAAATACGTTGCACTAGCTGAAACAAGCCCAACCGAAGTAGTGATACAGGCAAAAATGATGATGAGGCTTAATATGGCAATTCCAGATGAACCATATAAATACGTAGCAGCTTCTGCCAAAATAGCTCCACCGTGATCTTTTATGCCTATTGCTTCTGTACTTGTCGCTCCAATAAATGCTAATGATAAATATACTAGCCCTAAACCAAATGCTGCAATCACACTTGCTGCCAATCCTATTTTTGTTATTGATTTTTTGTTTGTTATCCCTTTACCACGGATGAACCTTACTACGATTATTCCGAAAACTAGCGCACCGAGCGTATCCATCGTTAAGTAACCTTCGATAAACCCTTTGAAAAATGGGGTCGTAGCATAATCATCATTTGGTTTTTGCAGTGTCCCCATTGGAGTAATAATGCTTTTACTAACTAATAATATTAATACAATTAATAAAGCAGGTGTTAAAATTTTTCCTATCCGATCGACAAGCTTGGATGGATTTAATGATAGCCAAATGGTTATGCCAAAATAAAGAATTGTAAAAATAAATAGTGGCATGCGTTTTTCGGCAAAATCATCTCGTATTAATGGTGTGATTCCAATTTCATAAGCAACTGTATTTTTCGGGAATACCAAATAAAGGGCCGATGGCTAAATAGACAATAATCGTAAAAACCACTCCATATATTGGATGAACTCTCGTAGCTAAAGTTACAAATAGCGCCACCAGATCTAGCAATTGCAACAACAGCTAGAAGAGGTAATCCGACGCCAGTTACTAAAAAACCTGCAAGAACTAACCATATATTTGTGCCAGCTTCTTCTCCAAGCATTGGTGGAAAAATCATATTTCCTACACCAAGGAATAATGCAAAAAGCATGGAGCCGATAACAATGATCTCTTTTGATGTTAAAATCTTCTCTTGTTTCACAATATGCCTCCTAGTGTAAATGATAGCTGTGAGCAGTGTTTATATTAACATAGTTAGAATTAAAAATGTGGAAATCTAAATTGTCGTAATTATGTGATTTTTTCACTATGATTATTTCGTATTCATTCATGTATATGAATGATACCATTATTTGAAAATAATAATCAAAAAGTTCAATTAAAAATGGTTTTAAAACGTTTATCGTACAGAAAGATATAGTACGATAATATTGGGACTGTCAGGCTTAGAATACTATTTTGTTAAATAATTAATTATTTTATCAGAAGGTATTTCAATTCATGATTTATTTTGATAATAGCGCAACAACAAAGCCATATGATGATGTTTCGAAGCTTTATAACGATGTCCAAGAAATATTTTGCTAACCCTTCTTCTTTACATGATTTAGGTGGGAAAGTAAAGACAATTGTTAACCATGCGAGGAAGCAAATAGCTCACAACTTTTTCATGTAGAGAAAGTGAGATTTACTTTACTTCTGGAGGAACGGAAAGCAATAATCTAGCTATTAAAGGAGCGGCATTTTACTATAAAAAGCGAGGGAATCATTTTATAACACCGAAATAGAACATTCATCTGTCAGTGGAAGCTTTAAATCAATTACGCAAGCTGGCTTTGAAATAACCTATTTACCTGTTGAATAAAGTGGACAAATAAATATAGAGGATTTGACATACGCTATTACGGATGACACGATTTTCGTATCGATTATGCATGTCAATAACGAAGTTGGTTTAGTCCAACCGATCAGACATTGGAAAAATATTTAGTAAATTATCCAAAATTCTTTTTCATGTCGATGGTGTTCAAGCGTATGGCAAAATACCACTTGATTTAAAAGCTGCTCATGTTGATTTATGGACGGCTTCTGCCATAAATTTCATGGTTTAAAAGGCAGTGGGCTTTTATACTATAAGGGACGGTGTACAAGTTTCCCCACTACTTTCTGGTGGTGGCGCAGGAATCAAATGCTAAGAAGTGGAACGGAAAATACAGCTGGAATCGTAGCAATGGCAAAAGCACTACGATTAAAAAAAAACGCCCAACAAAGAATTGAGAATATGATAGAAATTCGAAATTATTTAATCCGAACAATTAAAACTTATAATCCGAATATTATTACACACACTCCTAGTGAAAATGCCGCTCCACATATCGTTCAATTTTTCCACATGTGGTCATCGCGGTGAAGTAATTGTCCATGCCTTGGAAAAGGAGGACATATATGTTTCAACAACAAGTGCATGTTCATCTAAAGAGCAAGTAGCAAGCAGAACGCTAAAAGCAATCCGTGTTAATGATCGAGATAGTCAAAAGGTGCCATCAGAATTAGCTTATCATATGAAAATACAATGAACGAAGCGAAACATTTTATCAGATACACTCCGAACATACTTTTAAAGAATTTACAAGCAGTAAGGAAGGGTAAAGTAAATGAAGTTCGATATATTTTCATCCGATATGGCGAACTATTTCAAAAGGGAGAAATCGCCATAAATTTGTTGCGAAACTTAAAAATAATATTCAAGTATATGCTTAGCGATTTTCGTAATGTAGAAATCAAAGCGGACCCGTGAGCGCATGTATACTTATGCTTAAAGGAGAAGATAGTAAAGAAATGAATGAACAAACTTAAATATGTATATGTGTATCATCATTTACACCCGCTATAAAATTTGAACAAAGAAATGGATGAAATTCGCGAAGCAGCAGCCTTACATTAATCAAACATCTTCCACCAAAAAGGGAAATATTTTAAAGTTTCGACAAAAAGAGCAGATAAAACATTTTGCATATGATACGAATGATATTAACCATCCCGTTGGAGCTCATATTGTTAAAAAATATAATGATTTTCATGTTGATGTCAAAGACCCAGATATCGATTCTATTGGTAGAAATTTCACATAGAAGGTGCGTATATATCATGTGAGAAAATTGTGGGTGCACGTGGGCTTCCATTGGTCTCAGCAGGAAAAGCGATGCTTATGTTTCAGGGGGAATTGATAGCCCTGTAGCAGGTTACTTGTCCTATGAAGCGGGTGTTGAAATTGAAGCCGTTCACTTTCATAGCCCTCCATTCACGAGTGAACGTGCAAAACAAAAAGTACTTGATTTAGCGAAAAAAGCTAGCTTTACCCCGGTAAATGAAAGTTCATATTGTTCCGTTTACAGAAATTCAACATACCATTCATAAGCATATACCTGAAGGCTATACGATGACAACGACTAAGAAGAATGATGCTGCAAATTACCGATGAAATAAGGAGACAGAGAATGACTTGCCATCGTCACTGGTGAAAGTTTAGGACAAGTTGCCGTCAAACGCTTGATAGTATGATTGCGATTAATGAAGTAACGACTACACCTATATTCAGACCACTTGTTTCTATGGATAAACTAGAAATTATTAAAATTGGCCAGGAAATTGATACGTATGATATTTCAATTCGTACCGTATGAAGACTGTTGTACGATCTTTACACCTCCATCTCCAAAAACAAAACCTAAACGTAAAGATACAAATAACTTATTTGAACAATATTTACTGATTGACGAATTAGCTAGAAGCAAGAAACAAATGAAAGCAAAAGTGATAAAAACATTACTGCTAGCAAAACATTATTTAAAATCAGATATTTAAACAATTATTTTAGATAAGAAAAAGCAATGGAACGAATTACCAAATGCTATTATTGCATGAAGGCTGTTTTTCGCACAATCTTTTGTTAAGGAGGTGAAAATCATTCAAACATTAATCAATTAATAGTCCCTGTGTAGTGGAACAAGCGTTAACCAAATGAAATTGAAATCGCTCAAGAATTTAAGTACAACTTGGTGCTTATACAACATCTCGTGCTAATGGATCTGTAGGTGGAGAAATACACAATACGTCTTGTTCAAATGCTAAACAACAATTAGGTGGATCAACAACAATAATAAAATATAAATATTATCGCTAAGGAACAGATTATTACCCGCTTCTTTTTTAGGTAGTTCGGACAATAATGAAAAGAGATTAGAATTGCATTTTGTCAACAGAATGAGAAAATTTGCACAAGTAAATTTGAAAGGAGGAAACAATACGAAAAGAATATTCAAAAACACTAGAACAATATAACATTGTCGAAGAAATAGAGAAATAGGAAATGATCCTAGAGAAAATTACTCATGGAAAATTAATAAGGGAAAGAGCGAATCAAATATGCTCATTAGTAAGAAAGCTAATAAAATTGCGAATGTCTTTAAAAAAGGGGTATAAAAAGGCGATATCATCTTATCATGGTACCTCGTTTGATCGAAGCATATGAAGTTTATATAGCTGCATTAAAAGCTGGTATTGTTGTCATACCAAGTTCAGAAATGCTTAAGAGCAAAGGATATTGACATATCGACTTGAATCATGGTGATGTAAAAGCAATGTATTGCATATGATCCATTTATTAACCAATTTGAAGGGATAGAGAATACCAAGCAGATGTAATAGAAATTTACTGTTGGTGGGAAGGCAGATCGATTGGAAATCATTAGATGAGTTAGCGGAAGACGCATCAGACGTATTTCGCAACTGTTGACTACAAATCAAGATGATATGGCGTTTTTATCGTATACATCAGGAACAACTGGAAATCCGAAAGGTGTTGTTCATACACATGGATGGGGCATATGCACATTTAAGAACAGCTGCACCAAATTGGTTATGTATTGAAGAAGGATGATATTGTATGGGCAACTGCTGGTCCAGGATGGCAAAAGTGGATTTGGAGTCCGTTTTTTCAGTACTTGGTAGCGGGGCAACTGGATTTGTTTATCATGGAAATTTGAACCGAAAAATATTTGACAATTATTAGAAGACTATAAAGTGAATGTCCTATGTTGTACGCCTACAGAATATCGATTTATGGCAAAAGTGAATAATTTAGACGAATTTAATCTTACATCTTTACAAAGTGCTGTTTCTGCAGGTGAACCATTAAACCGTGAAGTGATTGACACTTTTGAAAGATATTTCAATGTAGATGTTCGTGATGGTTATGGTCAAACAGAAAATACGCTTACTCGTTGGAATGATGAAAGGAATGGAAATTAAAGCCAGGTTCTATGGGAAAACCAACTCCGGGAAATACTGTTGAGATTATTAATGAACATGGCCAACCGTGCTGTTGGAGAAGTTGGGGATATTGCGGTTCATAAAGAAACACCTGCGCTTTTTAAAAAATATTATAAAGATCCTGAGCGAACGGCGATGCAATTTAGAGGCGACTATTATATTACTGGTGATAAGGCCTCAAAAGATGAAGATGGCTATTTTTGGTTTGAAGGTACGAGGGGACGATATTATTATTAGTTCTGGGTATACGATTGGTCCGTTTGAAGTAGAAGATGCTTTATCAAACATCCATCTGTGCAAGAATGTGCGGTTGTTGCTAGTCCTGATGAAATTAGGGGGAAGATTGTGAAAGCTTTTATTGTTTTACGCGATGATGTCGATAAAGAAATGCCCAACTTAATAGAAACATTACAAGATCATGTGAAAGAATTACAGCACCTTATAAATATCCTCGAGAAATTGAATTTATTAATGAATTACCAAAAACAACTTCTGGAAAAATAAGAAGAGTCGAATTACGTCAAAAAGAATTTCAAAATAGTTAAACACTTACGAACTTCATTTATCCATACGATGCAGATCGGTAACCGTAACTGTCTGCATCTTTTTCTATTGGATAGGAATAAAATGAAAAAAGTATATAGAATAGAAAGGATGGTGTAGAAGTGGGAACATTGTGGTTTAATGGAAACATTTATACGATGGATCATGAAGGTGAAACAGTTGAAGCTGTTTTTACACAAAACGGTCATATCATTGATACAGGTTCCCTTGAGAAATTAAAACATACGTACCGAGATTCCATTCAATTAGAGATGGATCTTGTCCGGAAAAGCGATGTATCCAGGATTTGTTCGACAGTCATATGCATTTAATCGGTTTTGGAGAAACATTTATTAGACTCGACTTGTCACGGATGAGATCAAAAGAAGAAGTATTAGTTGCGATTGCTACCTATGCAGCACATAAAAAAGAAAGTGAATGGATTATAGGAGAAGGATGGAATGAAAATAATTGGAAAGATAGCTGCGTCATAACAAAGACGGATATTGACTATGTTGCTCCTCATCATCCTGTATTACTAAAAAGGATCTGTCGACATGCAATTGTAGTTAATTCCAGAGCACTTGAATATGCATGTATAGATCGATTTACTAAATCACCAGTAGGGGGAAGGATTGAAAAAGATAGAAGTGGAGAGGTAACGGGTGTCTTGAAAGATAATGCACAAGATCTCGTTTATGAGGCCTTACCACCAATTGATATTTCATATATTGAACATGCATTAAGAAAAGGAATTGAAAACAGCTGGAGAGTAGGTTTGGTTGGGGCACATACCGAAGATTTAAGTTATTATGGTAGTTTTCAACATACATATGAGCATTTAAAAAAGTAATCGAAGAAGAAAAATGGCGCTTTAGGACTCATTTATTAATCCATCATAAAGTGATACATGAATGGAAAAAGGCGGGGCATAATTTCCTTTCTGGTTCTCCCTTTGTGGAATTTGGTCCGATGAAAATCTTTGTAGATGGGGCATTAGGAGGGAGAACAGCACTGTTAAGTCAACCTTATCGTGATGATACAACTACTTTCGGAATAGCTGTACATTCATTGCCGGATTTGCAAAACCTTGTCCAAACAGCTAGGAAGTATAAGTTGCCAATTGCAGCTCATGTCATTGGTGATCAAGCCTTTTCTTCTATTTTAAATATAATGAGTACAATCCCTCCGTTGAAAGGGCAACGGGATCGCCTGATTCATGCCCAAATATTGCGAAAAGACCTAATTGAAAAAGTAAAACAGCTCCCAGTTGTGATTGATATTGAACCACGCTTTCTTGCAACCGATTTTCCTTGGGTCATAAATCGAATTGGGTGGGAAAGAATGGATTACAGCTATGCGTGGCGATCATTACTTCAAGAAGGAATAAAATGTGCAGGTGGTTCAGATGCCCCAATAGAAGATGCCAATCCGTTATTAGGCATTCATGCAGCTGTCACGAGAACGATTCCGACTGATAAAAGTAGAACCGTATATGGTCAGGAACAAAAAATTTCCATGTATGAAGCGGTTTCTTTATTCACTACTGGTAGTGCTTATGCCTCATACCATGAAAATGATCGTGGGAAAATTAAGCCTCATTACACAGCTGATTTTACGGTTTTAGATCGAGATCTTTTCGCTCTTGAAGATGTTGATGAACTATTAGAAACAAAAGTAGCAATGACTGTTGTCGCTGGAGAAATCATGTATGTAGGCTAAAGAAAAATGATAATGATAGCTTACATACGAAACAATCACTAATAATAAAACAATTGTTTCTTAATGTTAAAAATACATTTTCCACCTTTAGATAATTTGTTAAGATGGATTTATAGGTTATGATATTTTGAAACCTTTTCAAAGTAAAACCGTAGAATAATTGTAGAAAAACAAAGGGAGGGCTTACTTGAACGGAAAGAGATGGATGGCACTTGGAATTGCTGCTTTAATTTTTGTCGCATCGGTATTTATTAATTTAGCATCAAGTGCTTTATCAACAGACTTCAGCAAAATGTTTGATGGCATTTTCACAGAATTTGAGGAAGAAGTAGTTGAAGAGGGCTTACCAAACAAAAAGATTGCCGTTTTAGAATTAAATGGAGTGATTAAATAAAGAGGATGCATCTTCTATCTTTACTAGTGAGGGATACAATCACCGCTTATTTATGAAGCAGTTAAATGAAGCAAAGGATAACGCCGAGGTAAAAGCATTGATATTAAGAGTGAATACACCTGGTGGTGGCGTAGTCGAATCTGCGGAAATTCACGACAAAATTGTGCAAATTCAAGAGGAAGCGAAAAAGCCAGTATATGTTTCAATGGCAGGAATGGCGGCTTCAGGTGGTTATTACATATCTGCACCGGCTGATAAAATCTTTGCTCATCCAGATACCATGACAGGGTCACTCGGTGTTATTATGCAAGGCTTAAATTACTCTGAATTGGCAGAAAAGCTTGGTATAGACTTTATGACGATAAAAAGTGGTAAACATAAAGATATTATGAGTCCTACTAGAGAGATGACAAAAGAAGAGAAAGAAATAATGCATTCTATGTTAAACAATGCTTACAATGGATTTGGTAAAGGTTATTGCAGATGGCCGTAATATGTCAAAGGAAAAAGTGAAAGAGATTGCAGATGGCCGCATTTACGATGGCAGACAAGCGAAGGAGTTAAATTTAGTTGATGATTTTGGTTATTTAGAAGATGTCATTACACATGTTCGTGAAGATCATCAATTGAAAGATGCCTCTGTTGTTAAGTATGGTTCAAATCTAGGTTTCGGTTCACTGTTTGGTGCTACTGCAATGAAGATAGCTGGAAAAGAAGGAAGTATGTCTTACTTAATGAATGAATTATCACAGCCAAATGCTCCGCGTCTCATGTATTTATACTCTAAATAGGAGGGAGAGATAAGATGAGAGAAAATGAAACCGAACAGCCTATTGTCGAAGGTGAGGAAAAGATGCAATCAGATCACTCCCTTCAACATGTATCCGCACGGAACGAAGACAGCACATCAAAAAGCTTCTCTCTTGGTGGCTTTTGGATGCGTTTTTGGGCCTATTTATTAGACTTAATTATTATCGGAAGTATTAATCGCATTATTATTTATCCGATTTTTCGAATGTTGGACGTTTCTATTGCGGGTGGAGGACTTACGCCAATTGCAATAGCAACTCTGATCACGTACCATCTATACTTTCTGTTAATGACAAAATATTATAAGAACAGACTTTAGGAAAGATGGTATTTGGTTTAAAAGTGATTTCTTTAAAAGAAGAGAAGCTTACGTGGGGAACTGTTCTTTTCCGTGAGCTCATTGGTCGCTATATTACATTTTCGACAGGAATATTGCATCTCCTTTACATACTTGTTGCGTTTTTACCAAAAAAACAAGGTGTTCACGATTTAATTGCAGATACGGTAGTAATACGCGAAAAAACAAACGATGGAAAAATAGTGATAGAACAACCTGCTGTTTAAAGACAGCAGGTTTATTTTTTTTCACTTTTGGCGATACTGGAAGTCTGAAAGGTTGTGTCGGTATGCAGTTTATCGTGATTTTCTTTTTGCTTATTAACCTTCTCTTTATCATCGTTATTTTTACAAAAGTGACCATTTTTATTCACTTTTCTCATTGGCAAGATGATGATTTTATTAAAATTCAATTAAAAGCTTGGAATGGAATTTTATCTTATACATATGAGGTCCCATTCATAAAACTGAAAACAGATGAACCCGGAATCGTTTATGAAAAAGATACCTTAGATAAGAAGAAAAAAGAATCAAAAAGTAAAGTAACGCCTGAAGAAGTGTTAAATCGCATATCCGAAATGAAAACATTAATAAAATTCGGGGAATTTTTCATCATTATGAAAAAGCTATTAAAGTCTATTCAAGTAGTGAAATTTGAGTGGCATACCGTTATAGGTGTGAATAATGCTGCGTATACGGGAATGTTAACCGGTTTCATTTGGTCATTGAAAGGCATGCTGATCGGCGGAATAGGAAAATATGTACTGCGCTTAATGGAAAAACCGACTATTTCCCTTTCTCCTTCCTTTCAACAGGCCATGTCACAAACAAGCTTCCAATGTATGTTTAGACTACGCATTGGGAACGCTATATTAGCAGGTTTAAAAATATTAAAACATTGGCGAAGAGATAAGTCATATAAAGAATTGTTTCAGATGTTCAAAAGTTCAAAAGGAAAAATATCAGCGAAGAATTAGGAGGAATACAGATGTCTGAACATCCAATTAAAGGTTTAATGACGACGGCAATGGAAAACTTAAAAGAAATGATCGATGTCAATACGATAATTGGCGATCCGGTTGAAACTCCCGATGGTAGTGTTATTTTAACTGTTTTAAAGTAGGGTTTGGCTTTGCAGCTGGTGGTAGTGAATTTAACTTGATCGAGGATAAAGGCAACCAACTATCACAGACAGCATTCAGCAAAATCCTTTTGGTGGTGGAAATAGTGTAGGTGTGTCTACTACACAATTGCTTTCCTTATCGTCAATTCAGCCGGGGTAAAGAATGCTCCATCTTGATGAAAATTTACCATTTATTAAGAAAATAATGGATTTACGCCAAATGTTAGTTGATAAAATTCAAGTCAAATGAGGAAAAATGATGAGATCAACAAATACGATGAAGCAAGATAATTTCCTCGAATAGATTTATCATTTTATATTTAGAGCCGTTTTACATGCTAGGTGTTGAGCGGCTTTTTCCTTTTCCTCGACATTTTTATTTTGTGATGGAAACAATGTACGTTCATTGTTTTGCTGAAGATATTGATTCTCTACAATATAAACAGCGATACAATGATAAGAGAAGGAAAGAGACAGAGGTGCATAAAATGAGAAGTATCTTTGGTCGAGGAACTTTTTCACATATTAGATGAAACAGCAACAATATACAAAAACAGACAGTTTACATATTTAGATGGAGATTGTTGCTACATCTGAGAAATATATTTCAAGAAGCCTTATTTCTACAACAAACACCTTAGTGAAGTAACAAAAAAAAATTGCTAAAAAAGTATGAAAAGGTTCAGTTGGCTAAGTACCACGAATGAACAAATAGGAAAGAGCATTTCAGCTAGCTTACTTTGGAAAGGATTGAAGAGCTACATCCCAACCAAATCCACCAAATGACCCTTGATTCCATCGGTCTTATCTTCATTCATTTAACTGGAAAGTTTCTGAAAAATGAGCAAACTTTTTCTTTGTCTAGAATCCAGCAGTTGGGACGGGAAATTTATTAATGGCGATATTAAATAATCCAAAATGATGAAATGACGTCCATCATTGGAGTCGATGTGGATGATCTATTTATTCAACTTGTTATTCATCTTGCTAATTTACAACAACATGAGAATCCAATTTTTTCAGCAAGATCCTTAGGCCTTGTTGATAAAAGGTTTTGATGTTATTCCTTGTGATCTCCCAATAGGATATTATCCTAATGATGAAATCGAAAAACTATACATTAAGAAGAGAGAAAGGGCATTCTTTTACTCATTACTTTTATTCATAGAACAAAGCATTTTCCATACGAAGTCCGGTGGTCTATGTTTTTTCTTAATACCAAATCATTTATTTGTAAGTGAAGATAGTGATAAACTGCATGCTTTTTTAAAAGAACATGTTTTTATTCAAGGATTGATTCAGCTGCCATTGACATTGTTTAAAAATGAGGAAGCAGCCAGGAAAGTATCTTTATCCTCCAAAAGAAAGAAGAAGGACAAACACCTCCAAAAGATGTTTACTCGCAAATGTCCTGATTTAAAAGAATCCAAAAGCAAATAGGAAATATATAACAAAAAATAGATATTTGGTTTAAAGATAAATAAATGACTACACGATGACAATGGTGGTCATCACTGCTCATATACATTTTCAAGGACAAGACACATATTTGCAGAGTATTGAGCTAACGATAACAGCTTATTATTTTGTTGAAAATTTCAGTGGAGACGAGACCGATACATTCTCCACTGAAAAATGGCTTTACGTTACATTTTCCCTTCTATGGCAATCATTACATATGCAGATATGAAATCACCATCATATCGTGCTTTAATAGAGAACGGAGGAGGAAATTAGTTCCAAGGGTAGGATGCATCCTTTTTACAATGACAATGATTTTTGCAAATCAATACGGATATGAAAAGCTTGATAAGGAAA
Source organism: uncultured Bacillaceae bacterium (assembly GCA_963748745.1). Classification (GTDB taxonomy): domain Bacteria; phylum Bacillota; class Bacilli; order Bacillales; family Bacillaceae_C; genus CAVVKR01. The sequence goes on along the minus strand of CAVVKR010000047.1, from coordinate 41 downwards.
AATGACGATCAAGCGAGATATAGGGGAGATAGAGCGATACC
>CAVVKR010000046.1:0-71578 GCA_963748745.1 uncultured Bacillaceae bacterium | reverse complement strand
ATCTTCTACTTGGACGGACGTTACGTCCTTTGCTAGATGGAATATGAGATGAAGCCAATCTAAGTAGGTGAAGCAACCGCATTTCGGTTGCTTCCCTTTTATACATTTTACGTTCATTTTAGAGTTACTTTAGCGTTGGTGATAAATGCTGTTTTCCGATATCTTTAGCCTTCACTTTCACGTTAATCTGAGCGATTGAGTCTTCTGAAAGTGGAATCCGACCGTTTTTTGCTACTCGCTTCCACGTCTGATAGTCTTTGCGATACAACACTTCAGAGAAACGATATATATCGGCATTTTTCTCTAATGCAGTGTACATACGTATCTTTTACTTCCGTGGCTATTTTTTCCTTTAAAGCTTTTTTAATGAATTCCCTATTAACATCTTGCTCCATAATATTCAATCCACTATTCAATTTAATATCAATCCGAAACTTTACTGTTTGATCTGGTTGAACGACCGGCGTAATTTTCGGCTTAATATCTTCAAGAACGAAAGAAGCTGCAACTTTTCCATTCTTTTTGATCGTGATATTATCACGATTCGTTTTATCTGTCAGCCAGCGTAAGCCAACAATATGATCTTTATAAATATAACCTTTCAGCTTATCACGTGATACAATTGTGACACCTTCCAAAGCTTCTGTTTCTCTTTTTCCCCGCATTGTTTCCCAATTATCTGTTACTGTAACGGTTGGAATCACTGTTTCATATCCTGGTTCATCTAAATGAATAAGCAGTCTCCGCAAATCGATCGGCTGGATGAAGGAACTTTGTCTAAAGTTCGGTTCGGATCACTGAGCTTCGATAGGGCAACAGATGAGTTTAAAAGTGGAGCCGTTTTTAAAATACGTGACAGTGGCTCACGTGTCGTATAAATCCACACGCGATACCGTGTTTCCCGATAACGATCTAGAAAATCGATCGTATTTTTTAATCCATTTGCCTCAAGAGCTGCTTCGGTTAAAACGACATAGGAGAGATGCCCCCAAAAAATGCGCCGATCAGTCGAATGGTATAAATTAAAAATAGCATCATTAATACTTTCGCCAGCTGCCCGCCCAATATCGGCATGTGCTTGTTCAGGTGCACTACCACTCCCCGTCTCTGTCCTCGCTAATTCCCCTAAGTTCATTATTTGTAAATATGTTACATATTTACCATCCTGATAATCAAGTCCCATCCCGAGAGCATACACCATTCGTTCCGGTTCATTAGAACCTAAACAACCACTTAAAATAATAGAAAGAATAATACAAAAAATGACGAAAACGGAAGTTTTTTTCATTGCTGATCTTCCCCTTGTCTTGTCGGATCTTTTGGCTTTAGCATTGCAGGCCGCTTTTTGACAAGATTTGTTCGCAGACGAGTGATTGATTGTAATATATTAGTAAGACTCAGATCACTAGCTAGAGCTAAGTACGGAATGCCAAAAATCCTTATTCGCGCTAAATAAGTCCACGCAGCATAAATAAATAAGAAAAAACCGAAGAGACCTAAAAAGGAAACAAAAACGACAGATAATATTCGCAGTAAACTAATACTACCAATTAATGACTGATTTAATAATGTAAAGGTGCCGATCGTTGATAAAGCAATGACAACTAGCATCGCCGCGCTCGTTAAACCTGCTCGAATAGCAGCATCACCGATAATTAAACCACCGATCACACTTAATGTACTACCAATCGCGATCGGAAGCCGCATCCCTGCTTCCCGAAGTAATTCAAAAATTAATAACATGAAAAATGCTTCTAATGCACTTGGTAAAGGGAGCCCTCTTCTTGATTCTACGACGGTAGCTAATAAAATAAGGGGAATTTGATTTTGGTGAAACGTTGTCAATGCTACCCATAAAGCGGGAAGGATAGCTGAAAAAACCACTCCTCCTATACGGATAAAACGCTCAAATGTACTGAAATAAGGATTATATTCGATATCTTCACTCGTTTTAAACAACATAAATAAATTTACTGGAGTAATGACAGCATATGCGACACCATCAATGAGTAGGACAACTCTTCCCCTCATCAAAGCCTCAATTGCATAATCAGGTCTTCCTGTATAGTCATGGCGAGGAAAGAGGCTCCCTTTTTTATCAATTAACTCCATTAATTGTGTCCCAGAGAAAATGCTATCAATATCGACTTTTTTTAGAGAATCAGTAATTTGCTCGATTACATGAATATCAGCAAGATCATCCATAAATAATAGCGCGACTTCTGTTAAAGAACGCCGACCAATTTCAAACCTCCGCATCTGCAAAGAATTTGTACGTACGCGCTTACGAATAAGCGCAATATTAATGGTAAGATCCTCAATAAAATCATCTCGGGGACCTTTAATTGTTACTTCAGAGGTTGTTTGTTCAGGATTTCTTTGGGGACGGTTGGCAAGATCGGCTGAAAAGAGCAGTTGAAGCGACTCAAATAAGATTAACACTTTCCCTGAAAAAACATGAGAAACTACTTCTTGTTCCGTTTTCATTTCTGTAAGAGATGGGACATAAAGCTTTTCTAAAATTGTTTCCTTATCATATGGTTCTTGTTTTGTGATCGCAAAAAAATCAGCCATTCTTTTTGAGATGAGTTGATTATATAAGTCATCATCTACCATCCATCGCATAAGATGAAGAAAACTTTATGCTCTTCTTCCCCGAATGAATGTGTTTCGAACTGGACATCTAAACAATCTTCAAATAAAGCCCTTAATTGTGATTCTGTAAAAGAGCCTTTGCTTTGTTCCTTTTTTTTATTGGTTGATGAAGAAATGCTTTTAGGCTTTCGGAATTTTCTTGGCTTCACCTTGTGTGCCTCCTTGTTTGCGTCGACTAATAAATGTGATGATAGCTAACAGAACCGATAAGAGAAGATAGAAATATACATTAGCTGGGAGGAAATACTTTTTCATCAACAAAAAATATTCAAAATCCGTTATTGGCAGACTGAGTAAAATAATGATAAGAATCATATTTATAGCCGTAAAGATGGCTTTTGACTTCGCTTTCTTCACTTGAAACAGCTCATTCATAAAAAACAAAAAGAGTGAAGTACGAATGAATGCACCTGTTAGCCATTGATAAATGGAAAAAAAATCAACGTGTTCAAAAAACCTACCTAAGGAAACGAGCCCCCACTCTTCATATGCAGGGTAATGCTGTCTTGCTGCCTCAACTGGTCCGAATTCTATAATTGCCCCAATAAGTGGACCTAGTGTTAAGATGACAAGAATGGTAATGATAATGATTAAGTGCTTATATCGCAATCGCTTCTTACTATGGGTCTGGAGAAGAACAAGCATCAATATTTCGACAAATCCTGAAAATGGATAAATCACCCCGTCAAGCACTGGTCCATACCCTTCCGCAAATAGTGGTCTTAATAATGAATAATCTTTTACTTGCAAATTTGTAAAGGCAACGAAGAAACCTAAAATAATTACAAAAAAGAGGAGGATCGTATTTGTAATCGCAATGGATCCAATCGTTAACATTGCTAAAAAAAAGCATACTAATGTAAAGACAATGACTAATAGGATCGGTGATACTTCCGGTAAGTAAGTGACTCTCGTCCAAATAATCATTTCTTTTATCGTTGCTGCCGTCGCAAGAATAAAGTAAAGATAGATAGTAGCTGATAACATGAATCCTGCTTTCTTTCCAATATTATTTTGTGACCACTTATAAAAGTTAGTTTGTCCTGTTCCTTTTAAAATATAAATGACTAACAAACCCCATAATAGAACCAACAAGAAAGCAAGAATAACTGAAACCCATGCATCCCTACCACCTGCTTGGATCGTATGAGGAATAATTGTTACGTGATTTTTTAAACCGATCGACGTCATCAGTAATAAAACGATATGGTAGATCGCAATTGAACTTGGTTTTTGATTCATTTTATAGCTCCTAAAGAATGAAGTAAGTATATCTTTAGCAAACATATTGTAAATTATGAGTTGTTCTAGAAAATAACGTATAAGGAAAGGGGGATATTTCAGGAAAGAGAAGGAAGGGAAAATTTTTACCATTTTCTTACTCACAATTGTGCGAGCAAACAGAAAATTGTCAGTTTATTGTAGTATGCATAGCAAAACGAGTAGTGCCATCGCTTTAGATTCCACTACACTACAAAAGCTAACCTGCACAAAAAAGTGACAAGATGGTAAGCACTTTAAAAGAAGACAAATACAATGTAACCTTGATTTAATTATTTTATATGTACAAGTTATTACTAGTAAAATGATGGGATCAATTATTTTCTCCCAAGTAGTTGAAGCTAAAATAAAGAGGATGGGACATAACTAGCTTCAAATAATTAAAAGGATTGAATCATCACACTCTGTTGATCCAATCCTCATTTGAACTCCTTTTTCTTATTTAGCTAGCTTTTGTCCCAGCCCGTTAATTCTGAAAAAGTTGAAATTAGAATCAAAAAACGAAAGATTTCTATCTTTTTAAAACAGAAATCCCTAAATAATCCAGGTCTTATGTTATTATAAACTAGTCCCTACTTTACTATATTTTACCACATTATATAATACTTGAAATAATCAATGAACTATCTTCATTTCAATGTCTGTCAAGAGTAGTAATATAGGAGCTTTTATCAAATTTCCATTAGAACTTGTAACTTAATATGTATTTTTCAGTTTCGACAAGTGAGGGGAATTCAATGTTCTAACTATCCAGTCACATTTTTTTTATGTGATAAACATATTATTAGGGGAGATTTATTGTTGATTTCTCAAATCTCCCCCATTTTTAAGCTGATCGAACAAACTGACTAAGCTTGTTCGTCACAATATTTTACTGTAAATCTCATCTGTTCTTCATTTTAAAAGGTAAGTTTTGTACCATCATTCATAACGATCCTTTTTAAGCCTGCTGAGGCTTCATCATCATTCTCTTCTTCTGTATTCTCTTCTTCTGTATCCTCTTCATCATCTGTTTCTGTATTTTCTTGTTCCTCCGTACTATCAACTTGCTCTTCTTCCTCGTCATTGTTTGCATCCCCTTGGCAAGCAACCATTGTTAATGCCATCGTAGCAATGAGTAAAGCCATAAAAATGTTTTTTAACTTCATCAAAAGCCCTCCTCTTTTACAGTTTAGAAGTGAATCTTGGCAAGGAATTACTCCTTCATATAAAACTGTAAATTATAAATATAATGATAAGATTAAAAAAATGTAAATTTTGTATAATTTTTAGTTATACTCTAGTAAATAAAACTCCTTTCATTGTTTTATTCATCCTATACGCAGGAAACAAACTGCCGATCAATTATGAGGATGCTGATGTTTTTAAAAGGAAATAGTGTCTATTTCATAGAGATAAACAAAGTGTGTGTAACTATTTTCTCGATGGACGACAATATTTTCACTCTTTATGACTAACAATGTAAAACATTAAAATTTCCGTAGTAAATGAGCCATAAAATAAAAACTTGTCACAACCTCTTTTGGGAGCTCAGCAATACTCGAAGCTGAAGAGGGTGACAAGTTTTGTTATCTTTCATTGAAAATCAACAACGAAATGAGACTCATACAGATAGAAGATATTATTTCCCTTCTTCTAAGCTTTCTAAATAGGCAATGGCATCATCAAATGTTTTCACAGGAATAATTTTCATATCTGTTCCAATTTCTTTCGCTGTGGCGAGTGCTTCTTCATAATTAGAAACCATACCAGGAAACTGCTTTTTCATCGTTTCATCGATTTCATCATCAGGGGCAAAGAAAATATCAGCACCTGCTTTATCTGCAGCAATAACTTTTAGATGAATCCCGCCGATTCTACCTACTTCCCCTTCAGGAGAAATAGTTCCCGTTCCAGCGATTTGATAACCATGCGTATAGTCTTTTTTCGTTAATTGATTATATATTTCTAAACTAAACATTAAACCGGCAGATGGCCCTCCGATCTCTTCTGATTCTAGTTTGACAGGCGGATCAGAAGATAATTCACGGTCATCGACAAGTCCAATTCCTAGACCTACACGCTCCTCATCAAAGTGATCAAAACGAGATAGTTTTATTTCTTTCGTTTGCTCTTTATCCTTTCGTATAAATGTTACTTTGACAACGTCGCCAGCCTGTTTATCTTTTAAATAGTTGATAAATTGTTCAGAAGACGTAAATTTATGGCCATCAAGCTTTGTTATCCGGTCACCCGCTTTTAAAATATCAGCCGCAGGCATATCTTTTTTTACATGCAGCACATATACACCTTTATATGTAAAGTGGTAAGGTTTATTTGCTTTCCTATAAGCCATTTGAATCGCATTATGTTTCGAATGTTCCATATTATACAGTTGGCGTACATGGTACTCTTCTTCACTTTCTTCTTCAGGTCGTACTTCTTCAATAGGAATAAGGTCTTCATATTTTTTAAATTTTGCTAATGCATATGTATATATATTTGCTTGTCCCATTCGGACCGTTGTTAACATTAGCTTGCCTTCATTTTTATAACCACCTTCTACTTCGATCATTGGTTGTAATTCACGAGCAGTCCCCGCCTTTTGTACATAATATGGCAAACGGTAAAAATTAGAAACGACAAAAAGCACCAAAATGAGGACGAATAATATTCTAGATCTATTTCTTCGGCTCATCCGTATTGTTCTCCTTCCAATCTGTCAAGACAGTTTTAATATTAGGTAGTAATCTTTTCGCTTCTTCCTCTCCTATCTTAATAATTTCAATTGCATTTGTAAAAGCACTTGTGCTGAAATGTTCGACTTGCGGTCGAATCATTATATCAGAAGCAAACTCTCTGCTTTCAACAATCTCCATTTGTAAGATAGCAATACTTTGCATAATAACATCATAAATCGAATTGATGTTCACATCTTTTTGAACATGAGAAACATCTACACCGATGATAATATCTGCTCCCATTTTCTTTACAACTGTAATAGGGATTCTGTCAACTACACCACCATCAACTAACAATGTTCCATTCCATTTTTCAGGTACAAAAATGCCGGGGATAGAAATACTTGCGCGAACAGCATGAGCAATATCGCCTTCGGTAAAAACAACTTTTTTTGCTTTTTCAATATCAGTCGCTACAACAGCTACTGGTATTGACAAATCCTCTAATTTTTTTCCATGTGTAAATAGACGAATAAATTCTTTGATACGGTTACCTGCAAGCAAGCCCATTTTTGACATTGCCATATCAACGAAAAATTTACTTTTAAAATTTTTTGCAAACTTTATTAATTGGTCCATCTCATGTCCTGCTCCATAAAAGCAACCTACAAGTGCTCCCATACTACTACCGGCAATAAAGTCGATCGGTATATTGTTTTCTTGTAGCACTTTTAATACTCCTAAATGAGCGAATCCTCGGGCACCACCAGATCCTAGAGCTAAGCCAACTTTTGGCCTTCCCAATCTATTTTCCTCCCTTTTCATGTAGTGATATTCATATATTATGGTCTATTTCTAACCTCTATTCGCATATTGATGATAGAGGACAAACTCGCTTAGTTCGAGGAGGTAACAGATTGAACATATCAAAATAAAAACAATTATTTTAGCGTTATCCGTAACGATTATGGCAATTTCGATGATCTCTTTACCGAAAGAATCATTCCAAGCCTCCATTCGCGGATTAAATATGTGGTGGGAAATTGTATTCCCATCTTTGTTTCCATTTTTCGTTATTTCCGAACTGTTAATCGGCTTTGGGGTCGTCAGTTTCATCGGTGTCTTACTAGAGCCACTTATGAGACCTATCTTTCGTGTACCAGGAGTTGGAGGATTTGCCTGGGCAATGGGGATGGCAACTGGCTTTCCCGCAGGTGCAAAATTAACAGCCCGGCTCCGTGAAGAAGGACAATTAACACAATTTGAAGCTGAAAGACTCGTCTCTTTCACTAATTCTTCTAGTCCATTATTTATTTTCGGTGCTGTATCTGTTGGCTTTTTTTATGATCCGAGTTTAGGAATTATTTTAGCTATTGCCCATTATTTAGGCAATTTTTGTGTCGGATTTTTAATGAGATTTCATGGCGAAGAGGAAAGAAGCAGTTATATTGAAAAGAGAAGAAGCTTTTTATCTATTTTAGAAGAAGCAGTCAATCGCCTTCATGAAAGTCGTATTCGGAATGGAAAGCCATTAGGCAAATTACTTGGGGATGCGATTATCTCTTCTATCCAAACATTGTTAATGATCGGCGGATTCATCATTTTATTTTCAGTTATTAATAAGCTATTGTTTTTATTACATATTACAAGTTATTTGGCCCTTATATTTGAAAACATTTTACTGCTTTTTCAACTTTCTTCATCACTTAGCGTTCCACTTATTGCAGGATTATTTGAGATAACACTCGGTAGTCAAATGACGAGTCAAGTACAAGGGGCAACTCTTGTTCAACAAGCAATAATGACGAGCTTTATTTTAGCATTTAGCGGATTTAGCGTTCAGGCACAAGTAGCAAGTATTTTAGCACCTACTGATATCCGCTTTAAACCTTATTTTATCGCACGAATCATGCATGGTTTTTTAGCTGGGTTAATTACATTTCTCATCTGGAAACCGATATATGTGCAACGGCTTCAGCGAGATCACTCCTCGACTGCCATTCCAGTTGTTCAACATCCAGTCGTTTGGGACTGGGCCGAACGTTTCCTTACATGGTTCCGTCACGTCGGCCCAATTATTACGATTGTTTCTTTAGTATTTTATATACTCATTTATTATTCACGTATGAAAGCGAACCATTCAAAGTAGTAATGAACAGCGAAGAAGGGAACTTTCCCTTCTTTATTGATTTTTAAATTTTGCTGCTAATGCTTCAGCTACATGTTGAGGCACTAATTCAGAAATATCTCCTTCGTATTGTGCGACCTCTTTTACAATACTTGAGCTTAAAAATGAGTATTGATTATTCGTCATAACAAAAAAGGTTTCTATTTCTTCATTCAACACTCTGTTCATAGATGTCAACTGCATTTCATATTCAAAGTCAGATACTGCTCGTAATCCTCTAAGGATTGCGCTTGCATTTACACTTTTTGCATATTCTATCAGCAAACCTTCAAACGTATCGATTTTCACATTAGGAATATCTTTCGTTGTCTTCTTTAATTAATTCGAGACGTTCCTGGATTGTAAATAAAGGCTCTTTCGATTTATTCTTTAATACGGCAACATACACTTCATCAAATACTTTAGCACCACGTTTAATAATATCTAAATGCCCATAAGTGATTGGATCAAAGCTTCCAGGACAAACTGCAATCTTTGCCATTTCTCATTCCCCCTTGACGTCGTTACACATATTTGCATATATTGCTAAGCCAATTATCCCATATGAAAGATTTTTTACTTTCCGCAAGTTCCCGACATTTTTTGGGAGCACTGTCTCTATCCCATATTCACAAATAACAAATCCGTTATCGACCACTAAGTTTTCTTTGTCAATCAGTTCTAAGAACGCTGTTAAATGTTGCTGCTTATAAGGAGGATCCAGAAATATAATATTAAAAGTTAACCCTCGCTTAATAATTGCCTGTAATGCTCGTTTCGCATCATTCCTGAATAGTTCATAGCGCTTGTCTAACTGACAGGACTGAATATTTTCCTTTACTGTTTGGCATGCTTTTATGTTTCGATCGACAAAAATCACTTTATGTAAACCGCGACTTAGTGCTTCAATCCCTAAACTACCGCTTCCAGCAAATAGATCAAGACCTAAGCCCCCATCAAAGTAAGGTCCTATCATATTAAAGAGCGACTCTTTCACTTTATCAGTCGTTGGCCTCGTCGTGCTTCCAGGTACCGCTTTCAATTTTCGCCCCTTACAACTTCCTGAGATCACTCTCATCATGTTTCACCACTATTAGCAGATTTTCCTTATTATCCTATCATAATTTAGCAAATGAGACCATATCCAACATCATTTTATTTTCAAAGCAACATTTTTCTCTGTATAAAGTATAAATGGTTTTAAATAGGTCATAATAATTTTAACAGCATCAACAGATGTTGTTGCCAACCGCGGAGAAGACTTACGTTTCCCCATAAGTTCTTCCTCCGGTTTCTCCTCTCCCTTTACCTTCTATCCTTCTAAAACACCTTTTTGACCAAAAATGTTGAAAAGGAATGTTTTAACTGATAAAAAGAGCTGATATGCTCATTTATCAAAGGGATTTGGAAGGACCCTGCAGAAATATCTGCGGGGCTTTTTTATTTTTCTCCTCCTTTGAATACTATCTTTGTTTTGTTAGATGATATATCTTCTTTTCATTGATGAATGAATCATGATAAAGTACTAACAGAGGTTTTAAAAGAAGTGAGGGATATATGATGTTACAGCGTTTCATTGAATTAGGGGAAGGATATTCAGATATTTATGAGTTAATTGAATTAATGAAAGCAAATAAACACCGTTTACAACATGTGATGGCTTTTCATACTACATTGAATGACAAGCATGTTTCTTCATTGGCGCTCGTGATGCAGCCAACACATCCAGGGGATTTTCAAGCTATTTACATATGTAGGGAAGGTATTCCAAACTATCACGTGATACCAAATAAGCGTTTCGATCTCTTCCAACAAGCAGCTCAAAGTGTAGGAAAAGATATCATCGAATTAGACATCCAACCGTCTGTTCACTTTGCTGAAACAGCTTTATACTATCAACATTTAATCGGAATTTTGCGCATGAATCGTTTGATTGCTCCATTACAATAACATACCTACCATGAAAGGGAGACCATGATGTTTCACTTTCAAAAAATATATGAATTATAAAAAAAGTGAAAGCAAACCACATTCCAATCTTGGCTTGCTTTCACTACAAAATCGTACGCTTAAATCCCCATTTTATAATCATATTCCTTCGCTTTATCAGGTTTTGAATTTTCATAAACAGTTTTTAAAAATGGTTTATATGAGGGTTCTACTCTTTTTACAAAGTGAAAAGAAGAAAGCTTTTTTAGTAAAAAATCCACCTCATTTTGATCGCAATAGAGAACGACATATTTCATCCTCTTGGACACGTAATGGATGTTACCGAACCGCTTTAGTGACTTCACATTTTTTAAATGATATAACCAAACGATGATTCCCTGTCTCCTCTTAAACATCTACATCTCCTTGAATCCAAATATTTTCTTTAGCTTAACATAAGATTGTCAAAATTCGCAAGAAGGTCTTTACAACAAAGAATGTCAGTGGAAGTTTCCTCTCCCCCACTGACTTATTCTCTTTAAGCTAATAAAATTGTCAGATAGATCACTTGCATAAAGCACTGTATGAAAGTAGATAAAATGAGCATTTCTTTATTACTTAAGCTGAGCAGCCACAACTACCATTGCTACCACATCCACAACTAGATGAAGTATTGAAAAATGGATTGCCTGTCACAACTTTAATATGTGGAGACACCGCTTGTCCGATTAACATACTTATTTCATCTAGAATTTCCTGTAATTCATTCTCTGCTCTACGAAAATTTGCGACATTTTCATCTAAATCCATTTCCCTTTTTAATTCACGTGTTTCTTTCATTACCGTCCGATAATCGGGATGAAATCGACCAAACCGTTGTACTTCTTCATACTGTTCTTTCTTTTTAACAAACGCTTGGATTTTTTTGACCGTTTCTGGATCACTACGTAATTTATCATAATAATAACGGTATCGATCAGCCACTTCTGATTGTAACACCATTTTTGCAACTGATTCCGAAACCGATAATATTTCTATCGTTTCAAGCGTAGCAAGCATAAAGCCCACCTCCACTTTACATTTTAGCATGTTTCATTTTTTTTATAAACATGACCAACTTGGTCCACGTTATGGAATCGAGACAACGAAATCTTGGCTCCAACCGTAGCTTTGTAAAGAAGGATTTACAAGTTCAACTTTCACATGATGTGCTCCTTTATCTAGATTTTTAACGACAAAGGCAGCTGTCTCATATTCCCCATATAACTGTTCATCAACATATACTAAAAATTTCCCTTGTTTCCCTTTTTTATTTTTTCCTGAAAAAGAAAAATCAGGTGCAATACATTCAATGAGAACGTCTTTTCCTTGGACAAAATGTTTCATTGTTATGTTATATTGTTTTTTATCTGAAGCCTCCGCATTGAGAACATCCGGCTGAGGAATATCTTGTCTACAACCAGAAACGAAAATAATCAAAAGTAGTAAAACGTAAGATATTTTCTTCATCTGTATTCACTCCTTAGCTTTAGTTTTTACAGACGAATTTTTTTTACTCTACTGTCTCATATTTATTAAAAAATAAAAGAGCCCTTTTTGATGAAAAAGTGCCCTTTTATTTTTTATTTTGTAACATATTGAGCATGAGTTTTGCTATGTGCATCCCGTTAGATAATCTTTCTATTTTATGTGGGATCGTCCGTTTATAATAATTCATTGCTGCTATTTCAAATTTTTCCAAATCATATGGATGACGACTTAACTTTCGATACCAAATTGGCTGTTCACGAAGAAAGTTTTGTAAATCTTTGTTTTGGGAAATATATTCTATTATTTCCGCCCTCATACAATCATTCACCTCATTGTTCTAATCTTTTCGAAAGGAAAAAGGGGTATTTCTTTCCCTCATTTCGTTATTTCTGATTGTTTTGTTGCGTCTGTTGAAATTGTGCTAAAACTCCTTGAATGGCTCCAATCGCTTCATTTAAATTTTGTATATGTGTTTCCATTTGCTTTCCATCTATTTTTTTTAACGCTTTCCCGATTTGACTAAGCCAATTAGGTGATCCTGTTGAACTCGTTTTATCCGTCTTCTTTTCGTCACGCTGGTATGACTGCCAGCGCGGATCATCACTACCTAGTAAATACCAGTCTTCAAATAATTCCTGCCATGTATGTTCTCCTTTTCTCACTTCCCGAATAAGGAGGGGATGCTGTTTAACAAAATCTTTAAATTCTTCTACAGTTGGATGGAGTTTTTTTTCACTCATTACTTTCACCTCATTATGAACAGCTTTGCCTATTATACTGTATGTTTTCCTGGAAAAAAGGGTGAGTCATCTATCTCTGTTTTTACATGATGAAAGGAAAATAAAAGAGAAAAAGATGTATTTGCACACAGCTCTCTTTGCTGAAGCAAATACATCTTCAAATCGTTATTTTTTTATAAAGTTTTGTGTATAATGCTTTTGATAGACACCAACACCTAAGTGTGTAAAGTCTTTATTCAATAAAGCTTTTCGGTGGCCTTCTGAGTTTAACCAGCCGGCAACAGCTGCTGGAGCATCAATGTATTGAGAGGCGATATTTTCTCCGACAGATCGATAGCTGATTTTAGCCTTATCCATTCTGTTTGATACCTCTCCATGTTTTGGTGATGTATGGGAAAAATAGTCTTGTTCATTCATTTCTTTACTATGATGATAAGCAACCTCAGCCACTTCTTCATCCCAATTTAATGGCTCTAAATCAAAACGCTTACGGATAATGTTCGTAAGATCGAAAATTTGCTTTTCATTACTATTTTCTACTTCGCGCCATTGTCGTTCGCTTAAAGAATCGGAATCTAGCAGTTCACCTCGATAGGACATTTCATAAGGACGAGTTTTAACTAATGTCAATTTATCCATAAAACGAATACTTGATAATTGACCAGTAAACTTATCGATTGTGAGTTGTGCGAAAATTTCACCCATTTGAACTAAGGGGCGAATATTTAGATCCTCCTCTGTTAATTCAAATCGATACGTTCCACTCGATAATTGGATTAATATTTCTGTTTCTAATAAAGTAGAGCGATAAATATCCTCAATTGATTGACCGATATGAAAAGGTTTAATATTGATCGCATCACCAACCACATAAACAGAGACAATTTTATCATTCAAAACACCAATCTGCATATAGGAGTCAGACGAATCATTGTATATCCACCAATCATACTCATATGCGGAAGGGTCTACACGATTGGGTTCGCCAAATTGTTTTTCCAATGTTGCAACTGGCTTGCCTATTAGCGCTGAAATTCCTTCTTTTGGCCGTTCGGAGTGATCTTCTATTTTTCCAGGCAGTAAATTGCTTTCATCATACATCGGTGGTTTCCTTATTTCATCGTTTTTTATATGATCATTTTCTACGGGATAAGCGTAAATGCTTATTAGAAAAATGATTGTCAACATTATTAAAATTTTAAAAAGACTTCGCAGCTTTACCAACCTCCTCCCTTTATCATACGATGCAGCTTCATTTATCATAAATATTATTATAACATTTACAATCCTATCGTTTAAAATAAATGAACAATAAACACTCATCTTTCTAGAATACAAAAAGGGGCTATCCAATAAGTCATGAAAAATGACAAGGGATGTTATTCAGTAAATATCCGTTGCAAGGCGGACGCTAACTGCGGACTTGCCTTCAGCTTTTCGCCCGCAAGTGCGGACTGCCGCGTCTTTTTCTTAAGCTATTCCCAAAGAAGTTGCCATCTTTACTCCTATTTATATTTTCTCTGAGCTTAAAAAAGTCAGCCTCTATAACTGATAGAGACTGAACTTTTTATTTAGGGCTTTTTAGACAGCCCTTAACCATTCTAATGTTGAATTTCTGAAGGATTTTTTCTGAAATCTCGGAAAGCGCTTCTTTTGCCTGTGAATCAGTTAAATCGCGAACTGCTAGATCTCCTAGTGCTACGATCCCTTCTAATTTACCATTTTCAACTACAGGTAATCGTCTTATTTGGTGCTTAGCCATAATTCTTGCTGCTTCATTCGTTGTTGTATCTGCAGAAACAGTAATTAAACGTTCATCACTCATTATTTCTTCCACTTTCGCTGATGTCGGATAATTTTCAGCTATACAACGTAAAACGATATCCCTATCTGTAACAACCCCAGCAAGTTTGTCATTATCAACGATTGGAATGACTCCGACATTCTCTTCTTTCATCTTTACAGCTACTTCCTCAACAGTATCAAGTAAAGAACATGTTTCTACATCTGTCGTCATAATATCGCGAACATTTGTCAAAACAAATTCCCCCTATCCATATTTATTAAAAAACACAAGTAAAAAGTGTTTTTCAAATGAAAATATGTTCCATTAAAAAAGGAGTTATTCTTTTAAAAAAGTGGGCGGAATGAGCAAGATGACGTAAAAATACTTCAATTCGTTTGCAACCTAACGTATTTTCGACTATTATTAAATATGTGGATTTATGATATTTTATGGATAATGATCGTCAAATAATAAGATACAGGAGGGACCAATATGAGATTTGAAAATACAGAAATTGAAACTTTAAAGGTCGAATTTAACGCACTTGAAGAAGTAATGAAGAAACATCGAATGATTCGCGAAGGGCAATGGGACTATGAACGAGTCTCATATGACCATAAATTCCAAGTGAGGGAAGGTACATATTATTTACGTATCCAAGGTTACGCCACAGAAGGAGATATCGGCTCACGAAAAGCTACAATCCAATTACTTACACCTATACTAGGAAAGTATTATTATCCTCATGGTGTTGAGTATGGTGAAGACGAGAATTTCCCAAAACATCTTGTGGAAAAATGCAACAAAAAGTTAAAGGACATGAAAGAAGATCTCGCAGCTATTGCATTATAAAGTAACACTTTAAAAGGAGCAAATCTTTCAGTGGCAGTTGATTACCATTTCTATACATGTTCGGTTTTAAGCTAACATTTTACTGCTCGTTTAACGGTACAGCAAACGTCTGTACCGTTTTTTTAGTCATATCTTATTTGGATGAAAATATCCTTTTCAAGAGACTGCAGGAAGATTATAATCGTTATATAGGAGTTTTTAACTTAGAAAGGGGTACAAACCTTGGCCGGTTTCTTCAAAAAAAAATATATAATTATTGCACTTATTATTATATTAATAGCCATTATCGCTTATTTCATTCTTCCAGTGTCAGTTCCGATTATAACCGCATTAATAACAGCACTCATATTGGAACCTGCCGTTAAGTTTTTCATAGCAAAATTTCGACTGAACAGAAAAGTCTCTGTATTAATTATCTTTATCCTATTTTCCTTCTTTATTGGAATATCAACATTTTTTGTTGCAACAAAGGTAGTGACAGAAGCTGTCAAGTTTGTGGAAAATACACCGGTATATATAAATAATATTAATTCTATTTGGCAAAAATATGATGAGCTTTTCAAAAATGCTACAAAGAATTTACCTGAAGAAATCGTTACTGGCATCTCAGCGGAAGTAGAAAAAGTGCTAGACGGATTTAAAACGAGCTTACGAGAGTATTTAAATATCGAGAAGGTCACAACACTGCTCTCTTATATTCCCAATTACTTAGTAAGCTTTATCGTTTATTTAATTGCTCTCTTTTTATTTATGCTTGAATTACCAGCAATGCGCAGCGGGATTTTCAATCATTTAACAGTGGCCACTGCTGAGAAAGTAAAATTTATGTCAGCAAGGCTTTCCTATGTTGTGTTTGGTTTTCTAAAAGCCCAACTGTTTGTTAGCTTTATCATTTTCATCGTTTCACTTATTGGACTGTTGCTGATTACTCCCGAAGTGGCTGTTGTCATGTCCATCATTATTTGGGTGATTGATTTAATACCAATCATTGGCTCTATTATCATTCTAGGCCCTTGGTCGATTTATCATCTCTTATCAGGTAATATTTCTTTAGGAACTCAACTCGGGATCTTAGCAATTATTTTGCTTATTATTCGCCGAACGGTAGAACCGAAAGTAATGGGTAGCCAAATTGGATTATCACCATTAGCTACATTAATTACCATGTATATCGGGTTAAAACTATTAGGTGTCTTAGGCCTCTTTATTGGTCCACTCATTTTAATTATTTTTAAATCGGCAAAAGAAGCTGGCATTATTAATTACCAATTTAAGTACTAAAAAAGCATGATAAGTATCATCACTTATCATGCTTTTTTATGCTATACAATTAAAATCCTAATATCGCCTTAATAACAGATGTTGTCTCTCCCCCTGTATAAAAAACGTACAGAAGTGAATAAACAGCAACACCGGTAATGGCGGTAATGAACCATACAATACTAGTTACTGGGCCAAGTTTGCGGTGAAATGATCGCTTGTCCTTATAGCCTGAAACAAGTGAAATAATACCTAATACAGCACCGATAGTAGCTAAAGTAACGTGAAAAATTAAAAAGATTGTATAGTAAATTTTGATGTGATCAGGGCCACCGAAGGCTGTATTGCCAACAAAAACTGTTCTACTGACATAAATGATAAAAAATAATGTCGCAAAAATTGCAGCCCAGACCATAATTTTTTGGTGTTTTTCAACTTCCCCTTTTCTTATTTGCCACCAGCCAATAGCAACTAGGATGGCACTAAGCACTATAAAACTTGTACTTAATGTTGGTAATATAGGTAATGACATATTTTTTCCTCTCAACTTTATAATTTAGATCTTTTTTGATAGCATATGACATTATTTAGTAGGATTTGTGCTGTTAGAAACAAGCTTTGCATGTGTTTCTGTAATCTTTTCGCCTTCTTCCTGTTCTTTTCGAAACCATTGAGAAAAGACTCTAAACAAAACGATAATTAAAACAATCTCTTGAATTATTTTCATTAAAACCCCGCCAAGCTGTTGATCTTCAAGCACTGGCATATTCGTAAATAGTTCAGGACCACTCAAAGTTAAGCCTGATAGCGTTGATGTCGGTACACATAAGGCCATTGATTGCAACCATAATGACGCATCTGCATAAGTTCCATAGACAGGATTATTTGCAAAAATGATTAGAGCACAAGCTGGTGTGATTAATACAGCATCTAGAATTAAATAACCTGCTTTTTTCAGCCCATGCAGTTGTGGTTGTCCCGGTAATTTATTGATCAGTGGCCACCACATAAATAATGAACCGACAAATAGTAAAAAGGTATAGCTAGCATGTAGAAGAAAATTCATTTTGATCGTATCAAAAATGATTGGGATATGATAAAACGAAAATAAAATACTAAATGTTGCAACAGCGATAATAGGTTTCGTAAAGAAACGATACATTTGTTTTATTACAGGTAATTTAATGATATGCTCCCATAACCAAGGCGGAATCGCAATAATTAAAATAGGAGTGAAAATAAAAAAAAGTGTAGCCATTTGGATCATATGCACAGAAAATAGTATATGTGCCATTAAATCAACTGGTGAACCTTTAATAACATAAAGCAAAATCATAGCAATAATGAATAAGATCGCTTCTTTTCGTTTCAGTGGTTCACTATTTTTAAATTCTTTCCGCCACTTTGTTGTTAGCAAAAAGAACAAGACAGTCATTAAAATAATAGCAGTTAAGAAATATGGACTCCATAATGCACGAAATCCGAAAATACCCAAAGGCATACGTTTCACCTCTTTTTCTCAGATAGACTTATTAATTTTATTATACGGTTCAATTGCTATTACTGCAATGAAAAGCAATTGGCAAGTTTGTAAACAATATTTTTATTGACACAATCAAAAAACCGCCGAGTTTTCGGCTGGTTTTTATTTCTTACCACCATATAATTGTTACATATGCCAAAATCGTTACAAATCCAATAAATGCACCCGAGAATAGGAAGAGCATGACTGCTTCATGTCCCCTTTTGATTCATATGCATAAAATAATATAATTGGAATATTACCTGTACTACTCCTAATAAAAGGATGAATGGAATTGTAAACCGTTTGTGAAAAACCTGCATAAACGTAGCCAAATACTATTACGTTAGAAAGATCCATCATGACAAATGAAGTCACTTGATGTTTTCATTTCTTCTGCATTTTTTTTTCGCCTTTATTCATGTCTACTCTTGGGTTTTCAGAACCAACTTCTTGATTTGCCATCTGTTTATCCCACCATTCCCATTAAGTATACTACTGTGAAAATAAACACCCAAACAACGTCGATAAAGTGCCAATATAGGCTTACTAAATAATATTTAGGAGCATTGTACAAGCTTAAACCACGTTTTCTATTTCGAACGATAAGCGCAATGAGCCATGATAAACCAAAAACAACGTGACCTCCATGGAATCCTACTAAAGAGTAGAAAGCAGTAGCCAAAGGCACTCGTCGTAAATCCGATGACCAAGACCAACGTAATGATTAAATTCATAGATCTCCAATCCCAAAAATACTAATCCTAGTACAACTGTAACGATGAGCCACAACTGCATCTTTTTAAAATTAAAGTTTTTCATATGATACATTGCATATACACTTGTAAGTGAACTTGTTAAAATTGCCATTGTCATTGCGAATGCAAGTGGTAAATCAAATAGATCCTTTGCAAGTAAATGATCACCACTAGGTACTTTATCCTTTAAGGCAAGATATGTTGCAAAGAGGGAGGCGAAAAAGTACTGTCTCGCCTCCAAGGAAAAACCAGAAACCTAAAAACTTATTTTTACCCTCTAAAGTCGCTCTTTCTGGTGATTCCGGCCATGTTTTTGGGGTGAATTTTTCTTCTACATGCATTTAAGCTTTTACCCCCTTCTCTGTATCATCAATTAAATCAGATTTAGGAATATGATACCCGTGATCGTCTTTAAGCGAACGTATCAACATTGAACCAAAGGCAATTGCTAATCCAATTATTAATACTGGAACTCCCCATGTGTTTACTTGATCCGCTTGGAACATAGCTCCAAATGCTGCAATAAAGAAACCGAGAGAAATGGTTACTGGCAAGATTGAACCATTTGGCATGTGAATATCATCAAGTGGCTCAGCAGGAGTTAATTTGTTCTGCCTTCCATCTTTTCAATCCACCAAGTGTCCAATCCACGAACAAGTGGAAGTTGCTTATAGTTATATACAGGTGCTGGAGAAGAAATGACCATTCAAGTGAACGTCCATCTCCCCATGGATCGTTTGGAACAGTTTCTTTTCTTACATGAGAAATGACAATATTGATTAACAATGTGATGACACCAATTGCCATTAATCCCGCACCGATAGAACTAATTAAGTTACCTGTTTCTAATCCTTGATCCGGTAGGAACTTCCAAGATACGACGTTGCATTCCCATTAAACCTAAGAAGTGCTGTACAAAGAACGTCATATGGAAACCGACAAAGAAAACCAAAAGTAATTTTTCCTAATACTTCATTTAACATAACTCCAAAGATTTTCGGCCAGTAGAAGTGAGTCAGCTGCGAATAATGCAAAGACAACCCCACCAACGATAACATAGTGGAAGTGAGCTACGATGAAATACGTATCATGGTATTGATAGTCAGCTGGCGCTACTGCCTGCATAACACCTGTCACTCCACCCATAACAAATGATGGAATAAAACCAGCTGCCCAAAGCATTGGGGTCGTGAAGTCGATCTGCCTCCCCACATCGTAAAGAGCCAGTTAAATACTTTAATACCTGTTGGAACAGCAATTGCCATCGTTGCGATCGCAAAGATAGCGTTCGCGACAGTACCTAATCCTACTGTAAACATGTGGTGCGCCCAGACCATAAATCCTAAAAATCCAATTAAGTACTGTTGCAAACACCATGGATGTATATCCAAATAGTCTTTTTCTTGAAAAAGTAGAAATAATTTCAGACAATAATACCGAATGACGGTAAAATTAATATATAAACTTCAGGGTGACCAAATATCCAGAAAAAGTGCTCGTAAATAATCGAGTTCCACCCATCGCAACATTAAAGAAGTTACCACCAAACATACGATCAAACATCAATAAGAATAGCCCGACTGTTAATGGCGGGAAAGCAAATAAAATCAATGCTGAAGTAACAAATGTTGTCCATGTGAACATCGGCATCCGCATATAAGTCATTCCAGGTGCCCGCATATTAATAATTGTCACTGGAAGTTAATACCTGCCCATTAACGTTCCAAAACCTGAAATTTGAAACCCAAGGACATAGAAGTCGATACCATGTCCTGGAGAAACTATTGTAATGATGCATAAGATGTCCAACCAGCATCAGGTGCTCCTCCTAAACCATCATAGGTTTAGGAATAATCCTCCAAAGAAAAACAACCAAAAACCCAGTGCGTTTAAAAAAGGAAATGCCACATCACGCGCACCGATTTGCAATGGCACGACCGCATTCATCAAACCAAAGATCAACGGCATCGCTGCTAAGAATATCATTGTTGTACCATGCATCGTGAGTACTTCGTTAAACATCAGCAATTAGAAAGTCATTATCGGATACACGAGTTGTATACGGATAAGAATGGCTTCAATTCCACCCATTAAAAAAAATATTCCACCGGCGATAATATATAGAATTCCTATTTTCTTATGGTCAACGGTAGTTAAATAATCCCAAAGAGTAGCACCAAAACCTTTTTTCTGCGCGTTGGTACTCACAATTTTAACCTCCCTTTTAATACATAAAACTGTTATTTTTCTTGAACTTTCAAGCTCATTAAATAAGCAGTTAATGCATCCAAATCTTCATCAGACATTGGGAAATCTCCCATTTTGTTAGCTGGTTTAAGTGTTTCATTATCTGTAATCCATTTTTTTATGTTTTCTTCATTATGCTCAAGGAAACCACCAACAGTTGATCTTTCCCCAAATGTTGCTAAGTTAGGACCTACTCCTAGAGGACCTGCTTCAGGTGTGACAGCGTGACAAGAAATACAGCTGTCATTGAATACTTTTTCTCCTTTTTGAGCAAGTTCAGTATCTGGCTTAGGCTTTTCAGCGTTTTGCATATCTGCAACCCACTTATCAAAATCATCCTGTTTCATTGCTTTTACTTTGAAATCCATCAAACCATGTGATGGTCCGCAAAGCTCAGCACATTTACCATAGAAAATTTCCCCAGCTTCTTTAGCTTTCTTATCATCGAAATGTAACCAAAACTTATTCTCGTTTTCTGGGTTGGCATCCAATTTACCACCAATAGCTGGAATCCAGAATGAGTGTTTAATATCAGATGCCTTTACATTAAAGTAAACTTTTTGATCTGTAGGTACAACTAACTCTTGGCTCGTTCTAATATTTAAATCTGGATATGAGAACTCCCACCAATATAGACTAGCGGTTACATCAACTACTAGTGCATCTCCGATTTCCATCCTTATCTTTTTTGTCCATGGCAGAAGTGTCTCCGAAGTTTAAAGTTGAAGCAACAGTCGGCACAGCTAAAATAACTAGGAGAAAGAATCGGGATAACTGTCCAGATAATCTCTAGTTTATGGCTACCTTCTATTTGCTTAGGGATTTTATTCTCATCCCCTTTTTTGCGGCGGAAACGAGTTACAACTATATTTGTAAATATGATTACTACGACAGCTATTACTAAAACCATTATGATTGTACTCAATACCATTAGATCATATTGGACTTGAGCTACTTCACCGGCAGGTTTTAAAGCTGATAGAAAAAGGCTCTCCACACCCTGAAAGTATGAGTGTTAGAGCTCGAATAATGAAAGCAGACGCCATTTTTGTAGCCGTTTTTTCATCGCTTAATCAAACCTCTCTTTCTAAATGATCATTTTGTAACATAAAATATATTTTTCTATATAAATTCTTTAAAAGAAAGAATTCCTTAAGTTAAGTTAGATCGCAGTGACGATTACCATCGCTACAAAAAGAATGGTCATATAATTAATAGAATATACAAACATGTAGTTAGCCCACTTGATGTCATCTTTCATTTTAAAACCAGCAATTGCTAAAATGACCCAACCAATATTTAAAATTGTCGCCAAAATGACGAAAGGTAACCCTAGCGAAAGCATGAAAAATGGAATTGGTAACAGGCAGGCAACCCATGCGAAACATTGAACGTTTTGTTGCTGCGAAAACCTTTTACAACTGGAAGCATTGGAATGCCGGCAACTCGCATATTCTTCTACTCTCCTCATTGCTAAATGCATAAAAATGTGGAGGTTGCCAAATAAACATTAGCAGAAACAGCATCCATGGCATCACTCCTAAACTTGGCTCAACAGCTGCCCACCCTATTAATGGAGGCACAGCTCCTGAAATACTTCCAACTATCGTATTACTAACATATAACCGCTTTGTCCACATACTATATAAGAACACGTAACTTACAATACCAATGATACCGATAATTCCTGCAGTTATACTAGTCAAAAACAATAGTATTGTTCCCAACGTTACAAAAGTGAGTCCAATCGTTAGGACTTTAGAACCAGACATCTTTCCATTCACGCTTGGACGGTCTTTTGTTCTTTCCATCAGCGGATCAATATCACGATCAATATAGTTGTTTAGCGTACATGAGCCAGCTAAGATTAATGCGGTTCCGATAAGTGTTAGAAAAACGATATCCAAAGACTGTAAAAAGTGCTTATCCGTAAACTGGAATGCTAGCCACATACCAGTAAAGGTTGTAATCAAGTTAGAATTTACTATTCCTATCTTTATGAGTGCCAAGAAATCTTTCCAAGTCGTTGATTTAGATACTCCCGTTGTTTCATCAAACTCTGAGACAACACGGCTGTTTGACATCCCTTCCCCCCTCTCTATGTAAATCAAATGATTTAATCTCCAATCTCATGTTAACTATATAATATCATACAGAAACTTTCTATTTATTCGTTTTCTTTCGACACTTGCTGTCTATGTCGAATAAAAAAACATTCCTAATGAAAATGATCCATTGGATGATCCTATATCCTATTTCCGTTTGCTGTTTCGTTTAAACACTTTCTAACATACTTAACATGTTAACTTTGTTCCATACAGTTGTTTGTAAAAATTTTTCGAGCTCCCCAAGATCCCCCTTTACCGTACAATAATAAGCAGACAATTTAGTTTATATTTAAAACGTTGTCAATTACCTATTAAATCATAATTCACATCACTTTTGTGAAATGAATTGGAAATATTTTTGACGAAAGTGTGTCATCCCGGTCTAAATTGTTTCGTTTTCATCACTTTTCATGGATAATAGGATATGAAGTTAGTGTGAAGAAACATTTTCTATTTCTTGAACACATTCTAACTCTATTTTTATCAAAAAATGTTGGACCTTTCAAGTTTATCCTCTTAACATGGTAACTTTATCAGTTGTCTTTTCAATTTTAATTATGTACTATCAAATGAGTATAAGTGCTTTTCATAGTTGTTAATTTAGTTTTTACAATATAAATTAAATGAAGTAGGTGATGCAATTGCGTCGCGGATTAAAATGGTTAGCGGTGCTAACAGTAGTCGGGATGCTTTTAATTTTACTCGGTGGAGCGCTTGTAACGAAAACTGATTCTGGAGCAGGTTGCGGGGATTCTTGGCCTCTTTGTCATGATCAATTAATCCCAAGTGAATTTACGAAAGAGACGGTTATTGAGTTATCGCATGGATTGTTTCCGGAGTCGTTGGAATATCAGTTGTTATTCTATCTATATGGTCTTGGAAAGCAATTGGACATAAAAGAGAAACAAAATTTTTAGCAATCTTATCGGTTTTCTTTCTTATTCTTCAAGGTTTGATAGGTGCTGCTGCTGTAATGTGGGGGCAATCAGATTTTGTGCTGGCACTCCATTTTGGAATTTCTCTCATATCCTTTGCTGCCGTGGTACTACTTACGTTATTAATTTTTGAAGTCGATAAAAAGTTTGATACATCTAAACTAATTATCGACACAAAAATGAAGTGGCACATTTTAGGGGTTACGATCTATAGTTATATCGTTGTCTATACTGGTGCACTTGTCCGGCATACAAATGCTAGTCTAGTTTGTAAAGATTGGCCATTTTGTGTCAATTCTTCCCCAGAGATGCCATCCACTTCAATTGAGTGGGTACAGATGGGCCATCGCTTTGCAGCGGGGATCTTATTCATATGGATCACTTACATTACGTATATAGCGATAAAAGAATATAAACAACAGCGTGTTTTATATTGGGGATGGATCATTGCCTTCATCCTCGTCTCATTGCAAGTTATTGCTGGAGCAATTGTTATCTATACAAGGCTAAACATATTTGTAGCACTTGCACATGCTCTTTTCATCTCATTGTTGTTCGGTCTATTAAGCTATTTTATCTTGCTTATAACAAGAAGTAAGGTAAATGAAAAATTAGTTCAACAAAACACGCAAACACAGAAATTAAATCCTAACCATATACAAGTACCTAAAGAAATATAAGAAGTCGCAAAAGAAAAAAGGGCTTTCTAAAGCCCTAAAATAAAAAGTTCAGCCTCTGTTCCATAAAAGGGCTGAACTTTTTATTTGCGATTATAGGGCTTCCCTAATCTCGTTAAAATATATGTTCGATCACTTTATATTTTACTATGAGACAATTTTTCATGGCGAAAACTTGATAGTGAAGAGATGAGACTCCTCTTTGAGGGGAAGTCCCTGCAGTTCGCACTTGTGAGCGATGAGGCTGAAATCAAGCCCACAGAAAGTGTATGACGCGGTAACTGATATTTTACTGAAAATAAAAAGAGCCGTCCGCTGTCATTTTCCATGACATATGGGATAGCACCTTTTTTGAATTTTATTCAAAATGAAAAGAGACTGGGACATAATAGCTTCAAATAATAAAAAAGGATTGAATTAGCAAATTTTGTTGATCCAATCTTTTTTTGTTTTGTACGATTCCGTATTTTTATCATGATCATTGTTAATGGCAATGTATTTCCTTCAGTTAACTGCCATTAACGCAAATCCTATTTCATTTTTGTTTACTTAAAAATCATCGAAATAACGATATGTTGACTGGAACGAAAGACAGTTGACTCCTGCGGGAACAGCATGAGTCCGAAGATGCCTTGTAGCGACGCGGATGAGGATCTACAGAAGCTGAGGCCGTGCCCGCGGTAAGCAACTGTCTGAAGTGAAAGTCAACATAAATCACTCAATAAAAATGAAAGGAGTCCAGTTTTATCATCAACTGAACTCCTTTTTCTTATTTAGGTGGGTTTTGTCCCAGCCTCTTATTTGGCGTGGTTTTTATTGTTACGTGATGACTGATCCTTTTAATTATTCATATTTTTCTATTTCAATGAGTAAATCGCCAGGTTCAATTGCATCTCCAGCAGCTACATGAATCTTTTTAATCGTGCCAGCAAATGGCGCTTGAACTGTCGTTTCCATTTTCATTGCCTCTGTAATAAGCAATTGATCACCTTTTTCTACTTGAAGGTTTTCTTCGGTAATGACCTTTATGACTGTTCCTGGCATCGTTGCCCCGATATGGTTCTTATTTTTCGGATCAGCTTTTGCTTTTATGGAAACAGTCGACTGAATGTTTTCGTCTCGAACAACGATCTCACGAGGTTGACCATTTAATTCAAAATAAACGATTCTTGTTCCATCTTTTTGCGGTTGGCCAATGGAAACTAATTTAACAAATAATGTTTTTCCTTTTTCAATTTCCACTTCAATTTCTTCACCGATTCTCATTCCATAGAAAAAAGTAGGTGTATCCAACACTGATATATTAGCAAATTGATCGTATTTATTTGCATATAATCTAAAAATACTTTCGGATAAAGAGCATACGGAGATGACATCGTAAATCTGTTACTTCTTCAGCCCTAATTGGTTAGATAATTCTTCTTCTAATTTTTCAAAGTCAACATCTTCTAGTAATTCACCAGGACGAACAGTAAGTGGTTCTCTCCCCTTTAAAATAACGTCTTGGAGCTTTTTAGGGAAACCACCGTATGGTTGACCTAAATGACCACTAAAAAATTCGATAACAGAGTCTGGAAAGTCTATCATATGTCCCTCTTTCCAAAACTTCCTCTTCATCTAAATCATTTTGCACCATAAATAACGCCATATCACCAACAACTTTAGATGATGGTGTTACCTTTACAATATCACCAAACAGGTGGTTTACACGCCTATACATTGCTTTCACTTCGCCCCAACGATGGCCAAGTCCAACTGCTTTAGCTTGTTGTTGTAAATTACTATATTGACCACCTGGCATCTCATGCTCATAAATCTCTGATGTGGGGAGACCATTCCAGACTCAAAGTCCTGATAAAACTTACGTACGTCTTCCCAATACGATGATAAGGCTTCAGCCGATTGAATATCTATATTTGGCTTTCGTTCTGTATGTTCAAGCGCATAATAGAGCGTATTTAAGCTCGGTTGTGAGGTCATACCGGCCATTGAGCTAAGCGCCACGTCCACAATATCGACACCTGCTCGTACTGCTTCAGCATACGTAAAAATACCATTACCGCTCGTATCATGTGTATGCAGATGAATTGGGAGTGAAACTGTATCTTTTAACTCTGATATTAAGCGATATGCCGCTTGTGGCTTTAACAATCCAGCCATATCTTTTATACCTAAAATATGTGCCCCTTGTTGCTCCAATTCTTTTGCAAGTGACTTGTAATAGTGAATATCGTATTTACTTCTATCTGGGTCATTAATGTCGCCAGTATAGCAAATCGTTGCTTCTGCAATTTTACCTGACTGTCTTACAGCATCGATTGCAACTTCCATTCCTTTTACCCAGTTCAAGCTGTCAAATATTCGAAATACGTCAATCCCTGTTTCAGCAGATTTTTGAACGAACTCATCAATGACATTGTCAGGATAATTTTTATAGCCAACTGCATTTGATGCCCTAAGCAGCATTTGGAACAAAACATTTGGTATAAGCTTTCTCTAGTTTTAATAGACGTTGCCATGGATCCTCATTTAAAAAACGGTATGCTACATCAAATGTTGCACCTCCCCACATCTCCAAGGAAAATAAATCAGGCAATAGCTTTGCCGTTGGTTCAGCAATGTGCACTAGGTCATTTGTTCTCACACGAGTAGCTAATAATGATTGATGAGCATCTCTGAAAGTTGTATCTGTTAATAATACTTTTTTCTCGTTTTTTATCCATTGAACGAGACCGTCTGGGCCATGATTAGTAAGAATTTGTTTTGTTCCATCTTGCGGTTGTTTTGCAAGAGAAATTTCAGGTATTTTTGGCATATCGTAATCAGGCTTAGATTTTTTCCCTAAGCCCGGGAAACCATTGATTGTTACATTCCCAATATATGTAAGCATTTTCGTTCCACGGTCTCTTCGTTTCGGAAAATGCAAATAATTCAGGTGTTGAGTCGATAAACGACGTATCATATTCACCAGTTAAAAATCTCTCATGTTTCACGACATTTTCCAAGAATGCGATATTTGTTTTAATTCCCCTAATTCTAAATTCTTGTAAGTTTCGGACCATTTTAGCTGCTGCTTGTTCAAACGTTAATGCCCATGTTGAAACTTTCACAAGTAAGGAATCATAGTATGGGGTGATTTCAGCACCTTGGAAACCATTTCCGGCATCTAAACGAACCCCAAATCCTCCGCCGGTCCGATACGCCATCAATTTACCAGTATCAGGCATAAAGTCATTTAGCGGATCCTCTGTTGTAACCCTAGACTGAATAGCAAATCCATTCATTTGAATTTGATCTTGATTTTTTATATTGATTTTATCACTATGTAGAGCATGTCCCTCTGCAATGAGAATTTGTGAGTGAACAATATCTACACCTGTTATCATTTCAGTAATCGTATGTTCTACTTGGATACGAGGATTCACCTCAATAAAATAAAATTCATCTCCTGATGTCAAAAACTCAACCGTTCCTGCGTTGACATATTGTACATTTTCCATCAACCTGACAGCTGCTGTACAAATCTGCTCGCGTAATTGATCTGATATCGAAACACATGGTGCTACTTCGACTACTTTCTGATGACGACGTTGAACAGAACAATCCCGTTCATATAAGTGGACAATATTTCCTTGCTGATCCCCTAAAATTTGCACCTCGATATGTTTCGGGCTTTCAATAAATTTCTCTACATATACTTCGTCACTTCCAAATGCTGCTTTCGCTTCTGACGTAGCGCGTTCATAAGCAGCTTCTACTTCATCTGCGGAATGAACAATTCGCATACCACGACCGCCACCACCTAAAGACGCTTTAATAATAATCGGGTATCCGTAATTTTCTCCAAATTCAGTAATTTCTTGCAAGCTAGATACAGGGCCATTACTCCCTGGAATGACAGGTATATCTGCTAATTTTGCTTGTTCCTTTGCTTTTACTTTATCCCCAAATATGTCTAAGTGCTTTGATTCAGGACCAATAAAAATAATGCCCTCTTCTTCACAGCGTTTAGCAAATTGAATATTTTCGGATAAAAAACCATAGCCAGGATGAATTGCATCGACTTTCGCTTTTTTTGCAACCGTGATAATTCCTTCAATATCCAAATAAGCGTCGATCGGCTTCTTTCCTTCACCAACTAAATATGCTTCATCTGCTTTAAAACGATGATAGGAACCTGAATCTTCTTTTGAATAGATCGCCACTGTTCTAATATTAAGCTCGGTACAAGCTCGAAATACACGAATTGCTATTTCCCCTCTATTAGCAACTAACACCTTTTTTATTCTATTCATATTCTTCTCTCCCTTTTTTAGTAATCATTGCTTTATTTCAATTGTGCTCTCTGGTGTTAAACACAAGTGGTGAATTTGTTATTTTTGCGTCTGTATTCTGGATGTTTTTTCGCTTTTTATATTTTTCATCATAATTCATAAACATGGATATATTCACTAATATACCCATTGAAATAGATAAAACAAAAAGAGATGATCCCCCATAACTAATAAACGGTAGCGTCACACCAGTAATTGGAAGCAAACCAACTACCCCACCTAAGTTGATAATTGTTTGAACCCCAATCATACCTGCAATACCAATTGCAAGCATACTTCCAAAAGGATCTCGGTGCTTCATCGCAATATACATACCCCTTAGAACGATATAAGCCAAACCTATGATGACAAACAATACCCCAAAAACACCGAGTTCTTCTGCAATAATGGCCATAATAAAATCGGTATGAGCTTCTGGTAAATAGCCAAGCTTTTGTACACTTTGGCCTAATCCTAATCCTTTTACTCCTCCAGAGCCAATTGCTAAATAAGAGTTTACTAGCTGATAACCTGCTTCTTCATGCGTAAAAGGATCGAAAAAACCATAAAATCTATTCATTCGATGTTTCAGTAAATATCTTATCCTTAAATAGTAAAATAAGCGGACTGAGCATGATCAAAATCGATATTCCTGTCCCTACTAACTTTCCAAATGTTTTCAAACGCATGCCTGAAGTAAGGATGATCATCATGCCAATAGCTATTATAATGAGTGTCGTTCCAATATCCGGTTGGATAATAATTAGTCCACTGATAATCGTAAGAAAAACGAGTGGGGCATAACACCTTTATTAAAATCATTAATATATGATTGTTTCTTCGCATAAACTGCGGAAAGGTAAATAATAATTGTTAGCTTTGCAAATTCTGACGGCTGAAACATTCTCGTACCAATTTTAAACCAGCTCCGCGCATTATTAGAAACATGCCCAAAGTAAAAATAGCTAGTAAACTAGCAATGGTGATAAGTAAAATACTCACTAGAAACTTATTACTTTTATATGCTTTATATGGAAATATTGCTGCTGCTATAAATAAAAAAAATGCAGCGAATAAATGAAGCTTTTGTTTATTATAAAAAAAAGCACTATCAACTTCATAGTGTTGAATTGCGATTACAATGCTAGCACTATAGATCATCATAAGACCAAATAGGCATAATAAAAAATATGTAATGATGAGTGAAAAGTCATATGATTTTAACATTTTTTTCAGCATAGGAAACCATCCAATCTTTTGCACTATTTCAGTTGTTTCAGCGCCTTTTTTCAAAAAAACGTGTCATTTATGAGGACACGTTCATATTTATTGTATAAAAAAACCCAAACAATCTGAACTGTTTGAGTTTTTTCAACTAAAACTACTTTCGTTCCTATTTGCCATCAAGCCAATGATTTTTATTTACGTAATGATGCCTCATGAAGAGCTGAAAGTTTTTTCTCCAAAGAATCAAGTAGCTCTTTGCCATCTTTTCTATCAACTAAACCTAATCTAACTGCAAAATCTATTTCACGGGATAAACCAAACATTTGCGTATCCAATACTTCCTCATAAAGAGGACATTGGGGCATCGTCAAGTTGTCCATTTGTACTTTAATTAATTGCAAAATTTTCTCTGCATCTGACTTGAGAAGAAGATATGCTTGTTCCCGATGATCTATTTTCATTTCAGACACTTCAGTGATCCCCCTGTTCCGTACAATTAACAAACTACTATTAAAAAATTTTACATTTAAATAGAGGAAATTGCAAGGCTTAAGTTTCAATAAATGAAAGAAAATAGCGTCATCCTTCCATGTCTGCATACAATAGTTACCCGTTAAAATATACTCCAATCGAAGCGTTCACTCATTATTTCTAAAAGTTTCATCCCTGCTACACTATTCCCCTTGTCATCTAATGCCGGACTAAAAATACCGATTCCATACTGTTGTGGAACAACTCCCAATATTCCACCAGAAACACCACTTTTAGCAGGGATACCAACTTCGATCGCAAATTGTCCTGAAGCATCGTACATACCGCAAGTAACCATATATGTTTTACATATTCTTGCAATGTCTTTCGGTATTATTTGCTTGCCAGTTTTTGGATCCTTGCCATTCAAAGCAAAAATGGTACCGATTCTTGCTAATTGTTGACAATTTACTTCAAGTGCACATTGTTTTGTATATACAGCCAATAATTCCTCTACATCACCGATAATGATTTCGTGTTGTTTTAAAAAATAGCATAGTGCTCGATTAATAAATGAAGTTTCAAACTCTGACTTAGCTACCGTTTCATTAACTGATACATTTTGATCAATGAGTTCACTTATAAAGTTTGTTAATCTTCTCCATTTTTCTTCGCTATTTTTTCCGGGAATCATTTCCGTCACTGCTAGTGCACCAGCATTAATCATCGGGTTCATTGGTTTAACCGGTGGTTTCATCGTTTCAAGCTTTACTATCGAGTTAAATGGATCTCCACTCGGTTCCATACCAACTTTTTCAAATACCTTTTCCGGTCCCAAATCGATTAAAACGATTGCAAGTGAAAGTACTTTTGAAATACTTTGCAACGTAAATTTTTTCAAATAATCGCCAGCATGGTAACTTGTACCATCAACATGTAAAACGAACAGAGATAGTTGATCTGCTTGTTCTTTTTTTAAAGCTGGAATATAGTCAGCAACTTTTCCTTCTTTAGTTAATGGACGAGCTTTCTCCACCATCATTGTTAATTCTTCAGCTAATCGTGAATACTTCATAGTCTGCACCTCTATTATTTGTTATGTACATATTATAATATGGTATGATGGGTTCAATACTTGGATTTAGATACACTTAGATACTACTATCAGTTAACTTATGTGACAAGAGCAGATTTACAATGATATAATTTGAAAGACAAAAGGAGGGTAACTATCTTGCATTTAATTTCATCTATTAAAGGAAAAGTGAAATTCCCTATCACATTAGATATTGGCTCTTGGATTTTTGATGATCGCCGAGTAGACTTGGATACATATTTCGATGAAAATCATAAAGAAGAAGAGGAAGAAGAGTCATACGCACAGAAACTTTCACGATTTTGGGACCGTGAGATTCAAGAAAGTAATGTAAATCCACCAACATTAAAAACAGAACGAAAATATGAAAGACATAAAATGTTACTGGATCATTTGGTATCCATTTAAAACATTTTTTTAATCTTGTTGAGCCTCATGAAGATGCAACAAAGTTAATCATTGAGACGAAGGAAGAAGACATTGAACTTCCATTAACAAAAGTTCCTGAAATTATGATGGCCTTTTCCCACAAAGGTAAACCATTAAAAGAAGATGGACCGATACACATCATTTATCAAGATGGTTCGAATAAAGATGATCCGATCAAACATGTAAAAAGCTTTCGAGTTGAATAACATATCTTATCCATTTAAAAAAACGCGCCGACATGGCGCGTTTTTTATAGTAAATCGGCCGCTAGTTGTGCAACTGTGACCTCTCTCCCTTTATGTAATGTCATATGACCTGCAATACCAACTTCTTTAAAACGTTCAACGACATAAGTTAAACCATTGTTATATACATCTAAATAAGGATGATCAATTTGGGCTGGATCACCCATTAAGACAATCTTGCTACGTTCCCCTACTCTAGAAATAATTGTTTTTACTTCATGCTTTGTTAAATTTTGTGCTTCATCGATGATAATATATTGTTCAGGAATACTTCGGCCTCGAATATACGTTAATGCCTCGATTTCGATCGACCCCATTCCGGCTAAAATTTCCTCTAATTCATCCCTTCTTTTCGTATTAAATAAAAATTCCAAATTATCGTAAATTGGTTGCATCCATGGTCGTAATTTTTCCTCTTTTTCTCCCGGTAAAAAACCGATATCTTTTCCAACCGGAATGATTGGACGGGCAACGAGAAGTTTTTTAAATGCATGTACATCTTCTGTCTGCATAAGCCCTGCTGCTAAAGCGATTAATGTCTTCCCGGTTCCTGCTTTTCCTGCCATCGTTACGAGTGATATATCATCTCGTAACAATAATTCCATTGCCATCGTTTGTTGTACATTTCTTGGTTTTATTCCCCAAATATTGTTTTGATTGTTAGTCATCTTTTTTACTTTTTCCGCCTTCTGATCAATCATTCCAATTGCGGAAGCAGAACTTCCCAATACATCTTTCATTAATAAAAATTGATTAGGATAAAATAATTGTTGATCTAGTTCAGAAAGGAATAATTCTCCCCGTTCATAAAATTCTTTAATAAAATCAATGTCAATAAATACTTCTTTTAAACCTGTATATAAATTTTCATGATCGACTACTCGATCATGAAAAAAATCTTCCGCTCTTAAGCCAAGTGCATCTGCTTTCACGCGCATTAATGCATCCTTACTAACTAAAATAACAGGTTTTCCATTTTGCTTCTTTTCTTCTTCCAAATGATAAATTTTTCGCAACAGCTAATATTCTATTGTCATTTGTTTTTTCCAAAAATATATCTTGAAGCTCTGTAAAAGAACGGTGGTTTAACTCTATTCGTAACAGTCCGCCATTGTGCAAGCGAATTTTTTCATGTAATTTCCCATTTACTCTTAATCCATCAATCAGTCGGGATACTCGGCGTGCATTCCTCCCTATTTCATCCATATAGCGTTTTTTAGAGTCTACTTCTTCCAACACAACCGCAGGTATGATGACTTCATTATTATCAAAAGAAAAAATAGCTTGTGGATCTTGAAGTAACACATTCGTATCCAACACATATTTTTTGCTCAAATCTTCAGGTCCTCCCTGCTCCTATATTCTATTCCTCTCTCACCATATTCCGCTTATCTCCAAGACAAAAATACTTTCTCCTTAAAAATATATGAACAAATGAATAAATATAGAAGACAATTGCACACTAAGCAATAAAGGTTACTCATTCTTCTATTTAAAAACGATTTCGTGAAGATAACGATATAGAAAGAAGTACAAAAAGTAAGCAGGATAAAGGAGGTATAAAATGTTTAGAATTCTTATCGCTTTCCTAACCCTTATCATGTTAAACGGTTGTATGCAAAATAATGAGGCAAGACCGAATAATGGTAATGATAATCAATCTGGAACGATGATGGTGAGAGATAGCTCCATAGAACAACCGAAAAGAAAAACAAATGAAGAAGTTGCTGAGCATTTATCCGAGATAGCCGGAAGTATTCCTAATGTAAATAGTGCTACTACAGTCGCTCTTGGGGACTATGCGATTGTCGGAATTGATGTTGATGCAGATATGGAAAGGTCTGATGTTGGCTCTGTTAAATATTCCGTAACTGAGGCATTAAAAAGCGATCCTTATGGTGTTAATGCTGTTGTCGTTGCAGATCCAGATACTTATGCACGTTTACAAGAAATCCGTGAAGATATGAATGATGGAAAGCCTATCAGTGGCATATTAAATGAATTAGCTGATATAACCGGTCGCTTAATGCCAAATGTCCCACTGGATATTGTTGATCAAGAACCCGAAGAAGAAACAGAGAGCCAAAAAGGAAAAATGGATAGTGAGGACAAACAAAAACTAAATAAAGAACAAGAAAAACAATCGAACTACCACAAATAAAAATCATGATGTTATACTATATAAAAGTGTTTTTTTATTTGAGGTGTTCATTCATGCGAGTAAAATGTGTTTTATGTGATACAATTCATATATTAAATGACAATGATTTACAGGCAAAAAGACTAAGAAATCGACCTATGCATACGTATATGTGTAAGGAATGTGATCAAAGAATTAGAAAAAAAACAGAAAAGCGAATGGCATCTGGTAACTTTCATCTATATCGATCAAGAAATAAGGAAGATGAATTTTAAAAAAATTATCTAAAAAATAGCCTCGCCAGTAATGCACTTTCATTGCTAGTACATTATAAATAAACAAAAAACGAGGCTGGGACATAACTAGCTTCAAATAGTAAAAAAGGATTGAATCAGCAAATTTTGTTGATCCAATCC
This sequence comes from uncultured Bacillaceae bacterium, assembly GCA_963748745.1. Taxonomy (GTDB): domain Bacteria; phylum Bacillota; class Bacilli; order Bacillales; family Bacillaceae_C; genus CAVVKR01. The sequence goes on along the minus strand of CAVVKR010000046.1, from coordinate 36,134 downwards.
TTTTTTTGTTCTGGACGATTCCGTATTTTTTATCATGATCATTTACTGCCATTCTTAGAAATCATTGAAATAACGATATGTTGACTGGAACGAAAGACAGTTGACTCCTGCGGGAACAGCACGAGTCCGAAGATCCGTGTAACGACGTGGACGAGGAACTACAGAAGCTGAGGCCGTGCCCGCGAAAAGCAACTGTTTGAAGTGAAAGTCAACATCACTCAATAAAAAGAAGGCAATTTCCTTTGATAAAAATGAAAGGAGTCCAGTTTTATCATCAACTGAACTCCTTTTTTGAGATACCTTTATTGTTTATCCGCATCAATAGCAGCATTCGCTTTTTTCTCACGATTCAAACGGATTTTATAAATGATGAGAATAATCGCTGCCACAACTAAACCTTCAGCAACAGGTAAAAATACAGCGAAAAAGGTTAAAATTAAGTCGCCTGCTATTAAAAGGATGTATATGATCATCGATTTAAAAATCGGCAATTCTTTTGCAAATCCTAATTTATAAACAATAATTGATAAAATGACAATCGTTAAGTACAAAAGCCACATACCGGTCGTTGCGTTGGTATCCACTTGATATAAACTAGCAAAAAAGGAAAGTCTTTCTGAAACATTGACAGAAGCTATATTTCCTATTGCCACTTTTATTCCTCCTTCTCCGTTTAACCCTCTTTATTCCTATTGATCGGATTCCGCGTATTTTTTCTTTCTTTCTATTTTCTCCCTTAAACTTTTCTCTAAAATTTTCTTTCGTAATCTAATCGATTTCGGTGTTACCTCACAATATTCGTCTTCGTTTAGATACTCCAAAGCTTCCTCCAATGTTAATGTTCGCGTTTGTTTTAATGTCGTCGTCTGGTCTTTTGTTGCTGAACGCATATTCGTTATATGCTTTTCCCTTGTAATATTAACGGGAAGATCATTTTCTCTCGTATGCTCACCAACAATCATCCCTTCATATACTTCTGTACCTGGCTCAACAAAAATCGTTCCGCGATCTTCTAATTGCATGATGCTATAAGGGGTGGATTTTCCATCCTCCATGGCGACAAGTACACCTTGGCGTCTTCCCCCTATGTTTCCTTCAAGTTTTGGTTGATAGCTATCATACGTATGATTAATAATGCCATACCCATGAGTAAGTGTCATAAATTCTGTCGTATATCCAATTAAACCACGGGATGGGATCATAAATATTAAACGGACCTGTCCATTATTATTATTAACCATATCTAACATTTCGCCTTTTCTTGAGCTGAGTGACTCAATAACCGCCCCGGTATATTCCTCAGGAACATCAATTTGAACCCGTTCGATCGGTTCACATTTCACACCATCAATAATTTTAATAATTACTTCAGGCTTTGAAACTTGGAGCTCAAACCCTTCCCTTCTCATATTTTCAATTAAAATAGATAAGTGAAGCTCTCCACGACCGGATACAATCCAAGCGTCCGGAGATTCGGTATTTTCAACGCGCAAACTAACATCTGTTTGTAATTCTTCATGTAAACGTTCTTCTATTTTCCTAGAAGTAATAAACTTCCCTTCTTTTCCTGCAAACGGGCTGTTATTTACAAGAAAAGTCATTTTAAGTGTCGGCTCATCGATTCGTAAAGCTGGTAATGGATCTTGATGATCAACAGGGCAAATTGTTTCCCCTACATTGATATCTTCCATTCCTGAAACTGCGACTAAATCACCCGCATAAGCTTCCTCAATTTCTACTCGTTTTAAACCAAAAAATCCAAATAGTTTCGTAACACGAAACTGCTTGACACTCCCATCAAGCTTCATTAATGCAACATGATCTCCTACTTTCATCTTCCCACGAAAAACCCTTCCGATTCCGATTCTACCAACATAATCATTATAATCTAAAAGGGATACTTGAAATTGAAGATGTTCATCTGCATTATCTTCAGGGGCTGGTGTGTGTTTCACAATAGTCTCAAGAAGCACTTCCATATTTTCTTCTTGTTTTTCAGGATCAGATTCCAAACTAGCGGTACCATTTATTCCGGAAGCATAGATAACTGGAAATTCCAGTTGCTCATCATTTGCATCGAGCTCGATGAATAAATCTAATACTTCATCAACAACTTCTGCCGGTCGAATGTATTCACGATCGATTTTATTAATAACGACAATCGGGGTAAGGTTTTCCGCGAGTGCTTTTTGAAGAACGAAGCGAGTTTGGGGCATACAGCCTTCATAAGCATCGACGACGAGTAACACGCCATCAACCATTTTCATAATGCGCTCTACTTCTCCACCAAAGTCAGCATGTCCAGGGGTATCAAGTATATTAATTTTCACATCTTTATATTGAATAGCGGTAGTTTTCGCTAAAATCGTAATGCCTCTTTCACGCTCAATATCATGAGAGTCCATCGCACGATCTTCCACTTGCTCGTGCTCGTGAAAAGTTCCTGATTGCTTTAAAAGTTGATCAACTAAGGTCGTTTTTCCATGGTCTACGTGTGCAATAATCGCTATGTTGCGAAGATCTTTTCTTACATTCAATGTCGTTCCTCCTGCCTTATTACCTCTGTGGCATATCTAATAATATAACAATAGCTAACACATTATAACATAATAGCTAGCATATCAGAAATAAATTATGTACAATATATAAATGGATGATACTCTAATGAGCCATTATTACCAATTGACATTTCATTACCTCATTCATTTCAGATGAAGATAAAACATACATAAAGTTACATTGAAAGGAGTTCGCTTCCATTGAAGGAGATTAAGTGGGTGTTTGTTTTTTATGCAATTATTACAGCAGCTGCAATCATAGGAATTGGTGTAGCTATCGGGGAAAGAAGTATATTAGGCATATTCATATGCACACTGCTCACAATTATGATTATGGGCTCCGGCTTTAAGAAAAAAAGTAAAATGCGCTCAGAAGGAAAACTTTAAAATACAAAGGAGTATATTGGATACTAAACGTATAATAGTCATAGGAAGTACGCTCCTCCATTGTTTTTGGTGTATTAGTCAACTACCATTATACAATATATGGGAAGTACTTCCCTGTTTGTACTTTGCCACCTTTACCCTGTCAGGGCTAGAAATGATGATTCATTAATAATGAATGGAAACCGTCTGTTTATAATCCTCACATTAGAGTGTAAACAGGCGGTTTTTTCATTGGAATTTATAGCGGATTGTTAGACCATTTTTAAAATATGTTCAACGAAATTCCATTCTTTCGTATTGAAGATGTTTAAAACGAAACACTCGTAATTTTATAACTTGTAAAATAATCAATTGTTATGATATTACCGTGGCAGTATATAACCGACTTCATTTAAATAGTCACGCATATTAAATGTATTTATTATTGGTTTATTCAGAATAATATTGACAATCTGTTTTGATTTGCTAAAATATGTATAAAATTGTTAAATGGAGGTTATAAAATGAGGAAAATTATTGTTTCTATGCTTACAGTTTTCATGATTTCTAGCTCGATTGGAATTACCAGTGTAGGAGCAAGTGTATCTGATTCAAAACTAGATAACTTGAATAAGAATTTAGAGAAAATAGTTGATTTACAGCCAGGAGTTTCTTTCGAAGAAATGAAAGAAACTGTTTCCATTTATGCAGAAGAAATAAATAAAACGGAATTAGAAGCTTCAAAAGAAATATTAGAAGAAATCAATTATCAAATAGAACAAGATGAAGAAGAAATGGCTCAATTAGCTGGGGGAAGCTCGGGAAAATATAAACTAAAGCCTGCAAAAAGAAAAGGAGATATTTTTTATACTCCATCTTCTACTTTAGGCATTAAACATGGTCATAATGGAATCTATTATACAAAAACAAAGATTGTTGAATCCATTCCGAAAACTGGTGTTCGTACTTTGGGATACAACAAAAGGAATGTAGAGAAGTATGCAGTAATGCAATATGTTAAAACAAGTCAAACTAAAAGAAACAAGGCAGCTAATTGGGCCCATAGTAGATCTAATAAAGATAAGTACTCCTATAATTTTGCAACAAATCGTAAAACGAGTCACTATGGAAAGAAAAACTGTTCAAAATTATTATGGAGTGCTTATAAGTTAAAGGCAAAAATAGATATAGATAAAAATAAAGGTTCTGGGGTTTATCCAAAGGATATTCGGAATTCCCCTAAAGTAGTAACATATAAGACAATTAAGTGATTACTATGCGGGGTATTTAAAAGGGGTTTTATATGAATAAAAGATACTTTATGATCATTGCCATAACTATCGTTATAAGTAGTGTTATAGCGTATTATTACTTGTTTCATACGGATTCGATTCGTGAGAAAGAAATGGATGAAACAGATTTTTTAAAAGATAAAGTGGCAGTTGTTTATTATTCTACAACAATCGATACAAGACCAGGAAAGGGCTTTGCTGTATTTATTGATCAAAAAGGAGAGGCATATCCATTTGAGACGAAGGGGCTTGAATTAGGTAGCTCTGCATTTAATGGAAAAACAGTGTTTTTTCAAGATGAAACAAATGATTATACTTTATCTACTGAATTAAAGAAGGAAAAAAGAGATAAGCCTCAATTTACGGGAGATTATATTGGTGAGAATCCAAAAGATAACTCTTTTTTCTCTATTTTTAATACCGGGTTTGCAGAAACTGGTGAGGGATATGAGTCGGATATTTATTGGAAACATAATCAACAGCATAAGAAAGATACGCTCCCCTTTTTTATTGAAACACGTGGACATCATAAAAACAATATTTATACAATTTCTGGAGACGTTACAATGGACGAAAAAGATGATAATGAATCATACACATTTGCATTGCATAAAACCACACTTTCAGCTGAGGCAAAAACAGTAGAAATCATGTCTTGGAATGATTCAAATGAGCCGTTACCATTGAGTCATATGCATTATTTCAATAAACATCTTTATTATTTGGACACAGTATCACGCAAAGAAAAATCAGAGTTTAGAATGGTTGATTTAGATTTGAAAAATAAACAAGTCGATTATCAGATAATTTTCGAGACTGCTTTGAAAGAAACAGACGACTTTTTACCACATAGTGTTCATAAGAATGCTCATATAGACAAAGATAAATTTTATATGATTGATGGCAAAGGAAATGTATATTCCACGGACCTTCGAACCGGTTCATCTAAAAAGGAGTTCCACATAAAAACGGAATTCCAACCACATGATTTTGTAGAAGTAGATTGGAGAGATCATTATTTATATCTTTATTTTAATACTACGGATAAATCTGCATTAGAAACATATGATTTAACATCAGGCGAACGGATCGATCGATTGGAAATTAAAGGGGTTGAAGCAATTCTAAAGAAAAACAAAGTATATTCTTACGACTTATTAATTTTAAAATAGGATAATGATGATTATTGTTTATTCACGCCATCAAACGATTATTCGTTTGTTATGTAGAAGAAATCCGACTACTTAAGTGACTTGTTTAATAGAGAAACTATAGTTGATCGGCTATTCCTTATCCGTTAATCCAACAGCGTAACCAAACATTTGATTACGCTGTTATTTTATTGTCTGTCATGTAGTAAATATTTTTCTACTATATCTTTATGTAACTGAGGTTTTGCGACGATAATTGAATTTTTTTCTAATAAATTAAGCTCTTCCCCTGCTAGGTTTGTGACGCGGCCACCGAGCTCTTCAACAATTATTTTTCCAGCTGCAAAATCCCAAGGAGATAGTCTCATCGTTATATATGCATCTAATCGTCCAGCTGCTACATAAGCAAACTCAAGTGCCGCAGAACCATATGATCTCGTTCCCCTTACGTTGTTGACTAATTTTTGCAAGTTAGTTGGGTCCATATACCGATTATGAGTGAGCCATGTTGCGTTCATTGCAATAACCGCATCAGCAAGCTGAACCTGATCTTCTAACTTCGGCAATTGTCGTTCATTCAAAAAGGCACCATGTCCAGCCTTAGCGTAATAAAGCTCTTGATGAACAACATCATAAATATAAGCAAGCTTGCCGACCCCATCCTCATAAATACCGATCGAAATAGCAAAATTACACTGTTGATGAACAAAATTCATCGTCCCATCAATTGGATCAATGATCCATACAATTCCGTCTAAACTTGTTAATTGATCACCAAATCCTTCTTCACCTAAAATTTGATGATTTGGAAATTCCTTTCTTATATTTGCGATGAAAAATTGTTCCGTTTCCTTATCGATATTTGTTACTAAGTCATTACGGTTTGATTTTGTCTCAATGTCAAGCACCTGTTCAAATGAATTGATGATTCGTTCACGTGCATCTGTTAACCACTTCTTTACTTTCTGATCTATAAGATCCCAATTTTGCATAAAAAGTATCCTCCCTAGTATATAGGTCATTTGTTATATTCTATCTCAACAAGACTAATTTCTCCAAGAAAATAAAAAAACGAACTAACACTGTACATACTTGTGAAAGTTCGTTTTAGGAATTAAGCATTATATCTGTCATTTTATTCAAAACTCCTTTACCTCTTTACAACCCTTCTAACATAACTAATTGTGAACGGATATCTCGTAATTTTTTGATTGTCGCTTCTTTTTTCTCGTCATCATTTTCTTCCATGGCCTCGAAAAGCACAGCAAGTTCATAATCTAATTCTAATCGTAAAACCGCAATTCTTTCCAATTTATCAGACGTCTTTTTCGAAGAATTCATTACTTGTTTCATCGGGTATGACACCCCTTCCGATCGATATTTACAACTTCCCCGTTAGTTATTAACATCGTATGTTGCATAAAGAAATCACGTAACTAAATTGTGTGAATACCTAATATAAATATACGCTTGTCATTATACGATTTAGACATTTTTTGTTATTATAATAAAGATGACTAAGTAGATACTTTTACCTTTGGAGGTATTGTGATGAACGATGCTTTTTTTACAAATGAAGATTTTCGTGTATTTACAATTGACGGACTAACTGCAAGAATGGATGCATTAAAATCAACGTTACGTCCAAAATTAGAATGGCTCGGTAAACACTGTTCGCCGACATTAAGTACGCTAACCGGAGATGAAATGTTCTATCATGTTGCAAAACATGCAAGGAGAACGAAAAATCCTCCGACAGATACTTGGGTAGCTTTTTCAAGCAACAACCGCGGCTACAAAATGCTTCCACACTTTCAAATTGGTTTATGGGAGAGCCATTTATTCATCACCTATGCGCTCATTTACGAAGCGCGTGGAAAAGTAGAAATTGGCAAAAAATTAGAACAACGGCTTTCTGAGATTGTTCAGTTGATTCCCTCTCATTTCGTATGGTCTGGTGATCATACAAAACGAGAAGCAACCCCAATGAGCGAAATAACTGAAGGTGATCTGCTTGCCCTATTTAGACGTTTGCAAACGGTGAAAAAAGCAGAAATCATTTGTGGCCGTCACATCCCACGTAGTAAGGCAATCCAGATGACTCGTGATGAGCTACTTGAAGAAATAAATAATGTGTTTATTCAACTGATACCCTTATACCGCTTGTAATAAACGTAGGCGACCAAACAATTCCACCGATAATTGTCTATCTAATAAGTCATTAAAAACGACAGAGGACGGTCCTTTGTTATGTCATTCAGTAAATATTCGTGAGCTTTCCCGAAAGAATCTTATTTACTCCCCTCATCCGTCTTCTAAGTTTCAATTAATTCGGACACTAAAATGTAAAACCGACATTTGAAGGAGCCGATTTTTATATACATTTCAAAAACGACGGAAAATGATTTTAACATCAAACTAAAAAGTTCAGCCCGTAAAAATGATAGAGGCTGAACTTTTATTTGAGGGGGTTTTTTTAGTCGGACCCCATTTTTATCTTTTGATCTGTTTCACTTTCTCGTAACTTTTTAATCGTATGGTAAGATGAAAATCCGCTCACTTTTTCAAATTGATTACAATACCTTTTTTCGTCTGCTTTTCCAGGCACAATCTCTTTAAAGCGCTTGTACTTTTTTAGAAGTTCAGCACGTTTAATCCCTTTGCCATATGCTTGTTCAACTGCTTGAAAAAAGGCAATAACATCAATGACTTCTTCTGGTGTCCAATCTTCTCCAATTGGATATTGATAGTTGTTGATTGTTAACGCCACCTTTAGCTAAATTCTATCCCCAACTTTTACGGATGTCTTCTGCCTCATTTATTATTCTCTTGATTAATTGTTCTGTAGAGGGAATATCCTTTATTAAGCCCATTACTTGACCGGCCCAACCAAAGCCTTCGTCCACTTTTCCATCATAAATATATCTTTTGTTCGCTTCACCACTAATATACTCTTTTAATGCTTCATAACCGCCGTTTTCTTCTTCGATTTTCAATATTTTATCTGTCCACGAATTAGCAATTGCTCGCGCAGGTGCTCCTAAAGAACGTTTAATAACAACTGTATTATCTTCCGTACCATTGATCAAAGCTTTTTTATACACATCAGATGCATGGACACATTCTTTAACTGCAATAAATCGGGTTCCCATTTCAATTCCTTCGGCTCCTAACGAAAATGCAGCCATTAGTCCTCTACCATCGCCGATACCGCCAGAAGCAATCACAGGAATATCTACTGCATCAACTACTTGTGGTACTAGTACAAAAGTACCGATATCATGACGCCCTAGATGTCCACCACCTTCTTGACCAACAACCATTACAGCATCAGCTCCTAGCTCTTCCGCTTTCTCCGCTTGTCGCTTTGCTGCAACTAACACAAGTTTTTTTACATCTATGCCTTCCAATTGTTCAAAAAGTGGTGTCGGGTTGCCACCTGTCATTGAAATGACCGGCACCTTTTCCTCGATTGCTACATCAAGATATGCTGCAAATGGGCGTCCTTGCTGACCGATGGCAAAATTAACTCCAAACGGCTTATCTGTCAGTTCTCTTACTTTATGTATCTCTTTTCTTAAAGCATCAGGACTTTCTAATGACATAGCGGTAATTTGTCCTAATCCACCTGCATTTGAAACAGCCGCTGCTAAATCGGAATAGGCAAGGTGGGCAAGACCTCCCTGTATAATTGGATATTTAATGTTTAATAGCTCTGTAACACGTGTTTTCCACTCCATCTTTCCATCCCCTTTCAGAAACATCAGTAATATTCTATTTTGTGAACGGATTCATCCTTCTAACTAACTACATGATACCATAATCATTTCAAATATTGATGATAGATAAATAGACAAAAAAAGTACACTTCTTAAAAAAGTGTACGAGTAAGAGCATATTTATTTTTCTGAACGCTTTGTTTTTTTCTTATTACAATTACAACAACTTGAATAGAGGGTAGTGACTTTTTCATCATCAAAATGATCGATTGTAGCATTACATATTTGGCAAACAATCGTACCCATTAGTAATAACATCCTTTCTATGCATGATTCACTGAAAGCGCTTATTTACATTTATATTAATATAACACATTTCATTTTTCAAGCCTAATTGTATAACACATTTGAATATTTAGTGGATATTGACATCATAAAAACAATGTTCAACTTATAAAACGCTCGTGTAGCACAAGCTGAAATGATGTCACATTTTAAACGTGAATAGTCGTGTCACAACTCAGAATACTTTGTTTATCTTTGTTCACCATCCTATTACTATAAGAGGCTTGAAAGCAATGGAAAAGGGTATAAACAATTAATAAGATTGGAAACATGGACGAAAAATGAACATATTGAGGATAGAACTCTATTTTCTTACAACAGATAAAAACAACTGTTCATACGTAACTAAGCAGTCATCTCATCTGAGAGAGGGAGGCGCGTGATACAAGTTAAAAAGATAAAATTGACTTAAACTTTTTGTCTTGGATGTTTCAATTCTTTTACATTTAAGTGAATCAAACTGGAACAAGATTATTCATGTTACTATTGTTCGAAAGGTATATTTTAACATATCCCTTGGAGATATCTCGATTTTTTAAACACCGTTATTATTTTGTGAATCTTTGGGATTTTTTATAAAAGTGGTGATTAGATGAAGTTTATCATATTTCTATTGATCTTCTCTTTATCGTTGATGACAGGTTGCAACAACGTAGAGTCTATGAAAAAAACGACGGATGATAAACAAATTATATTTTTTTCTGATGAGGAAAATAGCGACGAAGAGATTAACTATTATGATGCTTTAATTGAATTGAAGAGAATGTATCCAGATGAATTTACCGGAATGGAAGTTGCCGAACATCAAGAAGATAAGGAGGTCTATCAAGAATACAACATCTCTTCTCCTCCAGCTCTTGTCGTTATGTATAAAAATGAAACAGTTGTCTCCTTAAATGGAAATTTAAAAAAAGAAGAAATTATCCGGCCTGTTTCTTCAGCTATTGATTCGATTAAAAATCATTAATCATATTTTTACGTTTCGCCCTGATTAATTAGCTCTGAATGGATTAAGTGAGAGTAAGATTAGGGGCTGTCTGAAAGTCATTGGTTCACTGACTTTTTGACAACCTCGTTTATTTTAATAATGACATTTCTGTTCTAAGGCGAACGCTTTCCACGTGCTTGGCTTAAGCTTAAACAGCTATTCCCACAAGGAGTTGCCCCTCGCCACTTTTGCATTGAACTTCGGTTCCACGTAAAAAGCTGGATAACCCTTGCTTACATCACCTTTTCTTTTTACTTCAACCATGAAAAATGTCGAATCAGAAAACTATTCATTTTCTGATTCGACTTTACGTGTTGGACTTGGTGGACAGTCCCTAATTTTATGCCATTTACATTACATGAATTGGTGTTCCTTGTGCTACTGCTGCAGCTTCCATTGTCATTTCGCCTAGTGTTGGGTGTGCATGAATTGTCATCGCAATATCTTCTGCAGTCATGCCAGCTTCAATAGCGAGCCCTAATTCAGAAATAACATCAGAAGCATTTGCTCCTGCAATTTGGGCACCGATGACGAGACCATCTTTTTTACGTGTAACTAGTTTGATGAACCCATCTGTTGCATTAAGCGATAGAGCACGACCATTTGCCGCATATGGGAATTTCGCAGCTGTCACTTCTATTCCTTCATCTTTCGCTTCTTTTTCAGTATAACCAACAGAAGCAAGCTCTGGATCTGAGAAGACAACTGCTGGCATTGCTAAGTAATCGATCTCAGATGGTTGACCAGCAATAGCTTCTGCTGCAATTTTTCCTTCATAAGAAGCTTTATGAGCTAATGGCAAGCCCTCTACGATGTCGCCAATTGCGAAAATACTTGGTACATTCGTGCGGCATTGCTTATCAATTTTAATTAATCCACGCTCGTCTATTTCTAAACCAACTTGCTCTAATCCCATTTCATCCGTGTTCGGACGGCGACCTACTGTGACAAGAACATAGTCCGCTTCTATTTTCTTTTCTTCCCCTTTGACTTCATAGGTAACGACGACACCGTTGTCAGTTTCTTCTGCGCTTTGGCACATTGCATTTGTAATAATTTCAGCGCCTTTTTTCTTTAATTTACGCTTTACTAATGAGCTCATTTGCTTTTCAAAACCGCCGAGTATGCTCTACTACCTTCAAGAATCGTTACATCTGAGCCGAAGTTTGTAAATGCTGATCCTAACTCAGTTCCGATATATCCGCCACCAATAATTACGAGTTTTTTCGGTACTTCCTCTAGGTTTATCGCTGCCTGTTGAGTCAAGCACACGGTCCGAAAATTTGAAGCCAGGAATTTCAACCGGTCTTGATCCTGTTGCAATGATCGCATGTTTAAAGGTATATGTTTGCGCTTTTTCATCATCCATGACTCGGATTGTATTTTCATCTACAAAGTAAGCTTCACCTTTTACAATATCAACTTTATTACCTTTTAATAAACCTTCCACACCACCGGTTAACTTCTTGACGATGCCACTTTTCCATTTTTGAACTTTAGAAAAGTCAAGCTTCACGTTTTCAGCGGTGATGCCCATATCTTCTGAATTTTTGACTGATGCATATTGATCCCCTGCAGCGATAAGCGCCTTTGAAGGGATACAACCAACATTCAGGCAGACACCACCTAAATTACCTTTTTCAACAATTGTCACCTTTTGACCGAGCTGTGCAGCGCGGATAGCAGCAACATATCCACCAGGACCAGCTCCAATTACTATCGTATCTGTTTCGATTGGGAAATCTCCTACTACCATTACATTACGCCTCCATTAGTAATAATTCTGGATCGTTCAACAAACGCTTAATATGGTTAAGCGCTAATTGAGCAGTAGCTCCATCGACAATTCGATGATCAAAGCTCAATGATAATGCTAACACAGGTGCAGCTATAATTTCACCATTTTTAACTATTGGCTTTTCAGATATTCTGCCAATTCCTAAAATGGCAACTTCTGGATGGTTAATGACTGGAGTGAACCATTGGCCTCCCGCCGAGCCAATATTAGTAATGGAGCATGAAGCACCTTTCATTTCATCAGCAGTTAACTTGCCTTCCCTTGCTTTTTCAGCTAATTCATTTATTTCGTCAGATATGTGAAACATCGATTTACTATCGGCGTTTTTGATAACTGGAACGAGTAAACCTCTTTCTGTATCTGCAGCAATACCAATATTGTAGTAATGTTTATAAATGATTTCTTCTGTTTCATCATCTACAGATGTATTCAATATTGGATATTCGCGAAGGTGCTAACTAAAGCTTTTACGACATACGGTAAAAATGTAAGCTTAATATCTTTTTCAGCTGCCACTTCTTTGAATTTTTTCCGATGGGCGACGAGTTTCGTTACATCAACTTCATCCATTAATGTTACATGTGGGGCAGTATGCTTCGAGTTGACCATCGCTTTTGCAATCACTTTACGTATGCCACTCATTTTTTCTCGTGTTTCAGGGAATGCTCGCTTGCAACTATTGTAGATGTTTCTTCTTTGGTCTGTTCGCCGTCTCTATCTTGTACTGCTTCTTCATCATCTCGCTTGATATAAGCATCGATATCTTCTTTAGAACGCGACCATTTTTCCCACTACCAGCAACAAAGCGAATGTCTACACCTTTTTCTCTTGCATATTTTCTTACTGACGGCATCGCAATCACTCGTCGATTAGGATCTACTTTGTCACTAGTGTTTTCTCTTCTCTGTCTTTTCTTCTTCACTACTGTCTTAACTGCAGTATTGATCTTGTGCTTCTTCTTGTTGTTGCGTATTCTCGTCTGTATTATCCCCATCATCTCCTTTAAATTGCACATCCTCATAGCCTGGTGCATCAAATGTGATGAGAACATCTCCAACAATGGCTACCGCCCCTTCATCAACGAGAATGTCTTCGACTGTTCCAGTAACTGGTGATGGTATTTCTACAACTGCTTTATCATTTTGTACTTCACATAAAACATCATCTTCTTCTACTTTATCTCCAGGTTTAACAAACCATTTGACAATTTCGCCTTCATGGATACCTTCACCAATATCAGGTAGTTTAAATTCAAATGACAATATGTTCACCCTCCTACTGTAATTTTCATCTTAAGGGAGATACATTCATCTCCCTACTCGTTTATAGTTTAAAATTCCAGTACTTTTTTCGCTGTTTCAACAATATCTTTAGCATTTGGAAGCCAAACAGGTTCAGCTTGTGAAAATGGATATACAGTATCTGGTGCTGTTACTCGTAAAGCAGGTGCTTCTAAACTTAAAATTGCACGATCATTGATTTCAGCAACGACATTCGCGGCAACACCAGCTTGTTTTTGCGCTTCTTGAACGACAATTGCCCGATTTGTCTTTTCAACAGATGTGACAATCGTGTCAATATCAATTGGGCTAACGGTCATAAATCGATGACTTCGGCTGAGTATCCTTCTTTTTCAAGTTCTTCCGCTGCTTTTAATGATTCATGTACCATCGCACCGTATGTGATAATCGATAATATCTTTCCCTTCCCGCTTGATGTCCGCCTTTCCTAGTGGAATAGTATATTCTTCTTCAGGAACTTCTTGACGAAATGAACGATAAAGTTTCATATGCTCTAAGAAAATGACTGGATCATTATCACGGATTGCCGAAATTAACAATCCTTTTGCATCATAAGGTGTGGATGGAATAACAACTTTTAAACCTGGTTGTTGTGCCATCAATCCTTCTAAGCTATCTGCGTGCAGCTCCGGTGTATATACTCCGCCTCCGAATGGAGAGCGAATCGTTATTGGCGCATGATAATGGCCACCTGAACGATAGCGCATCCGTGCCATTTGTCCGCTAATCGAGTCCATTACTTCATAAACGAAACCGAAAAACTGAATTTCTGGAACCGGACGAAAGCCTTGTAAAGCTAAACCGATTGCTAAGCCACCGATAGCTGATTCAGCAAGAGGTGTGTCAAATACTCGTTCTTCCCCAAATTCTTTTTGTAATCCTTCCGTAGCACGGAATACACCGCCGTTTACACCGACGTCTTCACCAAAAACAAGTACATTTTCATCATTGCGAAGTTCAGTTGCTAACGCATCTGTGATCGCTTGAATCATTGTCATTTGCGCCATCGTTACTTCGACTCCTTTCTTTATATATTTCATACTGTTCTGCAAGATTATCTGGTAGTTCTTCAAACATATTTGAAATCAAATCTGTCACCTTTTGTTTCGGTGTTTCATCTGCTTTTTTGATTGCCTTTTTAATATCTTCTTTCGCTTTCTCAATCACTTCTTTTCCTTTTCTTTATTCCATAAATCTTTCTTTTCTAGAAACTTTCGGAAGCGAACAAGTGGGTCTTTTTTCTCCCATTCATAATCCAGATCAGATGTACGATAACGCGTTGGATCATCTCCAGCCATTGTATGAGGACCATAGCGATAGGATATCGTTTCAATTAAAGTTGGGCCTTCCCCATTCATTGCTCGTTCGCGAGCTTCATGAACAGCAACATATACAGCAAGTGGATCCATTCCATCCACTTGTTAACCAGCAATTCCAGCTGCAACTGCTTTTTGAGCAATTGTTTTCGCTGCAGTTTGTTTTTCAACGAGGTGTGGAAATAGCAAATTGGTTATTTTGAACGATAAAGACGGCTGGTACGTTAAATGCACCCGCAAAGTTAATACCTTCATAGAAGTCCCCTTGTGATGAACCGCCATCACCTGTATACGTGATAGCAACAGATTTTTTACCACGTTTTTTCATGCCTAATGCCACACCAGCTGCCTGTACATATTGAGCACCGATAATGATTTGTGGAGATAACACATTTACATCCTTCGGAATTTGATTACCAGCAAAATGACCACGTGAGAAAAAAAATGCTTGATAAAGTGGAAGTCCATGCCAAATAATTTGTGGAACATCACGATATCCAGGTAAAATAAAGTCCTCTTTCTCTAAAGCAAATTGCGAAGCAATTTGTGATGCTTCTTGACCAGCGGTTGGAGCATAGAAACCTAAGCGACCTTGACGGTTCAACGAAATTGAACGTTGGTCCAAAATTCGTGTATAAACCATCCTGCGCATTAGCTCTTGTAGTTGTTCATCAGAAAGATCAGGCATGGCAGATTCATTAACAACTTCACCTTTTTCATTCAAAATTTGAAACATCTCAAACTGTTCTTCTATTTTATTTAATGTTTCTTTTACATCGACATTATTCTTCTTAGCATTAGATGCCATCAAAGCCACCTCTTCCTTTCGTGTTTTGTTTATCATTCCAATCCAATGGATAAGCAATTCATGACAGTATTTTTAAAAAAATTCATTCCTTGCTTTACTTTTCCACATTTGGATAAAGAAAAACATTGGATCATTTGCATGACATGTTCTTTACTGTATTAATGTAATTAAATTATATATTAATACACAATATTTATTTCTTTTATAAACATACATGATAAAAAACACAATTCAATTGTTACACTTGCATAAATAACTTTTTTTCGTATTTTATATTTTACATTTTTGGATGATTAATTTGATCTGTATTATAATTTAATATTCTTCTGTACTATAAAACAAAGGGTTTTTTTCATACTGTTATATATTAGTTTCTGAGGAAGATAGAAACCCGCTTTTGCAGATAACAAAAAAGAGAGCTGCTATATCATCCGCTCTCTCGACGTGTTGTAATAGGGACATCACTTCTTAGACTCATCTATTTTCATCCCCGCATTTTTGTAAAATTCATTTTTCCCTGATTATATTTGTCTGTTAATTTGTTAAACTCTCATTTACTTTAAATAAATTTTTATATATTTTATTTGTTTTTTTAATTTGCCCTTCTAATTGCTCATATTCCAGTGATTTATCTTTTAATAATTGATAAAGTCTTTATCGATCTGCCTTTATTCCTTCGTTATATACTTGATATAATTCATCGTGTGTTTCAATACCGCTTTCCCATCAATTTGTACAATGTTTTTGCTTCTTTCTGTAACTCCTTATCCTCCAACTTTTTTATGTATTTCTCAGATTTCTCAAATTCCTTTTTTGATGCTTTCATCGCCTCATGTTTCTTTTGTTAATAATGCTTCGCGTTCTTCTGTCAACTTCTATTGCTTCATCTGCACAGTTTTTCGATTTGCTCCATTTCCTCTATTCCTAGATCCCATTATCTGCTTATATAATTCTTTTTCTTTATTTTCTATTTGTGTTAAAGGTTTCTGCTGTTTTTCAAATCCTTCTTCTTTCTTAACTGTTTGTTCTAAAACTTGATATATTCTTTTTAGCACTCCGTGCAATAATAACTACAACCACCTAAGAAAAAGTAAAAGTACAACAATAAAAAATTGTGCAACTTATTCAACAGAAATCCTCCTTCCATTTTCATTCCATACTGATCAAACGATCGTCCTTTTTTTATTTCAAACCACTATATCATTTCATCCGAAATTAAATACTGTATATAGAAAAATGATCATACATTAATTAAGTATCAACAACTTTTCAACCTTCCATTATTAACTTTTTATTCATTGTCTGATAGACTATTTTATCTTGATTTTATTGAATACAGGAGTGAATGGTATCGATGTTAACGATGGAAGGATATTATTAGAGATGGCCATCCTACACTTGGAAAAGTGGCCAAGGAAGTGTCTATGCCACCATCAGAAGAGGATAAAAAACATTAACAGTCTTATTGGAATTCGTAATTAATAGCCAAAATCCCGAAATAGCAGAAGCAATATGGCTTACGACCCGGAATAGGCTTAGCCGCACCGCAAATTAATGTATCAAAACGAATGATTGCTGTTCACGTTTACGATGAAAAAGGCAATCTTTATAGCTATGCTTATTTAACCCCAAAATTATTAGCCATTCTGTTGAAAATGCTTATTTAGAGTCAGGGGAAGGCTGTCTTATCAGTGGATCTAGACATTCCAGGTTACGTTTTTCGTTACCGCAGAATTACAGTAAAGGGATTATATTTAAATGGTGAAGAAGTAAAACTCCGCTTAAAAGGATTACCAGCCATTTGCTTTCAACATGAAATTGATCATTTAAATGGGATAATGTTTTATGACCATATTAATAACCAAGAACCTTTTAAAGCGGTAATCGAAGCTGTCGCAATTGACCGTCGAACAGCTAAAGGTTTATCCATTATAATTGATCACAAAAAGCCGTAATCAATGTGCGAATGAGCCAAATCCGCTTTTCTTTATATTAGTTGAAGCTTTTTTAAGCCATTCCATATACCATCTTCCGATACATCTCCTGTAATAAGATCGGCAAGTTCCTTTCACTTCTGGAACGCCATTCCCCATCGCAACACCTGTTCCAACTTCGCTTAACATTTCTAATGTCATTTAATCCGTCACCGAACGCATATACATCCTTTAAATCAAAACCTAATCGCTCAATCATTTTTTTAATTCCTTCTGCCTTCGAACCACCCTTTGGTAAAATATCAATCGAATATGGATGCCATCTAATAAAATTAAATTGTGGATACCGTGCAAAATAAAATTTGTTCTTCATGATTTTCACAGAAAAGTAATGATTGATATATTTTATCGATTCAGATAAAAATCAGCATCCATTTCCGGATGCGGAAAATTCAAGCTTCCCATACCCATTTCAATAAACGGATGATGCTTTACTGACGCCTTCATTGTATTCTCATTCATAAAAATCAAGGGGATGTCCCTTTTTCGTTGCATCCTGAAGAAATTACTTTGTAATCCACTTCATTCAAGGATTTCCATAAATTACTTCATTTTCAAACACCACATATTGCCCGTTAAAACTTACAAAAGATCTATCTCCAATTCCTTTCACAAGTCCTTAAACATAAATGGAGCCCTACCAGTTGCAATGGCAACAAAAACACCATTTGCTTTTAATAGCTTAATTGCCTTTTTCGTGCTTGCCGGAAGATTTTTTCTTGATCAAGTAATGTACCATCTATATCAAAAAATACGATCTTTCTCATCAATTTTAAACTCCTTTCTGATTGCCCAGATATACATGATTTTCCCTTAGTTTTATTATCTTTAACACACTAAGCTTTCAATAATAAATGTCAATTTGTAAATTGTCATAGTAATTCCATCTTTACCCATGAAATAACCGACATATTTCCATCATATAATAATAATAAAAAAACTGTTTTTTATAAAAAAATTCAATAATCTACCACTGCTTCCTTTACATTGGACAAGGAATGGTATAAAATAGAAGTAAGGAGATGATCCACTATGTTAAAGAAGCTAAGAAAAAAGCTCTTAAAACAGTGGAAAGATTTACTACGAAAAAAATCAATTGCCTAAAGTTTTTTGAGCCCTTCAAACTTGCGAAGGGCTCCTTCCTTATTGTAAATTGTAAAAACAGTGATCTTTTTTACATATTTTTCATAGACTAGTCTCAACGGATTTCAAAGAAAATAAATGAAAAATATGCAAATGTTTTATATAATAGAAAAAGTTATAATTGAATAAGGAGCGATATATAATGATATTTAAAGTATATTATCAAGAAAACATAATCAAGTCCCTGTCAGGGAGAAAACAAAAACGCTTTTTATTGAAGGAGAATCCGAAAGAGACGTCCGCTCAAAAATTGCAGATCGTGGCTTATAATATTGAATTTGTTCAAGAGTTAAAGGAGCATATTTAGAATATGAAAAACAAAATGAAGACTTTAAAGTATTGGAGATATGATAATTTATGAAATTTGTTAAAAATGATCAAACAGCAGTTTTTGCCTTAGGTGGATTAGGTGAAATTGGCAAAAACACGTATGCTGTTCAATTTCAGGATGAAATTATTTTAATTGATGCTGGAATAAAATTCCCTGAAGATGAACTATTAGGGATTGATTATGTCATTCCTGATTATACTTATTTAGTTAAAAATGTAGATAAAATTAAAGGTCTTATTCATTACACATGGTCATGAAGATCATATTGGCGGAATTCCCTATTTATTACGGGAAATTAATATTCCAATTTACGGCGGAAAACTTGCGCTTGGCCTTAATTAAGAAATAAATTTGAAGAACATGGCTTATTAAGAAATGCCAAATTGATTGAAATTAAAGAAGATGACGTCATCAAATTTCGCAAAACATCCGTTACTTTTTTCCGAACAACCCATAGTATTCCTGATTCATATGGAATTGTTGTTAAAACTCCTCCAGGTCATATTGTCCATACTGGTGATTTTAAATTTGATTTTACCCCTGTTGGCGAACCTGCAAACTTAACAAAAATGGCTGAAATCGGTAAAGAAGGCGTTTTATGTCTTCTTTCTGATAGTACAAATAGTGAAATACCTGATTTTACGATGTCAGAACGACGTGTTGGAGAAAGTATTGATGATATTTTCCGTAAAGTAGATGGACGAATCATTTTTGCAACATTTGCTTCCAATATTCATCGACTTCAGCAAGTAGTAGAGGCAGCTGTTGCAAACGGAAGAAAAGTTGCTGTCTTTGGTCGTAGTATGGAAGCAGCAATCAATATTGGACTAGATCTTAGGTTATATTAATGCACCAAAAGATACATTTATTGAAGCACAGCAAATTAATCGTATTACCAGCTAATAAAGTAACGATTCTTTGTACTGGAAGCCAAGGTGAACCGATGGCAGCTCTTTCAAGAATTGCCAATGGTACTCATCGACAAATTCAAATCATCCCTGGGGATACTGTTGTCTTTTCTTCTTCACCTATTCCAGGAAATACGATTAGTGTAAACCGAACGATTAATATGTTATATAGAGCTGGTGCAGAAGTCATTCATGGTACCTTAAGTAATATTCATACTTCTGGGCATGGTGGACAAGAAGAACAAAAGCTGATGCTTCGCTTGATGAAACCTAAATTTTTTATGCCAATTCATGGTGAATATCGGATGCAAAAAATGCATGCCAAACTTGCAGTCGATTGTGACGTACCAGAAGAAAATTGCTTTATTATGGATAATGGTGAAGTTTTAGCCCTATCCGAGAATACTGCTCATGTTGCTGGTAAAATTCCATCTGGCTCTGTTTATATTGATGGAAGTGGTATCGGTGATATTGGAAATATTGTCCTTACGTGACCGCCGAATCCTATCTGAAGAAGGATTAGTTGTTGTCGTCGTCAGTATTAATATGAAAGAATTTAAAATTGCCTCTGGTCCAGATATTATTTCACGAGGATTTGTCTATATGAGAGAATCTGGTGATTTAATCAATGAAGCACAAAACTTGATTACAAAACATTTAAATAAAGTAATGGAACGGAAAACAACCCAATGGTCTGAAATTAAAAATGAAATTACTGATACATTAGCTCCGTTTCTTATACGAAAAAACAAAGCGACGACCGATGATTTTACCAATCATTATGGAAGTGTAAAAAGCAAAAAGCGGTATCCCAATTTCTAGGTGATACCCTTTTTTATACCTATCATTTTAGTAACGTATTCGTTTTAATATCATAAAAAATCTATAGCAGCATGATTTCATCTGTTATTGCAATTCGTCCAAGTAATTATTCACAAAAAGTTTGCTGCTAATCAGCCCCTATCACTTTTTTCTCAAAGCGATTGATATCTTCATCCGCTCCGATGACAATTAGAATATCATCCATTTCCATAGCGATCTTCAGCCTGTGGAGAAACGATAATATTTTTTCCTCTTTTAATAGCAACGATATTTAATTCCATATTTAGCTCGAACATCAAGTTCAATGATGGAACGTACCAACGATCTTCTCGATTCACCATAATTTCAACAATGCTGTATTCATCTGATAACTCCAAATAGTCCAATATGTTATTAGAAACGATATAATGAGCAATTCGTTTTCCCATGTCTCTTTCAGGATGAACGACATGGTCCGCTCCTATTTTCCGTAGTACCTTTTCATGATAATCATTTTGCGCTTTTACAGTGACATGATGAACCCCTAATTTCCTTTAACATGAGTGTAGTTAAAATACTTGCTTGAATATTTTCGCCGATCGCAACAATGACATGATCAAAATTTCCAATTCCTAAATTTTTCAAGGCATTTTCATCTGTTGTATCTGCGATAACAGCATGTGTAGCATATCTGCAAATTCATTTACTCTTTCTTCGTCTTTATCTATCAGCCATTACTTCCATGCCTTGATCTGTAAGCTCTCGGCAAATACTACCACCAAACCGTCCAAGCCAATGACGGCAAACTCTTTTTTCATCCTCTTTCCCTCACTTACATACTAGATAAGTACAATCTTATCATAGGTATAGAGTGAGAGAAATATGATATTTGATAAATAATATGCCCATGAGGGGGATGTGACAAATCTGAATGACCCATTAATCTTTTTGTTATTACCTGTATTTATGATAGCAACATATTCCTTCATGAAAATTCCCCACCTAGTAAGTCAGTTATACCTTTCACATCAACAATCTTAACGTCTGTTATAGTGAGCATTTATCCTTTAATTATAGAGTTTAGAGTGTTTATTTCTTAAAGTAAATTAGTTCAAAGTAGTGAATCGAGAGGTGTAAAGACATGTGCCGAAAATGTTATTGCACCTCAAGCATTTGAAATTGTGCCGTTACGAGACGATAATATTCTCCTTTCTCTTTCATTAACTGATCATGATCCCCTTGTTCAATAATCTGCCCGTGATCTAGTACAAAAATGATATCTGCTTCACGAATCGTTGACAATCGATGAGCAATCATGATCGCTGTTCTGCCATGGAGCAACTTTTTTAATGCTTGTTGAATTTGTATTTCTGTTTCTGTATCGATGCTTGCCGTCGCTTCATCTAAGATGATAATTTTCGGATCAGCAAGCAATGCCCTTGCAAAGGATAATAATTGCCGTTCCCCAACAGACAAAATAGTTCCTCGTTCTTCTACTTCTGTTTCATATCCATTCGGAAGATTGTTAATAAACCGATCCGCACCTACTGCTTCAGCCGCTTTTTTTACTTCCTCATCAGAAGCACTCGGTCGACCAAAACGAATATTCTCCATAATTGTGCCTGAAAATATAAACGTATCTTGTAGAACGACACTAATTTGATTACGGACACTTCTTAATGTCAAGTCTCTCACATCATGCCCATCGATTTTAACCGCGCCACTCGTTGGGTCGTAAAAGCGGGTAATTAAATTAGCAATCGTTGTTTTGCCTGATCCTGTATGACCGACTAGTGCAATTGTTTCGCCAGGCTTCACTTCCAGATTGATTCCATTTAAAGCTTTTCGCTTTTCATCATATGAAAATACGACTTCATCAAATACGATATGTCCTTTCATCTGATCATATACTTTTGCATTCTTTTTCTCAAAAACAGTCGGTTGTTCATCAAGATACTCAAAAATACGTTCTGATGAGGCCATCCCTACTAATAATTGATTATAGACCATACCAAGTCGGGATATTGGCTCCCAAAACATACCTAAATAAAATGAAAAAGCAACAAACTCTCCTAGTTGTAAGGATCCACCTTGAATTAAATAGGCGCCATACCAAATGAGAGCAGCAGAACCAATCGCATTTGTGACTTCAACGAGCGGGCGGAACATTGCACTTTTTCGCGTTGCTACCCGCCATGCTTCATAATTTTCTCTGTTTACTCCATCGAAAAATGCCATGTTTTCTCGTTCTTGAGTAAATGACTGTGTGACGCGTATACCTTGGATGCTCTCATTTAAATGAGAGTTTAACTTTGATTGCTTCATTCGCGTTGTTTGCCATGAATAACGAATACTTTTTCGTAATTTTGTTGAAATGAAAAACATCATCGGTAATATGATTAAAACAGCGATTGTTAGCTTAGGACTTAATGTAAATAAAATGGCAATTACACCACAAAGCATGAGTAAGTCCATTAATAGATGAATGACACCATTTGTAAATAAATCTTGCAATGAGTTTGTATCATTCATAATTCTTACTAAAATCGATCCTGCTGATCTTTGATCAAAAAATTTATGGGAAAGATGTTGAACATGTATAAAAAGATCTTTCCGCAAATCATAAATAACCCCTTGCCCAAGAGTGTTCATCCATTTGATGCGATATTTATTTGCAATATATGAGAGCAAATATAATGCTGCAATCACTGCGACAACAATAAATAACATTTGTTGATCTTGATGTGCAATTGCTTGGTCGATTGCATATACACCGATTAAGATCGGAATGATGAGTCGCACAAACGTTGATAATAACACCGCAATCATGGAAAGAGGCAAGAGACTTTTCGCATACGGTTTTAAATAGCGTAATAACCGCCACATTTGCTCCCAGTTAAATGGTTTATCAATCACTTCATCTGTAGAATATTGAAAACGTTCCATTACTCTTTTATTGGTTTTTTCCTTATTTTGAGACATCGTTTTCACCTTACCCTATCTGCCCTTGCATTATCTCATGTTGATCCTTAAATTGAAGGTCATATATTCGTTGATACTGTCCTCTGTTTCGAACCAGTTGTTCATGGTCTCCCCTTTCAACAATTTCACCATCTTTTAATACTAAAATTTCATCAGCATGTTTTAACGAGGAAATGCGATGGGCAATGATAATTGTCGTTCTCCCTTTCATCACTTCACGCAAAGCGCGTTGAATTCTATGCTCTGTATCCATATCTACAGCACTCGTAGCATCATCTAAAATAAGAATACTTGGATTCATACAAATGGCTCTGGCAATTGCAATCCGCTGCTTTTGACCACCCGATAACCCCATTCCTCGCTCACCGAGCATCGTGTCATACTGATCGGGAAGTTCCATAATAAAATCATGTGCCTGTGCTCTTTTAGCAGCATCAATAATTTCATCCATCGTTGCTTCGGGACGACCATATGAAATATTCGCTTGAATGGATGAAGAAAATAAAAAAGATTCCTGCAGGACAGTTCCAATGTTTTTTCTCAATGAAGTCAACGAGTATTCCGACACATTTTTACCATCAATAAGGACTTCACCAGCAACAGGTTCATAAAAGCGAGTCATTAACTGGGTCATACTCGTTTTGCCAGCACCTGTTGACCCTATTAAACCGATCACCTTCCCTGCATGTGCAGTAAAACTAATATCTTTTAATGCAGGTTGATCATCCTCAGAATAACGAAGAGTCACATGGCGAAACTCAATCTTCCCCTGCAACTTATCAACGTCAATCGATGATTTTTTATTCGTTATCTCTTCTTTTTCTTCTAAAATATCCAATAATCGTTCACCAGATGCTTTTGCCATTGAAAACAAATTGATCGTAAAACCTAAATGCATAATCGGCCATAATATATAGCCAACTAAACTGTAAAAAGCTACAAGCTCCCCATATGTTAAACTACCATTAATAACGAGGTACCCACCAATTCCTAATAAAAAAACAATACAAACGTTTCCTAAAAACTCCATTAATGGAAAGTATTTAGCCCAAATTGTTGCTGTAAAAATATTGCGCTTTTTATAATCATTATTAGAAGTGTGGAATTTACCAATCTGAAATTCTTCCCTTGAAAGTGATTTAATTGTTTGGATCCCACTAATATTTTCTTGAACATTCGTATTCAACTTACCGAATGATTTTCTAATTGCTCGGAAAGAGGGATGAACAGCCTTATCAAACCGATAGACGACAATTGCTAAAAAAGGCAATGAAATCATTGTGACAAGTGTTAGCGGAATCGAGTAGTAAAACATAACACTAAAGCCAATGATCATGATCAAAATAAAATGCAATAATTCCGAAAATCCGAATGTTAAAAATAATCTAAACCACTCTATGTCCGTCGTAAGTCGCGACATTAGATCACCAGTTTTGGCATTATCATAAAAACGAAAGGATAAATATTGGAGTTTTTTATATAGTGACTTCCTCAAATGGTAAACCGCTTTTATTCCAAATAGATCTGCTGCATGTTGATGAATAAAAGTTGCTACACCTTTCAGTGCCATTATCAGTACAAGACCAATTGCTAAATAAGGAATGAGCCCGTATTTTCCCTTTATAACAACCTCATCTATCGTCAATTGCAGAATGATTGGATAAACGACAGTAATACTTGTCACCAATAATAGAAATATCATTGAAAAAACAAAGTATTTTTTATAAGGCCAAAAAAACATCCTTAATTTTTTAAATGTATCCAAATATATCCCCCTTCTCTGAATCGAATGTATTATTAAATATATCGACTTTCGAAATAAAATGCTATCACTTTTTTATATTTTCGGAAAAATCATTCTTATGACTAAGTGTGCTGGCATAAGTAGATGGAGTATCAAGAAACAACTGTTACGTCCTCTTCAATTTTTGCTAAAAGATAAATAAAAAAAGAGCAAGTTTTTTCTCACTCTTTTCTGGCGATTGTATGCATTATCAGAATTCAGTTTCGATTAATGTACTAATTTTATTTGCTGGAATGGCCAAATAACGAGGTTTGTTTTCCCTATGACATCGCTGATTTTGATTGTACCTATTGCGCGGCTATCTTTACTCTTCAAACGATTATCTCCAAGGACAAATAATTCTCCTTCAGGTACTGTTTCTAAGCCCGTTTTTTCCTCTAATGTAAAAGTTTCTGTGAAAGGATGATTCTCCTTTTGTTTATATTTTTCTAAATAAGGTTCTTCAAAATGTTTGCCATTGATATATAACTCATCATCTATATACTCTATTTTATCTCCAGGTAAACCAATCACTCTTTTAATGTAGTTTTTATTTTCAGGAGTATGGAAAACAATAATATCGAACCGCTCGATTTCTCCTAATTTATTGACAATCATACGATCCCCGCTATTTAATGTTGGCATCATCGATTGACCATCTACTACAATTGGAGTAAAAACAAAGTATCGCACCGCTCCTACTACTAGAAGAGCAATAAGGAGGGCTTTCCCCCATTCCCAAAGATGATTATTTGTAGTGTTTGTCAACATGTCCACCACCTATATTTTAAAACGTATACATACATGAACAGTATGTCGTTTTTTTATCATCTCATTTATATGAAGAAATAAAGAGTGGAAGAACATAAAACTGTACGGACATCAAAAAAAATACTTAGATGAATAAAACATTCATAAAATAAAAGCTTGGAAGCGTGGCATCTGTCATATTATGTACGGTTTTTTAACTCCTAGCTATTAAATCAAAACGCACATCTAGTGCAATCCTTTAGTGATATAGGTCCTTGCAAATAAAAGTGCCTGCGATGGCATTTCTCATTTTGTAGAACATCCTCACATGATAATAGCTCGTAAATATTGTCGCTTGCTTGTTTCCATTCTCTTTGACGTCTGCTTAAAGTTATTTTTTAAAATAAGTCCAGCCATCCTCTTGATACACTTTACCATCTTTCATCAATTTTCCTAACGCACGCTTGAAGGCGCCTTTACTCATGTTAAATCTCTTTTTTATTTCTTCTGGAAAACTTTTATCCCAATATGGCATCGCACCATTTCGGCTTGCCAAATATGCATAAATCTTTTCCGCATCGTCATTGATTTTCTCATATCCTCTTTCTAATAGAGAGATATTTACTGATCCATCTGGTTTTACATCAATAATGCGGCCGGTAACTTTTTCGCCAAGTCGAGGTTCTCTTGTCCGTTCAGATTCATGAACAAAGCCGAGTATTCCTTCTTCCGTTACAAGAAATGAACCGACCTTTAATAAACGATACACATATCCATTAATATTTTTATTAAAGTCGACTTTTTTTGCCTTTTTAACTATTTTTCGAATCTCCTCTTCAGTCGCTAATGCCCCAAACAGGCGGCCTTTTTTATCGGTTCGTAATGAACAGTAGAGCCGATCACCAGTTGTCGGCCAAAGACTGGATATCGCTGGTAGATCATCCTTTGACACGAGGATATCTTTGCTGATACCAATATCAACAAAGACACCGAGATCCTGTTTAACACCAACTACTTCGACCCAGCCATACTGACCAATTTGGATGATCGGCTTTTTCATTGTAGCAGTAAGTCTACCTTGATGGTCTTGATATAAAAAGACAGCTTGATCCTTATTTGGATCAAACGATTCTGTTATTTCACGCCGATGAAGAAGAACATCTTCCTTTCCATTCGATAAAAAATATCCATCAGGGGTTTCCCTCTTGACTAGTAATGTAACAGTTGTTCCTGCTTGTAGGGTAGTCATACAAATTTTCCTTCCTTTACATATAGTAGTATGTTGTATTATATCTTACATTGATACTTGTTGTGAACTGTACTATCTATCCTACAGCAAATCTATTTATTTAGTCTGAAAATGACTAAATATTTGAAATGATTGTTGACTTCCAAGTCAAGAGATTCGAGCGAGAGGAGCGTAGCGGCATATTCACATTTCGCTATATACTATGTTCAGTATGACTTGCATCAAAAAGAGAAGCTATAGCCTCACCTTAATAAAACGTGACCGTTAAGCTTTGATAACACAAACGGTTCGGTTGACTTGTCTACTGACCAATTATCATATCGAGGCAAACGAAAGTGAATCTATGAAGGGCATAAATGGATAACATCAATTTAGCTTTCTATTACCCGAAGCTTGGTGAAAAAGGTTAAGCATTTGATATCGAAGAAAGTGGCCAAGCAAAAGCCAAACGCTCACTGAAAAAAGCTCGGCCTTCCGAGCGTTTGACTAGTGAATTCAAACCACTCTTAATAGGAGCATTCTCATTGCTATATTTTTGTAATAGATCATCATGATGATGTTGTATTATACAGAAACTTTTTTATGAAACCGATCATAACGTAACGGTTCACTTGGGATAATCGTCTCTTCTTTTTCATTAATTAGCTCCTCAATTAACTTTCCTGTTACAGTTGCCAAACTGATGCCGTCTCCTTCATGGCCAGCAGCAATATAAAATCCAGGCACTTCTTCCACCCGCGAAATAATTGGCAAGTGATCTTCCGTCCACGGTCTCATCCCAGTATATGTACGAATAAGTTGGAAATCCTCCAATTTCGGAAAGAAACGTACAGCTCTTCTTGCAATACACTGTACCACATCCATATTAATCGTTTTATCATAACCAACAAATTCGCGACTGCTACCTACTAGGAAATTTTGGCTTTCTGTCGGTTCAAAGACTAAAGCGACACCGTGTTTTTCTGTCTCTTCATCCACCACTCGCTCTCCACCAAATTTTGAAATTAAATATCCAAACTCCATTACATTCCTCATACAAACAGGTTCTTGTCTTGAACCTACAATAATGTGACCTTTTCGTGGTTTAATCGGAATATCTATATCTAACATTTCCCCAATAAATGGAGCCCAGACACCAGCAGCATTGACAACTTTTTCAGCCGTAAACGTACCATTACTCGTCTCAATGGTGAAGTGTTCTCCCTTTGTAACCGCTGTCACTTCTCTGTTAGGAAAAATGCGTGCACCATATTGCTGTGCCTTATCAATTAACGAATAAGTAAATAAATATGGATTAATAAGTGAATCTGTTTCACATTCTAAACCACCAAGTAAATCGTCCGCAAAATAAGGAGACTCTTGGCGAAGGTCAGATCTGTCTAGCATTCTAAATTGTAATCCTGCTTCTTTTTGATGTTTAACCCACTTTTCAGCTGCTTCCATTTCCGCTTCTGTTTCACAAACTAAAATACTTCCAAGTGCACGATACTCAAAAGGCAAATCTAACTCTGTTTGTAGATCTTTGACTAGTTCTTGACTGATCATTGACATTTGGCTATCAAAACCAGGATCCTTGTCAACTGCTGAAATATTTCCATCACACCTTGATGATGTTCCGCTTGCTATATCCCCTTTTTCTAAGAGAATACAATCCAGACCTGATTTTGCTACATAATAAGCAATTGCACTTCCAACAATTCCTCCGCCTATTACTGCTACTTCCGCGTTTATTTTTTCAGCCACTTCTCTCACCTCTCAGCTCTTCATCTGTTTTAAATCGGAATAACCCAAAAAAATAAATTAACTTGCAAAATAATTAGTAATTTATGATATATTCTATATATAAATAGAAAGATAGTAAAGAGCTTGAAGTTAATTTTTCTATCTTGTTATCTTTTTCGATCTATGTAAGCGCTTGTAAAACCTCTTATGCTAGGACGTAACAAAGAAAGGAGAGAAATAGAATAATGACTGATCATTCGCTTGTTGTTTGTCGATGTGAAGAAGTAACACTTGATGAAATTAAACACACACTAACAAAGTATCAATGTTCTGGCCGTGAAATAAAACTTCGTACTAGAGCCGGCATGGGCTATTGCGGAGGAAGAACTTGCAGGGTCATGATTGATGCGTTAATGAAAGAACTCGTGGAGGAAATGCCTAACGAAATTCCTTTAAAGCATCAGCCACCAGTAAGACCAGTATCATTTGGTTTGTTAGGTGGTGAAGTGAAAAAGTGACAGGAAAAAGAGTAACAGACCACCCTATTTTAGGAAAAATAGAAGAACAAGAACGTATCACCTTTACATTTGATGAAAATCAACTTCAAGGATATGAAGGAGACACGATTGCATCAGCTCTTCTTGCAAATGGGATTCGATCATTACGCGAACATGAAGAATCCGGCTCCCCACGAGGAATCTATTGTAATATCGGCCACTGTTATGAGTGCAGAGTGACAGTGAATGGAAATGTGGGAGTACGTGCTTGCTTAACTGAGCTGAAGGACGGAATGGTCGTTAACAGCAGTAAAAAACAACCACATCCTTTAAAGAAAAAGCACCCGGACGATGAATTGCCTTCCACTTTATCAGAAGGCAATTGACAAAGGATTGTTGAAAGGAGTAGGACGAGATGTATGAAGTAGTTATTGTCGGAGCCGGACCAGCTGGTCTATCAGCAGCAATTGCATGTAAAGAGTGGGGATTAAATGTCGTTGTGATCGATGAATTCCCTAAGCCCGGAGGACGCCTTCTCGGTCAACTTCATCAAGAACCGGATGGAACGTGGTGGAACGGAATCGAAGAAGCTAATAAGCTAGTTTCCAAAGCAGAAGCTTTAGGTATTGAAATAAAATGTAGTGTTTCTGTTCATCATATTGAAAAAAATAAAGATCACTGGGAGGTACATACGAATACCGAGCAATTTTAGCGAGAAATTTTTTAATAGCGACAGGTGCTGCCGAATCACCTGCTCCAATTCCTGGCTGGACATTACCTGGAGTGATGTCCATTGGTGCTGCGCAAGTCATGTCAAACGTTCACCGTGTGAAAGTTGGTGAGAGAGGGGTGATCGCTGGCGTAAACGTACTATCAGCCGCCATTGCTCGTGAACTTCAATTAGCAGGAACAAAGATTGAATATATGGCACTACCCGCTATCAACTCGATTACAAAAGAAGCTGGACATCCGAGAGAAGTAATGGAATCTATGCTTAGAATTGCCCATCTTGCTCCATCTGCCTTCATTAGATTCGGAAGTAAACTGGCAAAAGCAGAATGGATCAGAAATTTAGCATTAAAATTTTATCCGAAAAATGGAGTAAAAATGTGGGATATGCCAATTCATCTGCGAAAAGCCATCATCCGTATCAATGGAAAAGACCAAGTTGAATCGGTCACAATTGCAAATATCACTCCTGACGGAGAAATCATTCCAGGAAGTGAGGAAACAACAAAAGTCGACTTCGTTTGTATAGCTGGAGGCTTGTATCCACTTGTTGAACTAGCAGCAGTAGCTGGCTGCCCATTTAAATAGTAGAAGAACTCGGTGGTCATGTTCCTGTTCATAATGAACAGATGGAAACTCCTCTCGAAGGTCTATATGTTGCTGGAAATATTACAGGAATTGAAAGTGCAAAAGTTGCTCGAGCACAAGGCTATGTAGCGGGCTTATCCATTGCGAAAAAAGCGTTACAACACCCTCCAGAAATCAAATATAAACTTACTGAAGCAACTAAAAATGTAAAGGTTACGAGGGAAGAAGCAGTGATCCAATTCCATCCAGGCATTGAAACTGGTCGTGAAAAAGTCGCCGCAGCATTTCAAAAGTAAGAAAAAATTTCATCATCGCAATAGCCTCAGTCGAATAAAGCTGAGGTTTTTTATTGAGAAAAATAAAATGTTAGCTTCTTTTACGGACCTAATGAATCAATTCACACCTTCTTCATTGTTATATAAAGTTCTATTCAGTGTAGATAAAGAATAAAATTAAAACTGTATGAAGAAGCTGACTTTCGCATGTAAAAAGGCACTCATCGTCGAGGGTGAAAAACGGCGGAATCCGGATATCGATCACACCTATGCGTTTTTCGGTTAAGACTTCCCTACCACGTGCTGTAGGAAGGAAAGAATAGAGAAGACAAGATATGCTAGTGATGAAATAGCTACGCCCGCCAAATATTTCCCACTATTTCAAATTCCCGGAAATGAAGGACACTTAAACAATTTGTTCATTTTACTAAAGCCATTGTTCAACATATCACACTTTTATACATTAAAGGTAACGATACAATACAAAGGAGGTGAACAAAATTAAGAAACGCTCTGCTTTATTCATTCTCACAATGATGTTCCTCTTTTTATTAAGTAGTAGTAATGACTCTACTCTCCTAAAAAATACCATCCAAAAAACAACCGATTCAAAAATAGACAAGTATACACAATTAGTGGCAGATAAAAATGCTGAGCTTCATTTAGAACCTTTAGAGCTAACTAGCTATAGTGAAGAAGTTGGCGCAATCGTAAAAAAACCGATTTATAAAAAATTTGCTGCTAACCAAACCGTCACTATTGAAGGAATAATCAAAAACGATGATGAACTAAAAGGAAAGTATATGTGGATAAAAGTACATGCGAAAAATGCTAAACGAACTGGTGATGTCGTTGAATATTATACAAAAATAAATAACGGCACATTTAAAGAAACGATCCAATTATTTAATGGAAAAGATGAATACATCGTAACCATTCTTGTACCGAGTAAAGAAGAAAAACACTACTATTACGATATTGCTAATTTCGAAGTAATCAATATAAATCCTGCCAAGAAAAGAGAAATTACATATAGTCCATATGCACATGATTTCAATCTTGTTATTAACGAACCTCATAGTGGATATGTCAAAAGAAACCGCTCCTTTCCCCTTCATGGAAAAGTAAGCAATTTAAAAGGGAAAAATGAATTAATGATTGAAGTCCGTAAAGATGACAAAGAAAGCTGGCAACATATCATTCCTGTAAGAAATGGAGTATTTTCCTATGATGTTCCGCTTTTTTATGGAAAAGGAATCCATACTGTAAATATTTATGTCCCTGATTTAAAACAAGATGATTATTATCGAGAGGGAGCTACATTACTTGTTCATAATGAGGCAGAGGAAACATTAGAACCTATCAAATATTATAAAGAATATGAAGAAAGAGGCATCACGATTGAAAAACCAACATTTGGAGGAGAACAGGTTGATCTAACATATTATTTAAAAGGAAAGATTGATCCTAACGCACCTTATGCAAACGAAACAACTCACTTATACATAACAACAAAAAAAGGCAATGATGAAGCGCTGGACGTTATCCCTGTAAAAAATTTTAGCTTTGATGGAGCATTTTATTTACGATTCGGGCCTGGAACATATGAAGTGACTGTTAGTATCCCAGAATTAAACAGAAATAATGCTGAATATTTTCGCTTTTTTGCTATCGCTTCATTCACTGTCGAAAATACGGGGTCAAATGACCAACGTGATCTCTTACCTTCCCGAGGTATCCAATCAGAATCACCTGAAATAGTTGCACTCGCCAATGAATTAACTAAAAATTTAAGTAACGAACGAAAGAAAGCGAAAGCCATTTACGATTACGTCACAAAAAATATTACTTATGATGTAGAGAAATTAAAAAACCAGACATACGCATGGGATGATAGTGCATTAAAAACCTTGAATATAAAAACAGGTGTTTGCCAAGATTATGCATACTTAACGATTGCCTTATTACGAGCAAGTAATATAGAAGCTAGATATGTTACTGGGTATGCAGGCGAAAGACATGCATGGGTAGAAGCAAAAGTACATGGTAAATGGCTAATAATGGATCCTACTTGGGGAGCAGGTTATATAGAAAATGATACATTTATCCCCAAATATAGTGACGAATATTTTGATCCAGATCCAGCTACCTTTGCAAAAACACATATACGGACTGGTGTGGAATATTGAAGCGTTATTTAATTTGTGAAAAAATGCTAAAAAAGAGGGATGAAGTTGGTATCCATCTAATCAAAAAAAATCAGATACCCCCTTCATCCTTCACTAAGGCATGGATATACACCTCAATTTACTCTTTTCACCGATCCTTTAGCTTGTAACGCATTTAATAAATTATCAGCAGCAAGCTGACTCGTTGCTAAACTAGCACTTCCTATATGAGGTAAGGCGACTACATTCGGTAATGACAAAAGTGGATGCTCTGGATTGACTGGTTCATTCGCAAAAACATCCAACCCTGCACCCCATAACTGATTATTCTTTAATGCCTTGTACAATGCCTTTTCATCAACAATCCCTCCACGTGCTGTATTAATAAGAACCGCAGAATCTTTCATTAAGTTAAGCTCATGAGATCCGATGAGATGATGGGTTTCTTCATTATAAGGTACTAATAGACAAACGTAATCAGATTGTTGAAGTAACCTGTTTAAATCTACATATGACACTCCAAGTGCCTTTTCCTCTTCCCATTTACGACTGCGATTATAGTATAAAATATTCATATCGAATCCGGTTGCACGCTTTGCTACTGCTTGTCCAATCCTCCCAAAACCGATAATTCCTAGTGTAGCACCATATATATCTTTACCTGTGAACTGAAATGGTGACCATGTCTTCCATTTTCCATGATGTAAACAGTCATTTGCGTACATAAGTCTTCTTGCTGTCGCCATCATTAGTGCCAATGTTAAATCTGCTGTCGTCTCGGTTAATACCCCAGGTGTGTTCGTCACAACGATATTTCGCTTCGATGCTTCTTCAACGTCAATATTATTATAACCGACGGCCATATTGCTAATCACTTTTAAATTCGGAGCTGCCTCCATCACCTCGCGATCAATCGTTTCTGTAATCAAACAAAAGATCCCATCCACCTCTTTTATGCGTTTGAGAAGTACTTCTCGTGGTATTGGAGTATCTTCTTGCTCCCACATCGTCACAGCGAAATGATTTGCCAGCTTTTCATATATAGATGTAGGAAGTTTTCTCGTTATCAATATTTTTTGTTGCAGACTAATCCCTCTTTCTCGATTGTTATATTAAAAATGACGTGATGTGGACATTCAATTTTAATCGAACACGTCTAATCCTCCTTGTCCATCCCCCAGACCTTACGTTTTAACATCTATCACATGTATACGACAAACAATCCATTTTATCCTGTAGAAAAATAGATTGAAAGTGCTGACGATAGACCGCTACAATAAAGATAAATAATAGAAAGAAGGGATTAAATGAATAACAATAAAAGATTAGCCCTTTCTTGGAGTGGGGGAAAAGATAGTTGCCTCGCACTACACCAACTGAAAAAGCTAGGTTATGATATTTGCTGTCTTATTACTACTGTTCCAAAAGAAACAGGAAAAACTTTTGCACACGGAGAAAAGTTAGAACTAATCCAAGCGCAAAGCGATGCATTAAACATACCAATTTACTTCGTCCACTGTGCCTTTGATACGTATACCGAAGATTTCAAACAATTACTTTTTCATTTAAAAGATAAATATCTATTAAACGGAATAGCTTTTGGTGACTTATATATAGAAGATCATCGGCAATGGGGAGAACAACTTGCTGCGAGCGTGGACTCGAAGCCGTCTACCCGCTCTGGCGAAAACAGACACAGATGCTCCAATCATTAACGCAATTTATTAAAACAGGCTATAAGGCGATCGTTATTCGAATACGTCATCACCAACTACCTAAACATTGGCTCGGCAGACAATTGGACGAAGATTTTTGGGAGGGAGTATTCAAAAAAAGAAAGTTTGTCCAATGGGGGAATCAGGTGAATATCATACATATGTCTATGATGGCCCTCTCTTTCAAGCGTCAATAAAAATAAAAGTCGGGAAGATCATAAAAGAAAAGGAATCATTTCGTTTAGAGATAAATGAAGGTAATGATATTAGCGAAATCAAGTAATTCTGCGAATAGCATGATACGGAAAGCTTTTTATAGCATCTGATGAAAGACGACCTATGATCAAAAGCTCTTTCATGACTTTCGTCTAGGCCGTCTTGAATATATGCGAAAGCGAAACTTTCCACATAATGATCGAGATAATTTTAATCGTAAGACAACGTACCGATGACACTGACCCATTTAAAGATATGGTTTTGGGGGGAATTATAGGAACGTTCTGCAATAATTCGACCGTTGTTTCCGAATAAGTTTTGGTAAAAATACCAAAGGAATAAGGCTTATACACCCGTTCAGTCCATTTATGACCGTCCTTCCCATAAACACCAATATTAATCGACGGAATGTCCAATTCACGAATCTTTTCAACCGGTAAGTGATAGAGAGAACCGAGGCTCGGAACATTGTTTATCAAACTCTTTAATTCCTCATCTGTTTCATGAATGGAGAAATAACTTCCATCTGCCAAATAGGGGAAAAACTTCTTGACAGCAAATGTTTCACTTGACTCTTCCGCTGTCTTTTTTAAAATATTAGTAAGTGATTGAGCAATTATTTGTTCGCGTTTCAGTCTCTT
>CAVVKR010000045.1:0-12666 GCA_963748745.1 uncultured Bacillaceae bacterium | reverse complement strand
AAGGAAAACTTGCCATTCAAATTGGCCTCAAGCATCCTGAAATCACGGTATATGCCTTTAAATCCAACCGCTATTGATAAAAGATATTTTATGTTAATGAAAAATAAATCGTATTTTCATAACTATTAATGTTTTAGTCTATGATAAAGAGATTGCTAGAATCGATCGGTCGATGAAATATTTGCTAAAAAGAAAAAGAGTAGATGAACTCCCTTTTAAACCTGTATCATATGGAATTTGCAAAAGCTGGATTAAGGAGAAAAAATGTATCCGCTGCCTGAAGCGCATGGTCAAGTATTGTAAAACAGCACAGTACTGGGGCATACCGGTGTTCAGTTGGCAACTTATGGGACGTATTTACAAATACACCGATCCAATTTACTCAGAATAGTAAAGAGGGTCAGCGGAAACTGTATTTACGAAAGAAAAGATATTTGGAACTGTTAAAGTCTACTCCAAGATGAAATAGCAGCTAACATTCAATTAGCGATTCATTTAATGAAAGAAACGGAAGAAACAATGGATACCGAAATGCAGATTATGTTCAATGACTTAGAGGAGGCGTCTAGCGCAAATACCATTTGATTCAGATGCAATCAAAATGTAAATGGGGATCCAAGACAAAATTATCTGAAAGAGTTTGAAAAGAAATATTTTAAAAAAGGTAAATATAGAGGGTATGATTACGACAGTTTTATCGCATTGCTACAATCCCTGCAGCATACGTTGCAACGAATTGATACGGTGGCTTCTATGATCATCGAAACATCAGATACTTTTGAAAAGCAAACAGTTGACATATTTAAAAAAGGGCGGAAAGTTTTTCGTTATCATTAAAAGGAGGCGGCAAAGCATGTCACGTAAATGAAACAATTCTTGGCATGGATGACCGTATGCAAGCCTATATGAGATCGGGAGCTATACTTGCAAAATCAACAGAAGTATCAGAAGACATGATGACAGAGTTTTTTAAGGAAAAGAAAAGAAAGAAGATAAGTACAACCAAGAAGTAGTTGCGCAAATGTATATGTTAGAAATAATGATTGATAATATGAAAGAGGAATATTATTTTCATTTAGGTGGTATATATAGCTCTTCTATCATCGATGGGATGGAACAATTAAGATTAGCGATAGTAGATGTTAATAAAAAGTGGGAAGATTTCCGCAAAAGCTTTGGGCTCTAAACATGTTCAAACTGGTGTACGGATACTTAAAAATCGAAGGATGAAGATAGAAATGGTAAGATTGAATACGACAGTTCGTTCTCTACTGTCTATTTTTTATCTAAACAATATGATAAAAAGAGGAAGCGAGGAAGTCGATATTACAAATGATCATGGTATCCAATACAATCAAAGTGAAAAAAGGGTATGGAAAAGAAGTAGCAAATCGTTTCAAAGATTCGAAAGGAATTCATCAGTTTGACGCATTTGTCCGCATGGAAGTGTTACTTACCCGTCATACAGAAGATCATGACCTCGTAAAGGTTTGTACTTTTTGGGAAAGTGAAGAAGGGTATAAGGAATGGCGTCATCAGATGTGTTTAAAAAATCACATGAAAAGCGTCCTGATCCGAAAGGAAATGAACAGAGAGAATCAGTTATATTAGGAAATAAACCAGAAATACACGATGTCATTGTAACACTAGCAAAATAACTGTCTTGACAATAAGCAATACCCTCTGTTTATTTTTTAACAGGATGAGTATTGTGAACATAGTGTATTCATGAATGATTTGAATTAGTTACAATTACTGTCAAGAAAAACAAGTAAAATATTTCCCTTTAGAAAAATATACACTAAAAAGACAATTGACAGCGGATTCATTCTCTATTATACTGCAAATAGATGAATAATGAATGTGACGGAGATGAAGAGAGAGCCACACATACCAACCCTCTGTAACTAGAGGTAGGATATGTGTGGTTTTTTGTCCATTGATTATTTATAAAATGAAAGGGGTAAGGAACGTATGTCCGGTGTTGTTGGTGAATTAATTGGTACAATGATATTAATTACGTTAGGGTGTGGCGTTGTTGCCGGTGTAAAGTTAAAAAATACGAATGCACATGGGAGTGGTTGGTCCTCCTGATTACAATTGCTTTGGGGAATAGCTGTAGCTATTAGTGTTTTTGCTGTCGGGCAATTTTCCGGAGGACATTTGAATCCAGCTGTTACAATTGGGTTAGCTTTTAACGGATCTTTTCCGTGGGCAGATGTTCCAATGTATATATTGCGCAAATGTTAGGAGCAATTATTGGAGCCGTTTTCGTTTATTTCAATTATTTACCGCATTGGAAGACAACAGAAATCCAGATGATAAATTAAGCATATTTGTAACCGCTCCTGCAATAATCATTCGTTTTCAAATTTATCAACGGAAATGTTAGGTACCTTTATATTAGTTTTAGGTGTTTTAGCTATTGGCGCCAATAATATTACAGATGGATTAAACCCTTTAATTGTTGGTACTTTGATTACGGTTATTGGAATGGCACTTGGTGGAACGACAGGGTTGCTATTAATCCAGCACGTGATTTAGGGCCGCGTATGGCTCATGTGTTCCTACCGATTCCAGGGAAAAGGGATTCAAATTGGAGTTATTCTTGGGTACCAGTTGTTGGTCCGATTCTTGGTGGTTTGTTTGGGGGTTTCTTTTATAAGCTGTATTTATAGGAAAGGTAGTCAATACATTTTGGATATTGGTTGGATAATCATTCTAGCTTAATATTACGTACTATACGAGTAGGGAATGAGACAGTTTGGATAGAAAAACACAATCCATTTAAAATGGAGGGGATTATGTATGGAAAAATATATTTTAGCGTTTGATCAAGGTACAACAAGTTCACGAGCGATTTTATTTAACTAAGAAGGCGAAGTTGTTCATATTGCACAAAGGAATTTACACAATATTTCCGAAATCTGGTTGGGTAGAGCATAATGCCAATGAAATTTGGAGTTCTATCTTATCCGTTATTGCAACTGTGTTTATCGGAAAAAAATATTCAATCCTGAACAAATTGCAGGAATCGGCATTACAAATCAACGAGAAACGACTGTTGTTTGGGATAAAGATACAGGGAATGCCGATTTATAATGCGATTGTGTGGCAATCTCGACAAACAGCAGAAATTTGTGAACAATTAAAAGAAAAAGGATATAATGAATTGTTTCGTAGATAAAACAGGATTACTAATTGATGCTTATTTTTCGGGAACAAAAGTAAAATGGATTTTAGATAATGTAGAAGGTGCACGGGAAAAAGCGGAAGCAGGAGATTTATTATTCGGAACGATTGATACATGGCTTATTTGGAAGTTATCAGATGGAACAGTACATGTAACCGATTATTCAAATGCTTCCCGAACATTAATGTATAATATTTA
Organism: uncultured Bacillaceae bacterium; assembly: GCA_963748745.1. Classification (GTDB taxonomy): domain Bacteria; phylum Bacillota; class Bacilli; order Bacillales; family Bacillaceae_C; genus CAVVKR01. The sequence goes on along the minus strand of CAVVKR010000045.1, from coordinate 9,275 downwards.
TGATTTAAAATGGGATGAAGAACTATTGGATATTTTAGATGTTCCTGCATCGATGTTACCAGAAGTTAGACCATCTTCTGAAGTTTATGGATATACGATTGCAACATCATTTCTTTGGGCAAGAAGTTCCGATTGCAGGTATTGCAGGGATCAACAGGCGGCATTATTTGGTCAAGCTTGTTTTGAAAAGGGTATGGTGAAAAATACGTATGGTACAGGTTGTTTTATGCTGATGAATACAGGAGAGAAAGCCGTTCAATCAGAGCATGGTTTATTGACGACGATTGCTTGGGGAATTGACGGAAAAGTGGAATATGCACTTAGAAGGTAGTATTTTTGTTGCGGGCTCAGCCATTCAATGGCTTCGTGACGGCTTACGGATGTTCAGAAATTCTGCAGAAAGTGAGCATATGCAGATCGTGTAGACATCAACAGATGGTGTGTATGTCGTTCCTGCATTTGTTGGGCTTAGGAACACCGTATTGGGATAGTGATGTTCGTGGAGCTGTATTTGGTTTAACACGAGGAACAACGAAAGAGCATTTTATTCGTGCAACATTGGAATCATTAGCCTATCAAACGAAAGATGTGTTAGATGCGATGGAAGCCGATTCAGGTATTCATTAAAAGCTTTACGAGTAGATGGCGGCGCGGTGAAGAATAATTTCTTAATGCAATTTCAAAGTGATTTTTTAAATGTTCCTGTTGAACGACCTCATTAATGAAACAACAGCACTTGGCGCTGCTTATTTAGCAGGATTAGCAGTAGGCTTTTGGAAAGATCGAAGTGAAATTGCAACACAATGGAATCGCGAGCGTCAATTCTCCGCTAAGATGACTAGGGAAGAAAGAGAAAGACTTTATAATGGTTGGAAAAAAGCAGTAAAAGCGACAATGGCATTTAAATAAGTTTTTACAATAAAATACTTTCTGTATAAAAAAGTAAGCGACAACATGCTATCTTAGTTGGATACATGTTGTCGCTCTTTACTAATCTATGAATATAACATAAAGAGAGATTATATGTATGAAGACGATGTATTTTTATATTTTTCTCACATTCCAAACATATGCAAGCTTTTCTCCTTTTATTTTGTGGAATAAGCGAAAATAAATGTTTGGAAATTTGAACATGATTACACCAGCATGTCCCAGGCGGATCTTTAGCACCGCAATTATTATCCTTACCGCAAATCGGACACTTTTTTCCTACTATTTTCATCTCCTCCTTTTTTCTAGATTGTATCATTCTTTTTCTGTATATTTCCTTCACCCTTTATTCTTATTATTCAAGCTGAATAAACTATTGTCAACGCCTTTTTTGATCTTGTTTTCATAGTCAATGTAAATATTGAAAGTAATAAGGGCTATTATAATGATATTTTGCAAAAAGAATGAATCATGTTATCATATTTTTAAATTGAATAATATTTTCACTAGGGGATTCTATCGGAAGAGAATGAGATGGAACTTCGTTGTTCTAAACCCTTTGAACCTGATCTGGGTGATGCCAGCGTAGGGAAGTGGATGGACTATTTGAATAGGTAACGTTCAAAAACCCGCTTTCTATGTTGGAGAGTGGTTTTTTTGTTGGCTGAATGTAATAGTCGGATTTGTGATCGACATTTTAAAAGTAGCTTGATTAAATAAATCATTGATGTAAAGCTTGTCCATCGTAGTAGGATGACAGTTTTATAAAAATAAATGCTAAAGAGGTGACGCATACGACTACCTAAGCGTGACCTTTTCTTTTCTTTCTTTACATATTCGTTCATCATGATCGGCTCGTTCATTTGTTTACGGTCTCTTATTCCAACAGTTAAACAAAAGGTTAGCTATTTTCTAATAAGAAGGCATCACTTCTAAAGAACTAACAGCTCTCTTCATCACATCAGGCATTATTCTAGCGATAAACTAATAACTAAAGCTAAGCTGTGATCTGTGAATATGCATATATTGACTAAGGTGTATAGCATTCTATCAAGTGTCGCTGGAGATTGAGGCTTCCATTTCAGCGGATTCTTTGTTGAAGGAGAGATCATTCATTGAGTAAAATAAATAAGCTCACTTTTACTGCGATGATTGCAGCATTGACAACATTAACAAGTCATTTCATTTATATTCCATTAGGTTTTGCAAAAGTGTTCCCAATGCAGCATTTTGCAAATGTGATCACAGCGATATTATGTGGTCCCACATATGCTGTTACGCAAGCGCTTATTGTATCTACAACGCGAATCATGCTCGGTACGGGCTCTATTTTTGCTTTTCCAGGGAGCATGATTGGTGCGTGGTTAGCAGGTATTTTCTTTGCAAAAAGAAAGAAATTATCATTTGCCGTTATTGGTGAAGTGATCGGAACAGGTCTCATAGGAGCTCTCATTTCTTATCCAATTGCTCATTTTTTATTCGGTCAACAAGTAGCCTTATTCGGTTTTGTACCAGCATTTATGACGAGCTCCTTTATCGGTGCACTATTAGGATATAGTTTGCTAAAAGTATTAATGAAAAATCAGTTACTAGGAGGAATCATTTATGAAAACAGCACTAACGATTGCAGGTTCTGATTCAGGTGGTGGCGCAGGAATTCAAGCAGACTTAAAAACATTTTCTGCACGAGGCGTTTTTGGTATGTCCGTTATAACTGCCATCACAGCCCAAAACACGCAAGAAGTTCGCTCTGTCCAAAATGTGGACACCTCGATTATTCGTGATCAAATGGAGGCTGTGTTTACTGACCTTCCTGTTAATGCCGTGAAAATCGGGATGTTATCAACGACTGAAACGATTGAAGTAGTTGCCGATAAGTTGAAAAAATTTGCTCCAGCACCTATTGTTTTGGACCCTGTCATGGTTTCAAAAAAAGGAGGCCATCACCTTTTACGGGAAGAAGCAATTGCTTCACTGAAAAAAGAAATGCTACCACTTGCAACGATTGTAACACCAAACATACCAGAGGCTGAGGTGATAGCTAATTGTCCGTATCGATTCTGAAGAAACAATGAAGGAAGCTTGCCTCAAAATAATGGAAATGGGTGTACAAGCCGTTTTTTAAAAGGTGGTCATCTCGCAGGGGATCCAAACGATCTTTTTTATGATGGCTCTACATTTCAATGGTTATATGGCAAACGAATTCATACGGAAAATACGCACGGAACAGGTTGTACGTTATCTTCCGCAATTGCGGCCGAACTTGCGAAAGGCCGTGCATTACTCGAGGCGGTTGAACATGCGAAGGAATATATAACAGTCGCGATAAAACATAGTCTTGAACTCGGTTCCGGACATGGTCCGACTGATCATTTTTATGATTTATATCAACGTGCAAAAATAGAAATAGAAGAAGTAAATGAGCGGTAAAATGGCGGTTTCAAATGGGGTTATCAAAGGGATGAACAAAAAAAGTATGAAGCAACTATTTTCATTAGTGAAAGCCAAATCACCATTGATTCATCAAATTACAAATACAGTAACGATCAATGATTGTGCAAAATGTGACGCTTGCGATTGGGGCTTCACCAGTCATGGCAGCAAATCCCGAAGAAGTAGCGGATATGGTCCAACTTGCGGATGCACTTGTCATTAACTTTGGTACGATAACTGATTCTACCTATCTTGCGATGGTACGTGCGGGAAAAGTTGCTAATCATAAAAATATACCTGTTATATTTGATCCAGTCGGTGTTGGAGCGACCCATTATCGCACTGATAAAGCGAGCGAACTTTTACAACAAGTCGATGTTAGTGTCATACGTGGCAATGCCAGCGAAGTTTATACTTTGATCGGTGGAACAGCGACAACCCGAGGAGTAGATAGTGGTAAAATAACGATAAGTCAAAAAGAACTCGCACAGAAAGCCGCCACCAGCTGTAAATGTATTACGGTCATTAGTGGTGAACAAGATGTCGTTTCGGATGGGAAGAAAACGATACTTATTGACAATGGGGACAATTGGTTACCTAAAATAACTGGGACTGGTTGTATGTCAACGTCTTTAATCGCATGCTTTGCCGGTATAACAGATAATTTGCTTTCAGCCTCTATCGTAGGCATGTCCGCAATGAGTATAGCAGGCGAATTAGCAAAAAGGAAAATAAAAAATAAGGAAGGCATAGGAAGTTTCAAAATGAAATTAATGGATGAAATATTTTTGTTGAATGCTTCTACGTGGGAAAAGGAGGTGTTACTTTATGACGCTTGATTATCGTCTTTATTATGTCACGGATGAAGCCCTCCCATTACAACAATTATGCCATATTGTTGAGGAGGCAGTGAAAGGTGGCGTCACACTCGTTCAGCCGTTACGGAAAAAAAGACTAGTGGTTTGGTGTTTTATGAAAAAGCAAAGAAATTAAAAGCTTTGTTAGCCAAGTATGAAGTACCACTTATTATTAATGATCGGATTGATATTGCTCTCGCAGTTAACGCAGATGGTGTACATATCGGTCAAAACGATCTTCCATTACCTATTGTAAAAAAGATGGTGCCCGAGTCAATGCTTGTTGGCGTTTCGGTACAAACAGCTGATCAAGCATATGAGGCAGAGAAAAATGGGGCCGATTATCTCGGAATAGGCTCCGTTTTTCCGACCAAAACGAAAAAAGATGCAAAACTATTACCGAAAAATAAATTAGCAGAGATTGCGAACGCTGTAGCCATTCCTTCAGTTGCAATTGGTGGGATCGATCTTCATAATGCTCAGCAGCTTCTTGATCAAGGGGTTAACGGGATTGCAGTTGTCTCGGCAATAACGAAAGCGAAGAACCCGTTCCAAGTTGCAAAACAGTTTCGGCAAGCTCTGCTAATAAAAAAGCTTCGATTTTTCGAAGTTTTTTGTTTAGGTAATTAATAGGTAGAAAAATGCGTGCTTTTTGTTTAGAGCACGCACGGATACGCTTTATTGTTCTTCCATTCCTAGCGCTGCCCCTTCTTCTTTTGACTGTCTATATACACTAGGTACCTTTAAGCTTGCTTGGCGCATTAAAATCGTCATTTGTCCGCGGTGGTGATCATGGTGGTTTATGGTTGGGACGGTAAAAACGCATGTAACACCGTTCGCTGAACGGTGTTACATGTCATCCATTATTTGCAAAAACTTTTTTCAATGTTGAAATAATAAATTGAACATCATCATCAGTACATGATAGTGGAGGTGAAAGGGCAAGAATATTATTGAAGCCTGCTACGGTATCACTATTTTTACCGATAATGAGGCCATGTTCCTTACACTCTTTAATGATGTTGTTGATGTATTGTCGGTTCACTGGTTTTTTCGTCTTTTTATTTTCGACTAGCTCGATGCCCATTAAGAAACCAAGAATGCGAATATCACCTACATGTGGATGATCTAGCAATGGTGCTAACTCTGATTTTAATGTTTTACCTAATGATTCTGATCGGGCGACGAGGTTTTCTTTTTCCATTATTTCTAAATTTTTTAAGGCGACGGCACATGCGGATGGATTGCCACCGAACGTATTTACATGACGAAAATACTCATTTTCTTTATCATTTTTAAAGACATCATAGATGGATTTGCGAACAGCTGTTACAGAAAGGGGAGATAGGCACTTGTAATCCCTTTCGCCATTGTAACGATATCTGGTTTCATCTGAAAATTCATATGTCCAAATTTTTTACCTGTACGCCCAAATCCACAAATTACTTCATCAACGATAAGGAGGACGCCGTACTTCCTACAAATTTGTACTTTATCGATATAAATTTGCTCGGGAATGATGACACCACCGCCAGTAATAACTGGTTCCATAATAACAGCTGCCATGTTTCTTTTCCTTCCCAAATGATCTTCTCTTCTATTTCGAGTGCACATTGGAAATTAAATTCTTCCGCTGACATTCCATCAGGTCTGCGGTATGTGTCTGGTGGACGCACATGTAAAAAACCTTGTGCCAATGGTTCATATTTATATTTTCTGACCGCTTGCCCAGTTGCAGATAATGCGCCGAAAGAACTACCGTGATAGGCGCGATATCTGAATAAACTTGTATCTAGAAGGATTACGATTTTGCTGAGGGCATTGACGCGCAATTTTAAAGGCAACTTCATTTGCATCAGAACCACTATTCGAGTAAAAAAACACATACTCATCATCTAACCATTCATTTAACTTTTCTGACAATTTGATAGCGGGGACATGACTCTGTGTGAGTGGAAAATACGGCATTTTTTTCATCTGCTCATAGGCTGCTTTGCTAATTCTTCTCGCCCATAACCGACATTGACACACCATAGACCAGCCATCCCATCTAAAAACTTTTTCCCATGAAGGTCGTAATCCATGCGCCGTCTGCTTCCACCGCAACTAATGGTGGTGCTTTTTCATTGTAAGGGGAGAGGTGATGCCAAATACTTTCTCGATCCTTTTTTAATAGTACATCTGATTTGGTCATATTCATTTTCCCATACCTCCATTTCGTATAGCTCATGCTTGCCTGCATGCATTTTTATTCGATTGCAGCGTAAAATAATGATAATATTCATATTTTGTACAAGCAGCTATCTTAGAATGTGAATTGCATACATTGTATTCCATCTGTACAGTTAAAACATTAGACAGAATGTAAAGTGGAATGCTTTCTTTTTTAACATTGGGGGGTGTTTGCTATTGTCGCTAGATCATCTCATTACTGTAAAAGATGTTTTGCAACGAGAACATTTTAAAGATGCAAAAGTAATTGCTGGAAAACATGGTCTCGATAGAAAAGTCCGTTGGGTTCATATTTTAGAGACAAATGACTTTGATACTTTTATTCATGGAGAGGAATTAATTTTAACAACAGGTGTTGGGATACAATTAGGTCTCTCCTCACAAGTTGGCTTTTTGAAAAAATTGATTCAATTGAATGCCTCATGTCTTTGTATTGAATTGGGGGATTATTTTAAATGGATTCCACGGGAGTTCATTGATATTGCAAATGAACATCATTTCCCAATCATTGTTTTTGAACATACTGTTAAATTTATTGATATTACCCAAGATTTACATGCGCTCATCGTCAATCGTCACTATGAGATGATCCAAAACCTAGAAAAAATCTCACGCGAATTTATTCAATTAACATTATCTTCTGACGGTATTTTTAAAATCTTACAAGCTTTATATAAAGTCATGCATACCAAAATATTGTTCATTCCTACTGATGGGAATATGTATTGTTACCCACATATGAATAAGCAAGAACAAGCTCATATTTTAGAAAGCTATCAGAAAAAGAATAGTAGAAAGAGAAACAGCTCCGTGGTTACACTCAATAAAGAGGAATTCCTCATCGAGGCAGTAAGTGGTTTAGGAAAAGTATGGGGACAATTACTATTAAAAATGAATGAAGATATTCCAAGAAGTTTGCGAAACTAGTGTTAGATCGCGCTAGTTTAGCAGTTGCACAACTATTATTGAGAAACGAACAATTGAAGAAAGAAAACTTCATACCGAAGAAGTATTCATATCCGAACTGCTAAATAAAGGGAGATTAAGTGATGTTGGGTACGAATCATTAAGAAAAGTGAAGAGAGATGAATGGAGCTATCGAGTAGTTGGTTTGCAACTAACATCTGACACAGGAAAAGAGTTAACAGACGAAGAAAGGGATAGCATTCGGTTACAACAAGGGATGATGATTCGATCACTGTTTAAACAGTGTAATTTTACCCCTTTAATGACAAAAACCGATCAAGAAATAGCTGTCATTGCTCTTTTCTCTCCAAAGGATGGGAAAGAGAAAGAGCCATTTCTTCAAGTTATTGATCAGATTGAAAAATTGCAGAAAAATGAACTTTTTAATAGCAAGATATATATTGGAATTGGGGGCCTATATGAAGATTTAATAGATGCACATAAAAGTTTTTACGAGGCGAGACAAGTGATCCAGCTGAAAAAGTTTAAGAATGAAGTTTTATTTTATGAAGACTTAGGTGTCATTGGCTTATTACTCCCGTTTGAGAACGATGCGAAGTTAGAGCGGTTTGTGATGGATTACCTCGGTCCAATTATTCAATATGATAAAGAAAAAGGGAGCGAGTTATTAACGACTTTAAAAGTATATTTAGATGATGATGGCTCCAAAAAAGAAGCTGCTGAGCGCTTATTTATTGTCAGACAAACATTATATCATCGTCTAGAAAAGATAAAACAACTTCTTGGAGATGATTTCACAAATGCTGAAAAACGATTGTCATTAGAACTCGCGTTGCGTGCATATGAATTGCTAACGGCAAGTAAAAATAAGAAAATGGCGGTATTTTAGGAATCTGCGGACAAATGAAATTCGATTTTAGCAGACTGAAGTGAGCCTTTATATATCCCGGCAGACTCAACGTTCATGGATGTAGTTGTTCCTTCTGTTAGTGTTCTAAATGAATGGTACGAACCACAATAGTTAAAATAAGGAACAGATGAATAAAGTAAAATATGAAAATCTATATTACTTGCATAAAAAAGGAGCTGTTGCCTTACTTGGCACAGCAGCTCGGATCACTCTTGATATTAAAACCAGCGGGTCGTAACTACTTTTTTACGCGTATAAAATTGTACTCCATCATGAGCATTTGCACAGAGATCTCCGTAAAAAGAATCTTTTGAGCCACCAAAAGGGAAGAAGGCCATTGGGGCAGGAACATTGACATTCACACCGACCATTCCAGCATCAATTCTTTCCCGAAACTTTAGCTGCCTTTCCACTTTGCGTATAGATGACAGCCCCGTTAGCGAAGCGGGAACGGTTCGTTAATTCAATCCCTTCATTTAAATCTTTTACTCTAACGATACTAAGAACAGGTGCAAAAATTTCATCTTGCCATATTTTCATCTCTGTTGCTATTATCAAAAATGGTTGGTCCAAGGAAATACCCATTTTTGTTATCACAAGCAGGATTTCGGCCATCTAGTAATAATGTAGCCTTTTCTTTTATGCCACTTTCAATATAACCAATGACTCGTTCACGGTGAGTTTCTCGGATGAGTGGTCCGATAAAGTTCTCTTCATTCAGTCCACTACCGACTTTTAATTTTTTCGCTTCTTCTACTAGTCGAGTGACTACTTCATCTGCAATGTCATCGACAACAGCTACAACGGAACAAGCCATACACCTTTCACCCATACTGCCGAATGCAGCACCTATGATTCCTTGAATCGTTTTTTCCAGATGACAATCAGCTAGGACAACTGCGTGATTTTTGGCACCAGCTAAAGCTTGAACGCGCTTACCATGTGCAGCGCCTGTTTTATACACATATTCAGCTACTGGTTGAGAA
>CAVVKR010000044.1:0-17278 GCA_963748745.1 uncultured Bacillaceae bacterium | reverse complement strand
AGAAAGGCCATCTAGTAGTTAGCAAAACGACTACTATAGATGGTCTTTTTTTATTCAAAAGATCTCCTATCTATATTATTTGTCACGAAAGATCAACACATTCAAACTTTGTACCGCATATTGATGTAACGAAACATCTTCATTTAAAATAAGATCACGTTTAATATTATTTACCTAGGGAAAAATACTTTACAAAGTAAAATAAGTGTATTATTCTTGAAATATAAATATTTGCCTAGGTAAACTTATTTAGTTACAAGCAATAAATTAACCTGTGGCTATACTTCATACATGATTTACAAACTTTATAAAAAAAAAGAGGTGTATGCACTTATGGCTTCCGCTATATCTGTGCAAAACCTACACGTATCCTACTATGGAAAAGAAGCGATTTCTAATATTGGTTTTTCTGTAGAATCAGGAAACTTAGTAGGTATTATTGGACCAAATGGTGCAGGGAAATCAACATTGATGAAAGCGATCATCGGATTCATCCCTATAGATCACGGTAAAGTAACATTGTTTGGGAAGTCCGTAAAAGAGGTGCGGAAAAAAATTGCTTATGTTCCACAGCGGAGTCAGATCGACTGGGACTTTCCGATTAATGTGATCGATACTGTTCTTATCGGCACTTATCCAAGTCTAGGCTTATTTAAGCGACCGAAAAAAGAGCAGAGAGAATGGGCATATGAATGTTTAAAAAAAGTTGGGATGCAAGACTTTAGTAAACGTCAAATCGGTGAGCTCTCCGGTGGACAACAACAGCGTGTATTTTTGGCGAGGGCATTGGCACAAAAGGCGGAATTGTTTTTTTTAGATGAGCCGTTTGTAGGTGTTGATGTAGTTAGTGAAGAAACGATTATTCGAATTTTAAAAGAGCTACGCGATGAAGGAAAGACAGTTTTTGTTGTCCATCACGATTTAAGTAAAGTTACTGACTATTTTGACCAGTTAATTTTACTGAATAAGGAATTAATAAAATACGGTCCGGTTGAAGAGGTACTCCGCCCGGAACTATTGTCAAAAGCGTACAATTCGCATTTTCCCTTTACAGGAGAAGTTGGAGTGAGTGTGTAATGAAGTTTATTGAAGCTGTTATAGCGTATGAATTTTTACAAAAAGCGTTATTCACGTCGGTAATGGTCGGCATCATTAGTGGTGTGATCGGTTGTTTTATCATCTTAAGAGGGATGGCGCTCATGGGAGATGCGATTTCACATGCTGTATTACCAGGTGTAGCGCTTTCTTATATATTCGGTTATAATTTTTTCTTTGGAGCGGTTATCAGTGGGATTTTAACAGCGATTGGGATAGGTTATGTGAGTCAGAATAGCCGTATTAAGAATGATTCGGCAATTGGCATTGTTTTTACTGCTGCGTTTGCGCTCGGAATTATTCTGATTACTTCAGCTAAAAGTAGTACGGATTTGAATAACATTCTATTCGGTAATGTACTTGCGGTCCGTTCGGTAGATATGTGGACGACATTGATAATCGGTATTATTGTGTTAGCAGCTATATATCTTTTTTTAAAGAATTACTCGTCAGTACATTTGATCCAATAATGGCTGCTGCATATGGGTTACCAAACAAGCTTATCCACTATTTTCTCATGATCTTACTTACTTTAGTAACAGTAGCCTCATTACAGACAGTCGGAATCGTGTTGGTCGTTGCCATGTTAATTACACCAGCTGCAACAGCTTATTTATTAACAGATCGTTTATCAGTAATGATTTTTTTATCTGCCTTATTTGGTGTTGTTTCAGCGATTGTAGGCTTATACTTTAGTTTTATTTATAACTTAGCTTCCGGTGCGGTTATCGTCCTTGTCGCAACCGTAATGTTCGGATTAGCTTTCATTTTTTCGCCTAAACAAGGTGTTGTATGGCGGAAATTACGTACGAAGAAACAAAAGACGGCATTACACTCATAGAAAAAAAGGGAGGGGGAGAGAGACATGTTGAAAAAACGTATGTTACAAATCATTTTCATGGCATTTATCACTGTTATGATGTTGGCAGCATGCAGTGGAGAAGGTGGCCAACAAACAGGTACATCAAAAGAAAAAAAAGATGACAATGACAAATTACAAGTCGTGACTACTTTCTCTATTTTGTACGATATTGTAAAGAATATCGGTGGCGATCATGTTGATATTCATAGTTTGGTACCGATTGGAACAGATCCACATCAATATAGTCCACTTCCATTAGATGTGCAAAAAGCAACGGATGCTGATGTTGTATTTTATAACGGCTTAAATATGGAGACTGGAGACGGTTGGTTTGATAGTTTAATGGAAACAGCGGGAAAAAAAGATGGTCCCGTTTATGAATTAGCTGAAGGTGTCGAACCAATGTACTTAACATCTGAAGATGGATCCGAAGAAGAAGTAAATCCACATGCGTTTCTTGACATTACAGTCGGTATAAAATATGCGGAAAATGCTTTAGAAGCTTTAAAGAAGGAAGACCCTGATCATGCGGAAGCATATGAAAAAAATGCAAAAGAATATATAACAAAATTGGAAGATCTTCATAAAGAATATAAAGAAAGAGTGAATGAACTTCCTGAAGAGCGACGTGTTTTAGTAACGAGTGAACGAGCCTATCAATATATGGCTGCTCAATATGGACTAAAGGAAGGATATATATGGGAAATCGACACAGATGAGCAAGGAACACCTACGCAGATTACATCATTAGTCGACTTTGTTAAAGAGAATGATGTACCCGCATTATTTGTAGAATCTAATGTTGATAAACGCCCAATGGAAACAGTTTCAAAAGAAACAGGCGTTCATATTGCTGGAAAACTTTTTTCCGATGAAATTGGAAAAGAAGGCGATGATGGTGACACGTATATAAAAATGTTGAAATGGAATATCGATACAATTATTGATGGGTTATCTAAATAATATATAGGTGGGCAGTTGCTTCAGTTGGCCTTTGCTGAGGTGAGTGGAAGTTTACATATCTTAGCAGAGGTCTCTTCTTTTTTTTGAATATCATGCGAGGTGGATGTTCCTTATTTTTTACGCATTACCTATTCTGCATGAGGAGTATGAGTGACTTTCGCACTTATCGGTGTTACTTTTTTTCTAAGTATACCATTCATCACTGTGGATACTCCGGAATGGATACGTTGGTTTTATGGACTTGAGGTGATCGTTGCTGTTGCACTATGGTTTACGCTCTTAGCACTTTTTATATCTTATAAACCGTTCAAAGCCTTTTATAAACGATAATCTTTTTGGTTCGACCGCTTACTTGGTGCTGTCATCATTTTTTTGCGAATCATCATTACAGCTTTTTAAAGAAGAAAGACCTCCCTCTCATATAATCAAGGAAGTCTTTCTTACTCTTACGACCAGAATATTAAATGTTTGTCAGGCGTCAAACCGATAAACGAGCTTACAGTAAATTTTATCGTTATCTTCTTTAGCCATTTAACTTCATGATCATGTTGACGAAAAACAAACGAGTTCTCCAATTATGATTTTGTCTTCTCTGCAAATAGTTTGCTTATCTCAATAATCACGTTGGTCGCTTTTATCATATGATCAACGGAAATGTATTCGAAGGGGCCATGAAAGTTTTCTCCACCTGTAAAAATATTTGGTGTCGGTAATCCCATGAAGGATAATTGTGAACCGTCTGTACCGCCACGAATAGGTGAAATTCGAGGTTGAATATGTAAGTTTTCCATCGCTTCAGCGGCAATCTCCACAATGTGTTTTACTGGAATGAATTTTCTCCTTCATGTTGTAGTATTGATCCTTCATATCGATAAGAATGCTTTCACTTCCATATATTTTCCTAAGTTCGGCGACTATTTTTTCTAAATGGGCCTTTTTTGTATCGAATGCTTCGCGATCAAAGTCACGAATAATATAGTGAAGCTCCGTTTTTTCTACATCGCCATGAATGGATAGTAGGTGATAAAAACCTTCATATCCGTCTGTTAATTCAGGAGCTTCTTCAGCTGGTAACTTTCCATGCAATTCCATTGCAATCTTAGCGGAGTTCACCATCTTGCCTTTCGCTGTCCCTGGATGAACATTTTTTCCTTTAATAGTTATTTTTGCAGCTAGCTGCGTTAAAACTTTCGTATTCAAGCTCTCCAAGCGGTCCACCGTCTACTGTGTAAGCATATGTAGCATTAAATGCATCAACATCAAATCGATGAGGTCCTCGGCCAATTTCTTCATCAGGTGTAAAGGCGACTCTAATTTTTCCATGTTTAATTTCTGGATGCTTGATCAAGTAAGCCATCGCGGTCATTATTTCTGCAATTCCAGCTTTATTGTCAGCGCCAAGAAGTGTCGTGCCATCTGTCGTAATTAGGGTATGTCCTTTGTATTGCGTGAGTTCTGGGAAATCTGTTGGCGACAAGATGATATCCTTATCCTTGTTTAAAATAATGTCCTTTCCGTCATAGTTTTCAATTATTTGTGGCTTGACATTTTTGCCAGTGAAGTCAGTCGCTGTATCAATATGAGCTAAAAATCCGATCGTTGGCACTTGTTTGTCTGTATTAGCTGGAAGGGTGGCCATCACATAGCCATTTTCATCGATTGTTACTTCTTTCATCCCAATTGCTTTTAACTCATCAACCAGTTGATGAGCGAGTGTTAATTGACCAGGTGTTGAAGGACATGTGTCATTGTTTTCATTAGATTGTGTATCGATTGTGACATAAGAAATAAACCTTTCCATTATTTTATTTTTCAATTCTTTCATCTCCCTTTGGAAAAGTATGCATTTATTTTAACATAAGCGAATGCATGACAGGTGCAGGAGAGCTGCTTGGTATGGCTTAACCATCTTCGTCAACGAAGATGGTTATTCAATTATTGTTATTGTGGAACTGGGAATGAAGAAATTATTTTATCTAAGAGTAGCAATGTGCTACTCTATTTTAAAAAGTTCAAAACTTCCACCACTATTCAAGATACTAGAGTTGGAGCTTCTCATAGTTTTTCTTGTTACTCACAATAATTAATACTACCTAAAATTTGGTTTAGGTTCTTTTAAATAATAAAAAGTTAGAAATAAAAAATAGATAATCCTGCTAACAAAATAAACGGTCGGTCAATGCAGAAGATTCTTTAATTTTGAATGGATTTTATTCCCAAATAAATAAGGAAAGTATTATATAGAACTGTTAAGTACATATATTTATATATTATAGGGGGTTATTAAATATATTTTTACTGCAGTAGCCACAGCCTTTCGTATAAGTAGTAGGGAATATATGGATACTCTTATTAAAATTCTGGCTACAATTACGATAATTATTTCCTTGTTGCTTTGGGTACCTAATATTGTATTTCAACAAGCATCATTTTTATGGATTTTAACATTTGTTTTTTCTGGTATTGGGCTTCTTCTGGCTGTAAGTGTAAAATCTAAAGTGTTAATCATAGGCAATACCATAACATTTTTTAGTTTTTTTCTAGTAATGTTTTTTGGTTATCTTTTAGATTTCTTAACAACTCAATTATTTTAGTTTTTGAGAGGATGGGACATAACGAGCTTCAAATAATAAAAAAGGATTGAATCAGCAAATTTTGTTGATCCAATCCTTTTTTTGTTCTGTACGCAAATCCTATTTCATTTTTGTTTACTAAAAAACTTATCGAAATAACGATATGTTGACTGGAACGAAAGACAGTTGACTCCTACGGGAACAGCATGAGTCCAAAGATCCCTGTAGCGACGCGGACGAGGAGCTACAGAAGCTGAGGCCGTGCCCGCGGAAAGCAACTGTCTGAAGTGAAAGTAAACTTAACTCAATACCTGAACTCCTTTTTTTATTTAGCTGGGTTTTGTCCCAGCCTCTTTTAGTTTTCCTTTGTTTTGGGGAGGTAGCTGGCTAGGACAAAAGAGCTTTTTCTAAATCGGCAGCTCTGGCGGTTTTTGGCGGTATCATGTTCAGAGCAAGCTCATCCCTGGGGTTCCTCGAATATGGACTTGTTTTATCTTTATTCGGGATTAAATGGTATAAAATTATAGTTGGAATGAGGCGAAAATATGGAATTACTTTTATTATTGGTAGTAATAATTGTAGTTGTTAGTTTAATTATGGGTATTTTTTCTCCAAAAAAATATTATAATTTAGAAAGCAGGAACTAGATATAGAAAAAGAAAAATTAAATTTGGAAAAAAAGGTTATAGTTAGAAGAGAAAAAATGTAATTAATCTTGCTTAGATTAGCTTTTTTTACTGTTGTTCATAAAAATTTGGGTCGCGGGCTACCCTTTTTATTTTTTTGCTCACTGAGAGGGAAAAACAAAACATGGCGGTTGTCAATGTCTTGGAGCGGTAGCATAGCGAGGGCGGCTTTTCCCGATGTCGGCATAAGGACGGAAAGGCGTTGACAACCCTCACTGCACCCGAACCTCTTGGTATTGTCGAAACCTTTCGTATCCTTCCATTTAAAAATAACACGGGTATATACCTGCTTTTCTTTGTCATTGGACAGCCACCCTTACCAAGTCTACGAACTTTACATACCTTATTAACAAGTCTTGAAGAAAGGTAGGGATATTGTATGTTTGGTTATTCAATGACTCGATTGGTTCGCACGCATATGCATAAGTTAGATAGACCATTACGAGAAAAAATCCTCCACCTATATCAACCGCTTAAAAGAACTACCTTGTTTTATGCATAGCCTTTTCGAAGAATGGCTGAAAATAAAAAAACAACTTTCCGTAGTTGTAGAATTTAAAGATGGTTGTTATCATGCGGGATATACAACCTTAAATAAGGTGATCGCACCTTGTAAAAGAAGTAAAGTAAAACAACATTTTTCGAGGATTTCTTGTTGTAGCATGGATGTGACCCCAAATAGACTAGAAGAAGTTCTTCTTTCCTGTCATCATATTCATAAAATCTATTTAAATCGTGAAGTGAAAGCATTGCTTGATGTAGCTGTTCCCTCTATTAAAAGGAAAAAATGCGATAGAAATAATAGTAAGCTGACAGGTAAGGGTACAACTGTAGCGATTATTGATACGGGCATTTATCCGCATAAAGATCTTTCCGGAAGAATCACACATTTTGTTGATTTTGTCAATCACAGAACAGATCCTTACGATGACAATGGGCATGGTACTCACTGCGCAGGTGATGTTGCTGGAAATGGTTCAGCTTCTTCTGGGAAATATGTGGGACCTGCACCAGAAGCTCAGTTAGTAGGTGTGAAGGTACTTGATAAAATGGGAGCTGGTACGCTAGAAACGATTATTCAAGGTGTTGATTGGTGTATCGAATATAATGAGAAACATACTGATCATCCAATTGATATTATTAGCATGTCTTTAGGAAGCAAAGCACATCCTTATGATTCCGAAAATAATGATCCAATGGTAAAGATCGTCGAAGAAGCATGGAATGCAGGAATTGTCGTTTGTGCAGCTGCTGGGAACGATGGGCCTGAGGCGAAAACAATCGCTAGTCCAGGCATTAGTAATCAGATCATTACTGTCGGTGCGCTTGATGACCGTAACAACAAAGAGAGAGAAGAGAGTGATGTTGCAAGCTTCTCAAGTCGAGGTCCGACTATATATGGTGAAATAAAACCCGATATATTGGCACCTGGTGTAAATATTGTGTCTCTACGATCTCCTCATTCCCTTTTAGATAAAACCCAAAAGTCAAAGCGAGTGGAAGAAAACTATTTTGCTCTATCAGGTACATCAATGGCAACTCCTATTTGTGCTGGTGTGGCCGCATTAATCAAAGAAGCAAAGCCAACTGCTACGCCGGAGGAAATAAAAGAGCTATTGAAAGAAGGGGCAGATATATGGACAGATAGGGATCCGAACGTTTATGGTGCTGGGTATTTAAATGCAGAAAATGCTGTTCCCGAAAAAGAATGATATTGTGTGTTAAAATCAAAGTGTGAGTGGAAAGCATAAAAATTGGCAGGTTCGATTTTATGCTTTTTAGTTTTGAGAGAAATTACATCTGCTATTATTTTAGCTAGTAATCAACAATTTAGCATGGGAAGAAAACTAGTTACAGCCTATTCCTGTTTTTTGCTTCAACATATAGAAAGATTTACAATGGGTAAAGATAGACTATTTTTGATTGACGGGAGTTTTATAGAATGGAAATAGATCAGCAGCGTCGATTTTTTAAGCATCCTGTAGGAGTAGATGATACATACGAGCTTCCATCTGCTAATTTGGCGGAATTAACTACAAGCTCCGAATTAGTAAGTGATGGAGATGAAGATGCATTTTATTTTAGAAATCTAGAAAAGCAAGGGATCCAGTTAAACAGAGCTCAAATTGAAGCGGTTCGCAGTGTCGATGGACCGCTATTAATTTTGGCAGGAGCAGGAACAGGGAAAACATCTGTGCTTGTCTGTCGAACTGGTTACTTATTAAATGTTTGTCATATCCCTCCGAAACATATATTACTAATGACGTTTACGAAAAAGCAGCAGACGAAATGAAAGAGCGAATTGCTTCTTTACCAGGTGTATTACCTGGAGAAGCGCAACAAGTAGAAGTGAGAACCTTTCATTCTTTCTTTCTCCAAATCTTACGACATAGTGGGTATCGCCAATCGTTATTAACGAATGATCGCTTTAAACAAGTGATATTAAAGAAAAAGATGAAGGAATTAAGCCTTCATGATACATATCAACCCGAATCTATTTTATCACTTATTTCCTTTTGTAAAATGAATGTGAAAAAGTATTGATGAGATGCCAGCAAAAACGAAAGCAGAAAAAGAAATAAAGCAGTTATGCACTTTTTATGAGCAATGGAAGCAAGACAATCAGCAAATGGATTTTGATGATGTATTAATAGAAGCTTATCATTTATTGAAGCGTGACAGACGGCTATTGCATGTATTACAAGGGCGATTTCAATATGTCATGGTCGATGAATTTCAAGATACGAATCCTTTACAATATGAATTAATAAAAATGATTGCACATCCACATGATCATCTTTGTGTTGTTGGTGATGATGATCAAACAATATATGCTTTTCAAGGTGCGCGTCATGAAATTATTTTAGGGTTTGAGAAACAATTTAAAGAAGCACAATCAATTGTTTTGTCCGTTAATTATCGGTCAACCTCTCCAATTGTTGGACTTGGGAATGCGGTTATTCAACATAATGAAGTACGCAAGCCGAAAGTATTGCAAGCAACACGTACAAGTACATCAGTGCCTCTTTACTTTGGCCACGATCAACAGATGAGGAAGC
This sequence comes from uncultured Bacillaceae bacterium, assembly GCA_963748745.1. Taxonomy (GTDB): domain Bacteria; phylum Bacillota; class Bacilli; order Bacillales; family Bacillaceae_C; genus CAVVKR01. Next base: position 8,040 of record CAVVKR010000044.1, on the reverse strand, counting down.
AGCATGGATTGTGGAAGAGATTCAAGCAAAAGTGCGAGCAGGCACACATACATATAAAGATTTTGCTATTTTACACCGAACGACGAATAATAGTAGAGCAATATTTGAACAGCTTGCTGTCGAAGAAATTCCTTTTTACGACAATGGAATGAATGGAAGTTTTTATGAACAACATACAATCCGACCGATCATCGCTTACTTTCAATTGGCGAAAAACCCACTTGATTGGTATGCATTTGAAACAATCTTGCCCTCTATGTACATTAGTAAAGAGTATGGAATGCAATATGCTCATGGCGAACATATACGTACACCGCGTGAATGTTTAATAGATCATTTGCTTACATTGCCATCATTAAAGCCATTTCAACTTCGGACAATTGAGCAACGTAAAGCATTGCTCAAACAGTTACCACATCTCGAGCCAAAAGAAGGGATAAAGCAGATTCGGAAGTTGTTTTATGATCATTATCTTGAAACGAATGATCGGGATATCGCTACAACTCATAAAGAGTTCATGATCGAACAGTTAGATGAGCTTGAAGCATCTGCCAGTCGTTTCCGTCAGATGGAGGACTTTTTAACTTTTATCAATAAAATGAAAAAGCGCCGTGAACAGATGAAACAATTGCAACATGTATCAGATGCAAGCGTCGTCAAATTGATGACAATTCATAAAGCAAAGGGACTGGAGTTTCGAACTGTGTTTTTCATTGGCGTATCAGAAAAGATTATTCCACATATTACTGCACTTGAAGGGAAATATGAGGATCAAAATGTAGTACAAGGTACGCTATCAGAACAAGCGCAGGTGATCGAAGAAGAAAGACGATTAGCATATGTTGCGATCACAAGGGCAAAGGAAGAGCTATATATAAGTTCACCGGCTTTTTATCGCGGACAAAAAACAGATGTATCACGCTTTATTACAGATGTGTTCAAAAAAGAAGGAATGGAGAAAAGACGTGAGAAGGAGAAACAAGCTCGCTCTACTTCCAATAAAAGCAATAACAAGCAGAGTAAAACCACCGCCTGGATTTGTACAGGTGACGATTGTATTGCCTGGCAACGAATTACAACAAAAGAGCAAGCAATGCAAAAAGAAAAATATTGTCCTATCTGTGAAGCCCCAATGGAAAAAGGGCGAGAAATTCGTATAATCGAGGAAAAAAGGCCGAGTGGAAAAGATCTATTTTCCACTCGCAATCATGATGCTGTCTGAACAGTTGGACTTTTACAATAGAATGGCCATGTGAATGGTGATATTCTTATATAGGGTTTATGTTGGTAGACTTAAGGTATAATACACAGTTAAGTTCTAAGCGTTGTTTATTTTAGGAAAGTGGGGCTTTTTTAACAATTCTTCCTTTTCTGCCAGTCGTTGTTTCAGCGGTTAGTAAGGAACGATAAATTGCTTCTTCTGTCGTTTCTGCAACCGCCTGAAATAGCTGATTCATTACTGGATGATCTTCGCGCAGAAAATGCATTGATTCTATATGTGTCTGTGTATCATGTTTATATGTATTAGCAGTGGAAAAAGCAATGGCAATATCCCCACTTCCATGATGAATATTGCTACCAGTTCGGCTAAGGCCAACGGTGCAATGTTTCGCTAGCCTTTTTAGTTGACGGTCATAAAGAGGAGCATCTGTCGCAATAATCATCATAATTGATCCGTCCGTTGTAGGCGTATGAGTCGTTTCCCAGTTTGCAAAGCTCGCTTCATGTCTTTGGCCAAAATTGCTAAGCACTAAGCATCCAATTGTATATGCATCGCGTTCACCTACTGTTACGATTCGAGATGAGGTGCCGATACCGCCTTTATAACCAAAACAAATCATCCCTTTGCCAGCGCCTATTGCTCCTTCGGGAACAGGCTTATGTTCTGCTCTTTCGATGGCCATAACCGCATGTCGTGGCTTTATTGCTTGTATTCTCATTGTATTTAAATAACTATCATTACATTCCCCAACGACAATATTGATTGAGCTTGTCGTATCACCAATTGCTGGAGTCTGCTTAAGCATGTATTGCAATGTACCTTCTAAAACGGATCCGACGCTAAAGGTATTCGTTAACATAATAGGTGATTCAAGCAAACCGAGCTCTTCTAACTGAACAAGACCGCTCGTTTTTCCATACCCATTGATGACATAGCTTGCTGCTCGAACCTTTTCAAGAAATAAATTACCGCTATGCGGGAGAATAGCAGTCACACCTGTACAAACCATTTCATCTTTATGTATTTTTTCATGTAGTGTTACATGTCCAACTTTAACGCCAGCGACATCAATGATACAATTATGTTTTCCTTTAGGTAACATAGTGAACGCTCCTTTGATCCATCAAGTGATTCAATATTTCATTAACTATATGAAGAATAGCGGATTATTGGGTTATAATCTTGTTGATTTTGGATTAAATGCATCTTTTATTCCTTCGCCGATATAGTTAATCGCTAAGATGGTAAATGTAATAGCTAAGCCTGGCGGAACCCAGATCCACCAATAATTGCGGATGACATGGGGTTGCCTTGCTTCTTGGATCATATTCCCCCAACTCGGCGTACCTTGTGGAACACCAAATCCTAAAAAGCTAAGGCCTGTTTCTGCTACAATCATGGACGCCAAAATTAATGTTGCTTGTACGATAATCGTCGTCATTACATTTGGTAGTAGATGTTTTCTAATTACTTTAAATGGAGAGCTACCAATCGAAATGGCTGCCATCACATATTCGTTTTCTTTTTCAGACATTATTTTACTACGAACAACACGTGCAATTCCTGTCCATGATAAAATACTAATCACAAAAATTAATGAAAAAATACCAGATTCAGTGAAAATGGTTGCCAGTACAATGACAAATACTAGGAATGGGAAATTCATCATAAAGTCAGTAAAACGCATGAGTAAATTATCAATAAAGCCGCCATAATAACCAGCAATTGAACCGATGACTGTCCCGATCAATACGACTGCAAATGTACAAATAAAACCAATTGTTAAAGAAGTGCGAGCACCATATAGTAACGACATGAGTACATCACGGCCCGAGTTATCCGTGCCTAGCCAGTGAATAGAAGATGGCGGCATATTACGGTTCATTATATCTACTGTCGTTGGGTTGAAGTTGCTAAAGAATGGGATCGTATATGCTAATAGCATGATGAACATTAAAAAGACTAAGCTGATCATTGCGAGTTTATTTCGTAATAATTTTTTTCTCGCTATTGCCCATGGGGATTGTTTGCCTAGTTTTTTTCCACGTAAATCAGATGTTCCGGTATTTCGTTTTTATTTTCATTCAAATATCCCCCTTACTCTAACCTGATGCGTGGATCAACGACACCATAAATTAAATCTGCAATTAAATTACCAACTAATGTAGCGATCGATAGTATAAGCGATATCGTGACAACAACGGAATAATCTCGACGGGTGACAGATTGAACAAATAGTTCACCAATTCCGGGATAGGAAAATACTGTTTCAATAATGACAGCACCACCAATAATACTAGCAATATCAAATCCAAATAGTGTAATAATAGGAATTAAAGCATTTCTTAAAATATGTTTATTGTATATCGTATGCTCATTTGTGCCCTTTGCTCGAGCAGTTCTAACATAATCTCTTCCAGCATTTTCAATCATATCATTTCGCAAAAATTGCGTATAACTTGCTGTTGTAAGCATTCCTAATGTTAATGAAGGTAAAAAAGCGTGTTTGATTCTATTTACATAGTAATCAACAGTTCCGGGTTCGAATACCACTTCCGATGGAACCGGATGCCGGAAACCAGCCAAGTTGGAAAGAAAAAAAGAAAATAGCAAAAATAGCAGCTACAAAGCTAGGGATAGCAAGCATGAAGTAGTTTAAGCCTTGAATGGCATAATCTCCAATGGTATAGGGATTCCTACCTGAATACTGACCCATAATAAAGGCAAAAAAATAAGTGAATAGGAGTGACATGATAGATAATAAAAGGGTGTTTGGAAGTCTTTGACCAATTAATTCAGTTACAGGCATTTTATGGACATGTGATTGGCCGAAATCCCATTGGAGAGCACCAGTGGCCCAGTTGATATATTGTTTATAAATTGGTTTATTGAGCCTAATTTTTCACGCATCTCATCAATATAAGCAGGATCTGTATTTAAAGGGTCAATTTGTCCTGAAAGGGCATCCCCTGGCATGAGCTTTGCCAGGGAAAATACTACGATCGAGATCATAACGACAATTGGTAACATAGTAAGTACTCGTCTAAATGAGTATCGGATCATGCATATTTCTCCTCGTTTTTTATTTCATTTAGCCTAATCGAATCAATCACTTCTCCACCATAAATGGGAATCCTCCGCACCTGTTGAAAAGCGTGGCTGCACATTTTTTACGTTTTTGTTAATGCCATACACATCAATAGGTGACCATAACGGGATGAGTGGGAGCTCTTCATTAAAAATTTCATGCCATTCTTGATAGATTTGTTTACGCACGTTTTGATCCATCGCTTCTTCACTTATGCCTTTTTCAATGAGTTCTTCTGATTTTTCATTTACCCAGCGGGGAAAGTTCCATATATCGTCTATTTTCCAAAGTCCTGTTGGATCCGGGTCATTTGAGAGACCCCACGCTCCCAAAAATAACTCTACCTCTTTGTCGTCTTCTTCAATTAAATCGTAAAAGACATTAAAGTCGTGAAGACGGCCTCCTTGTAAACGCGCTTTAATACCTACATCCTTTAGGTTTTGGATGATATATTGTGCTCTTGGCTCTGCAATTTCAGAACCTGACATGACGAGTAAGTTAACAGTGAATTCTTTTCCAGCTGGATCTTCGCGGAAGCCATCATCATTGGTATCTTTATAGCCGAGCTCATCAAGCATTTTTTTTGCTTTGTCGGGATTATAGTCGTATTGAATTAATTTCTTTTCATCTGGGAATGCCCAACTAATTAATGCCTCAGGTGCATTGATTACTGTTCCATATCCTTCACTAAATGAATCAATCATCCCTTGACGATCAAGTGCGTATGCAAACGCTTGACGAAGCTTTTTGTTGGCAAACTTCGGTTGATCCATTATATTTTGTTTCTTTTTACTATCCCAGTGACCTAACTTAAAGCCTAAGTAACTATAAGATAATGCTTCTACTTCTATTAAATTGATTTTTTCTTCTTCTTTTAACTTCACTGCTTGGGCACCAGGTAGAGTAACAATATCAATTTCCCCTTGAAGGAGTAAATCACCAGCCATACTGCCATCAACCACTTTATAAATGACACCATCTAAATGAGGTTTCCCTTTCCAATAATCATCAAATCGTTCAAATTCGATCATTTCTCCAGGAACGATATTTTTCACTTTAAATGGGCCGAGTCCAACTGGATTTTTTCGGACTTGATCTGATTCGGCAATCTCTTTTACCGGAACGTTTTCTAAATGTGCTTTTCGGCATTGGGTATGTCCATAGTTCAGAAAGCGTATTTGGAGCTGGAGTAGTTACTGTTACAGCAACTGTATGATCATCTATTATCTTAATTCCAGATATATTGTCTGCTTTTCCTTTATTGTATGCTTCTGCACCTTCAATCATTTTTACATTAGTATAGCGTTTGCCAGTATAATCTGGATGAGCTATGACTTCCCAAGTATAAACCATATCGTGAGCAGTTAATTCTTCGCCATTATGCCATTTGACTCCTTTTTTAATATGAAAGGTGATCGTTCGATTGTCATTAGATACTTCCCATTCTGCTAAATTTGGTTCGGGCATTAAGTCATCCCCTGTTCGCACTAAGCCTTCTGTCATAAAATATAGGGCATGGTCATCATCCTCCCCTTCATAATGACTTCTCTCTAATATACCGGCAAATGGCTGTGCAAAAGCATAAGTAACAATTCCACCTTCCTTCACTTCTTCTTTCTCGTCTTCCCCTTTATTTTTCTCAGTACTACTTTTCTCGCCTCCACAGGCAGCTAAAAATGTTGATAATAAAAGAAGAATTGCAAATAGAATGGATGATTTTCGCATTTTTTCCTCCTCATATTTATTTTTTATTTACTCATACAGAAGACAAGCAACTTTATGTTCTTTTTTCACCTCCTTCAAAGCCGGTTTTTTCTGACGACATTTTTCCATGGCAACTGGACAGCGGGGGTGAAATGGACAACCAGTTGGGGGATGTAAAGGGCTTGGAACATCGCCAGACAGGATGATACGCTGACGACGTCTTTTAGGATCCGGTTGTGGGATGGCAGAAATAAGTGCTTCTGTATATGGATGTAAAGGGTCGTTATAAATAGCATCTTTATTCGCGATCTCGACAATGTTGCCTAAATACATCACCCCAATCCGATCACTCATATGTTTGACAACACTTAAGTCATGGGCGATAAATAATAAAGTTAAGTCGAACTCATGTTGGAGATGTTTTAATAAATTTAATACTTGTGATTGAACAGATACATCTAAAGCGGAGACGGGTTCATCAGCAACAATTAATTTTGGCTTTAGTGCTAAAGCTCGGGCAATTCCAATCCGCTGGCGCTGACCACCTGAAAATTCATGTGGATATTGTTTATATGCATCTTCTGGAAGACCAACTTTTTGGAGCAAATCGACAATTTGTTCACGTAAGTCACTTTTACGGATATGCCGATAGTTTACAATTGGTTCAGCAATAATATCACCGACCATCATTTTCGGGTTTAAAGAAGCATATGGATCTTGAAAAACCATTTGCATATTTTGGCGTTTTTTCCTTAACTTCTTTCCTCGGAGATTAGTAATGTTTTCACCATCAAAGTGGATCGTGCCAGCAGTTGGTTTTAAAAGTCTAGTGATTGTTCGTCCCGCAGTGGATTTACCACAACCAGATTCACCGACTAAACCGAAGATTTCCCCTTTTTTTAATCCGAAGGAAATATTATCGACGGCTTTCACATGACCAATTTTTCTTCTGAAAAAACCACCATGTAAAGGAAAATATTTTTTTAAGTTTTTTATTTCTACATAATTGCTCTTGTATGGCATGTTCAAACCTCCCGCTAATTTGTTTTCAGGATCCTTGCGCTGATTATAGTAGGGGCATCGGAGCTAAATGTTCTTTTCTGTTCCTTTCCCTAATTGCGGGGAAGTGGTCATATGACATTGTGACATTGCTTCTTGGGCAACGATCTGTCAAAGCAACAGCCAACTTCTAGACATATTTTGTTAATGAAGGAACGATGCCTTTAATGGTGTGAAGTATTTCTTTCGAATGGTCCAGATTTCGGAATCGAGTTTAATAATTAGTTTTGTATAAGGATGTTTTGGGGTGTATAAATAAGCTTTCTACATCTGTTTTGTTCGACAATCTCACCAGCATACATGACAATCACTCTGTCCTGCCCATATGTCAGCGACAACACCGAGATCATGCGTAACAAGCATGACTAGCCATCTCCTCTTTCTTGCTTGGATACTTTTTATTAAGTCGAGTATTTGTGCTTGTACAGTAACATCGAGTGCTGTCGTTGGTTCGTCTGCAATAAGTCAATTTTGGTTCACAAGCAATAGCCATAGCAATCATTACTCTTTGTCTCATTCCTCCTGATAGTTGATGAGGATATTCGTTTCCGATTCTCTTTACAAGACGCGAAATACCAACTTGTTGAGAAGAGAAATATCTTTTGGCTCTTACTTGTTTTTTTTGATAGCATTGTGTTGATTTTTAACAGTACTTCATCTATCTGTGATCCAATCGTTAATACCGGATTTAATAGCTGTCATTGGTTCTTGAAAAATCATGCTCATACATGTTTACCGCGAATACGATTCATTTCTACTTTCTGTTAAATGAGGTAATATTTTTGGTTTTTCAAAAAAGATTTCACCATCTGTAATCTGGGCATTATCCTTTCGGTAGTAAATGCATAATGGAGAGAGATAGGACACTTTTACCACAACCAGATTCACCGACGATCCAAACAATTTTCTCCCGCTTGCGTGTATTCAAAAGATATCCCCTTGACAGCATTATAAACGTGGCTGTCGA
>CAVVKR010000043.1:0-11064 GCA_963748745.1 uncultured Bacillaceae bacterium | reverse complement strand
GTACCTATATTAGCCCCGAGCATAATGGCAATTCCTGTTTCTAAAGGGAAAACATCAGCACTTAAAAAGCTCATAGCAATTCCCGTCATAACTGTACTAGATTGAATAATTCCGGTTAAAATAACCCCGATAAAAAGAGCCAACATTAGCTGATCACCAAGTAAAAAGAATATCTTCTCAAATGCAGGTATGGTCATCAACGGATGAGCTAATTTTTCAAACCCCTTCATTGAAGCAAATATACAGGCAAACCCAATGAAAACATAACCGAAGCTTCGAATCAATGTTTTGTTAAAAAATATACATATAATACCAATAAGTGAAAAAGGGATAATCATCTTAAGATAATGGGAAAGAAATAAGTTCCAAGGTTATCGTCTGGATCATGTTTGTTCCTAAAATAATCCCGATTGTTTGCGAAAACAATAGTAATTTAGTAGATACGAAACCTATCGTAATTACCATTACAGCAGAACTGCTTTGTAAAATACCAGTCATTAAAATGCCAGCTAACATTCCTTTTACAGGTGTATTCGTTACCTTTTTCAACCAATTAGCAGGTTTTTCTCCAGCAATATGAAATAAACCGACTCTCATCCACATCATTCCTGCTAAAAAGCATCCAACTAAAATAACAAATATAGCTACATATTGCATGTCCACCCTCACCTCATAAATCATCATATGGTCGGCAGCGACATGCTCACTATTCATGATGGAGGAGAGATTGTTGACCTTGTTAAAGGTTATATTATAATTGCAAAGTACATGGTATTCATGTGAATATGTTAGTGTGTTGTGTTCGGAGGGAGGGAAAGAGAATGTCTAAAACCGTCGTTCGTAAAAACGAATCGCTTGAAGATGCTCTTCGTCGCTTTAAACGTTCAGTATCAAAAACAGGTACTTTACAAGAGGCAAGAAAGCGCGAATTTTATGAAAAACCAAGTGTAAAACGTAAGAAAAAGTCTGAAGCAGCAAGAAAACGTAAGTTTTAAGAGAGGGTGTAATATATGAGTCTTCTCGAGCGTTTAAATAATGATATGAAACAAGCGATGAAAAACAAGGAAAAAGATAAACTCTCAGTCATTCGGATGGTTAAAGCTTCTTGCAAAATGAAGCGATTAAGCTCGGTAAAAGAGTTATCCGAAGATGAAGAGTTGACAGTCCTTTCTCGCGAAGTAAAACAACGCAAAGACTCCCTCCATGAATTTGATAAAGCAGGTCGTGAAGATCTTGTTGAAAAAATTCATACAGAATTGACATACGTCGAAATGTATATGCCTAAACAGCTTTCAGAAGAAGAATTAGCAGAAATTGTTAAAGAAACAATTTCTGAAGTCGGTGCATCTTCAAAAGCGGAAATGGGAAAAGTGATGACCGCCATTATGCCAAAAGTAAAAGGTAAAGCAGATGGTTCACTTGTCAATCAACTTGTACAACAACACCTTTCATAAAAAAGTCTCAAAACGTGGTTTAGGACTTCTTAGCTCTTACTTAAGAAATAGGCAATAAAGTAAATCATTATAAATGAAATTTTATGGTTATAGAAACGTTTACTTATTTATCCTTATAAACTACAAGATAGAAAAAGGGGGTAATAATTTGAAAAAAGATATTTTAATTAGCTCGTTTGTTATTTTATTGCTGTTTTTTATTTCTTATTCATAACAATGAAAGCAAATAGACCAACCTGTTTATTTCATTCCTATTGAAGAAGAGTTGAGAAAGGATTATATGCCTTTTTAAAAAGAGCGATCAATAAAGCAGAAGAACTAAGGAAGCCGAAGCGATTATCTTTGAAATTCACACTCCTGGGGGAGCTGTTGATGCTGCGGGTGATATTGCTAAACTTATTCAAATAGATCCGGTATCAAACAATTGCTTTTATCAATAATGAGCTTTATCAGCTGGTGCATATATATCACTGTTATGCGATGAAATTTACATGGTACCTAGATGGCACATGGGTGCAGCTGCCATGATTAACCAAGAAGGAAAAATAGCTGAATGAAAAAGAGAAAGTCGGCATGGCTTAGCGACATGGAGGCTGCAGCCGAATATAATGGGAGAGATCCGATTTATGCCCTTGCTATGGCAGATAAAGATATGATTTGCCTGAATAGGCGCACCAAAAGGAAAAGTACTAACATTAACTGCTAATCAAGCCCTGAAGTGTGGTTATGCTGAAGGTACATGTCAAAATTTTATCGAATTACTATTAAAGATACTTGGTTTTGGAAAATGCTGATAATTCGAACAGTTAATCTAACATTTGCGGAGAAACTTGCCCGATTTATTAACGAATCCAATTGTTGTACCGATATTGCTTACCCATTGGCAGTCTTGGACTTGTGCTGGAACTGTATTCACCGGGCTTTGGACTTCCTGGTCTTATGGGAATTAGTTCGTTGTTATTATTTTTTTACGGGAATCTATGTTGCTGGATTTGCTGGGTACGAAACATTAATATTATTTGTTGTCGGCGTCATCCTTATTAGTTGCAGAATTGTTTTTACCTGGAGGAATATTTGGTATCACTAGGTGGATGTTGCTATCGTCGGCAGCTTATCTTATAGCATCGAGATAATGTTATCCATATATGCATCTCTATTGTTAATTGCTTTTGTTTTTACCATCCTTGTCATGTATTATAATGGTAAAGGTTTTTGGGTAGAAAGGATGAAATTCTTTAAAAAGCTTATTTTAACAGACTCGACAAAAACAGAAATAGGCTATGTTTCGAATGTAAATCGGACTGAACTTGTCGGAATGAAGGTATACGCATTAACCCACTTAGACCTTCGGGAACGGTTATAATTGACGATGAAAGAATTGATGTTGTTACTGAAGGCGGCTTTATTGAAAAAGATAAAAAGGTTAAGGTTGTCAAAGTAGAAGGAGTCACAGAATTGTTGTTCGATGAGATTGTTAAAGAAAATATTAATAAAAGATGTAGTGAAATGGAATGTTTTTAGATCCGGAGAACGATATTTTATGATTAGCATTATTGCATTGTTGGAATTATTGTTATTGCAGTAATATTTACATTTGTTCCGATTACGCTTTGGATTTCAGCCTTAGCTGCCGGAGTAAAATTGGAATTTTTACACTAGTTGGCATGCGTTTGCGTCGCGTTATTCCAAGTCGAGTGATCAATCCGTTAATCAAAGCTGAAAAAGCAGGATTAAACGTATCAGTTAACCAGTTGGAAAGCCATTATCTTAGCAGGTGGAAATGTTGATCGAGTCGTGAATGCTTTAATTGCTGCACACCGGGCCAATATTGAATTAACATTTGAACGTTGTGCAGCTATCGATTTAGCTGGCCGGGATGTTCTAGAAGCGGTGCAAATGAGTGTTAACCCTAAAGTTATTGAAACACCGTTTATTGCTGGTGTGGCAATGGATGGAATCGAAGTGAAAGCGAAAGCAAGAATTACCGTTCGTGCCAATATTGATCGACTTGTCGGAGGGCGGGCGAAGATACGGTCATCGCTCGTGTTGGTGAAGGCATTGTTTCTACAATTGGTTCCAATGATGATCATAAAAAAGTGTTAGAAAATCCTGATTTGATTTCGCAAACGGTTTTAGCAAAAGGGTTAGATGCTGGTACAGCTTTCGAAATTCTTATCGATTGATATCGCCGATATGGATATCGGGAAAAACATTGGTGCTGGGCTCAAACAGATCAAGCCGAAGCTGATAAAAATATTGCACAAGCTAAAGCAGAAGAGCGACGTGCAATGGCTGTCGCTCAGAACAAGAAATGAGAGCTCGCGTTGAAGAAATGAAAGCAAAAGTAGTTGAAGCTGAAGCAGAAGTTCCTATGGCCATGGCAGAAGCACTTAAAAGACAGGAAACATTGGAGTCATGGACTATATGAATTATACAAAAATATTGAAGCGGACACGAAAATGCGTGGTTCGATTGGCAAAATGACTGCTGATAGTGATGATGACGAAGATAATAGGAAAAAATAAGCATGAGGAAAGGTGGGGGTAAGATGGAATTCATTTTAAGTTTCATTTTAATGATTATCGCTTTCTTTCCAACCGCTTCAACATTAAAGGAAAAAGAAGAGAAGCCCATAAACTTCACCTTCAAAAGGCAAACGAATAAGCATTGATAAAGATTTTGACCAAAGCAAGAAAAGCTCAGGCGAAAGTGAAAACAATCGTAAAACATGTCGAAGAAATAAAAGAAAATGGGTAAAGACTTGCAAACTATCTGCTAGAAACAAAAAAAGCTTCTGAAGAAAAAATGAAAGAATTACAAGAAAAGGAACAATTATTAGTCAACGCATAGAGGCAATCAAGAAGCAGGTAGATAAAGAACAAAAGTATCGAGACATTGGCTGACCATTCAAAGAAGATGATATCGTAAAAGGCAGTCATTCTTGCTGAAGTCTTAGGACCCCCCACGTGCATAAAAAATCATATGAACGATTGTAAAAATGATAATAATATAAGTGCTTAGAACCCCCTTTCTTATTCATACATATGAATAAAAAGGGGGTCTTTTTATGGCCAAAAAGATAGGTAAACGTATTTTCAATTGGATGACAAATAAAATGGATCTCCAGAAGATGTTTTATTAGATTTACCACGAATCACAATGATTGGTCAAATTCATATATACATAGAAAATCATAAAGGACTACTCTTATTTAGCGATGATGAAGTAAGAATCCTGTTAAAGCAAGGCCAACTTCTAATTAAAGGAAAAGGTTTTGTCATTAAAATGATATTACCAGAAGAACTTTTGTTAGAAGGAAAAATTATCGAAGTTACTTACATAGATCAATAAGGAGGAATAGCTTTGAAAAACCATTGGATCACATTCATAAAAGGGATGATTTTAGTAAAACTATCTGGAAGAGGAGTAGAACGCTTTTTAAATCAGCTCAGCCGATCAAATATTGTTATTTGGAATATTAAAAGAGTAAGCTCAACCACAGTGACATTTTATATTAGTTTACATCATTTACATAAATTAAGAAAGCATGTAAGACAATATGATGTTGACATCTCTCTTTTACATGGAAAAGGAATACCATTTTTATGGAAAAGAGCCAAGAAAAATAGTGGATTTTTATTAGGGTTATTTCTGTTTATTCTCTTGATTATAACCCTTTCAAATATCATTTGGGAAATTGAAATTGATGGAGCGAGTCCAGAAGTTGAGTATAAAATTCGAAAAGAATTGGACAAGATCGGTATTCAAACGGGTAAACTGAAGTTTTTATTGCATGATGTTGAGACAATCCAAAGTGAACTAACAAACCGGATTCACCATTTAACATGGGTTGGTATTGATATAAAAGGTACAACCTTTCATTTCCAAGTGGTTGAAAAAAATGCGCCTAAACGAGAGCAACAAGCTGGGCCCCAAAACTTAGTCGCATCTAAGAAAGCAGTAATTGTTGACATGTTTGTTGAAAATGGACAGCCAAAAGTAAGTATTAATGATTTTGTAAAACCAGGGCAATTACTTGTTTCTGGTTTAATTGGGAAAGATGATTCGCAAAGGTATGTCACTTCCCGCGGGAAAGTGTGGGGAAAAACTTGGTATAAAACAAAGGTAGAAATTCCATTAACATCGCAATTTCAAGTGTTCACTGGAAAAGAAAAAAATTCATATCATTTACAAATAGGACAAGTAACACTACCATTATGGGGACTAGGAGAACATGATTTTAAGCAATATAAAACGGAAGAAAAAAAGCACCCAATTCACTTTTTAAAATGGACATTACCTGTTCGTTATATAAAGAAAACAATTCGTGAAGAAAAGAAAGTGGTTCGTCGATACAATAAAAAAGAAGCAGTAGAAAAAGGGATAAAATTAGCTAAAAAAGATGTGAAAGTAACAATACCTGAAGATGCGAAAATAGCAGGGGAAAAAGTTTTGCGCGAAAAAGTGGAGAATGGTAAAGTAAAGCTAATAATATCTTATCAAGTAATTGAAAATATTGCGATGGAGCAACCATTAATCAAGGAGACTGAGGAATGACAGAAAACAGAAAAAACGTACACTTTCAACTAGAAGATCCAAATGAAGCAGTTGCTTTATTTGGCAACGCGGATATTAACTTAAGAACGATTGAAAATGAATTAGCTGTAAAGATGATTACTAGAGGAGAAACAATAATTATCTCAGGTAATGAAAAAAATACTAGGCTCGTTGAAAGTATGTTATTAGAATTAATAAAAGTATTACGTAAAGGAGTGAATATTAGTCAACGAGATGTCATTTATGCTTTACGTATGGCTAAAAATGGAACCATTGAATATTTTTCTCACCTTTATGATGAGGAAATAGCAAAAAATATAAAAGGGAAACCGATCATACCGAAAACATTAGGACAAAGAAAATATATTGATGCTATTCGTCATTATGATCTAGTATTTGGAATAGGTCCTGCTGGTACTGGAAAAACTTATTTAGCAGTAGTAATGGCTGTCAGCGCACTCAAAAAAGGTCAAGTGAATAAAATTATTTTAACTCGACCTGCTGTTGAAGCCGGTGAAAGCCTCGGCTTTTTACCTGGTGATTTACAGGAAAAGGTAGATCCATACTTGCGACCTTTATTTGATGCCCTTCACGATATTTTCGGAGCGGAACATACGCAAAGATTAATTGAACGTGGGACAATTGAGATTGCTCCCCTTGCTTATATGAGGGGACGGACATTGGATGAAGCATTTGTCATTTTAGATGAAGCACAAAATACAACGAATGCCCAAATGAAAATGTTTCTTACAAGGTTAGGGTTTGGCTCGAAGATGGTTGTCACTGGTGATAAAACGCAAATAGATTTACCTGTAAAAGCACCTTCAGGTCTCGTTGAATCAGAAAAAATTTTAAAAAATATTGATGATGTCGGATTTGTTTATCTAGAACAATCAGACGTTGTTCGCCACCCACTCGTAGCAAAAATTATTGAAGCATATGGGGAACATGATAAGTAATTTGAATAGGGTTGTTAGAATTTCATTCATATGAAAAAATGATAAGCGAGTGATACATCCAGGTTTGTTATTATCTTTTGAAACTGGTATCATTTTACATAATTAGCTGTTTTAATTTTACATCCTACATGTTAGGTATTGGAGGAAGCAAATGAAATTGCAACAATCCATAAAGAAAATTCGCACCCTTTTAAGTTATAAAGTATTTACAGCTGCCATTTATATTATTTTAGGGTTAGTTATTTATGGTGCTCTTTACCATAATGTAAAGCCGGAAGTATTTCATGTCGAATTATTTTCAGTTTCAGACAAAACGATCCGTTCCCCAAAGACGATAGAAGATGAAGAGAAAACGGAAGAAGAACGGAAAAAAGCAGAAAATGAAGTAGAGAAAGAATATGTTTATGTAAAAGAAAAAGGTCAAAACCGCGTATCACTTATGACGTCTATTTTTGACTTTATCAGTGAAGTAAATATTGATGTAAACGAAGAAAAGGGTGAAAACGAAGCGAAAAATCAATCAATAAAAGAACAGCTTCATACTTTAAAGACAAACCTATCAGAAAATGTATCCGAGGATGTAACAAAAGCGATTCCCGATAATGTATTTATCGCTTTAATGAAAGCTGATAGTAATGAGCTCTCTTATGCGAAAGAAAGTGTCATTGACGAAGTGGAAAAGGCGATGAATGAAAGAATTCGTGAGGAACAAGTTTCAGATGTACAAAAGGAAATGGCAGAAAAATTGGCGCACGCACCACTTAGTGAAGATGTGAAGAATGCAACAATTACCCTTGGTCAGTATGCTATTGTTCCGAATGAAATTTATGACCCTGAACTGACAAAAGAGAAAAAGAAGCAAGCGAGAGAAAGCGTAGAGCCAGTCAAGATATTACAAGGACAAGTCATCGTACAAGAAGGACATTTAATTGATCGCGAAACTTATAGGCAAATCGAACTATTAGGGCTTTCTCAAAATAATCCAACAGTAAAACCATTTATTGGGCTAGGTATTTTCGTTTTACTGTTAATAGGAACACTTTATATATATTTTTACGAGAGACAAGTAACTGAAGAAAAAAAGCAAAATGATTTAATCTTGACGAGCTTCATTTTTTTAATCGCACTCGCGTTAATGAAGATGATTAGTTTCTTGGAAGATCTAAATATTGCCGACATCGGTTACATTTTTCCAGCTGCAATGGCTCCGATGCTTATTGGGATCATGATCAATGACCGTTTTGCCCTTATCATTACTATTATGTTGGCAGCGTGTGGAAGTGTTATCTTTCAAGATGATATCGCGGGAACAATTAATATCGAAATTGCTGTCTATATATTGTTTAGTGGGATGACAAGCATCTTATTTTTGTCAAAGAATAAGCAGCGTCCTAACATATTAAAAGTAGGTCTCCCAGTAACGGCCGTAAATATCTTAATTATTTTGTTTTTACTTCTAATTGGTGATGGTCAGTTTACCAAAACTGAATATGTGTTATATTTAACATTCGCGATTGTCTCAGCGATTACTTCCGCTGTTTTAACAATGGGACTACTGCCGTTTTTTGAGGCTGGCTTTGGGATTTTATCTACGATGCGCTTGATAGAACTATCGAATCCAAATCACCCACTCCTGAAAAAAATATTAACAGATACGCCAGGTACTTACCACCATAGTGTTATGGTCGCTAATTTATCTGAAGCTGCCTGTGAAGCGATCGATGCTAACGGATTGCTAGCTAGGGTCGGTTGTTATTATCATGATATTGGTAAAACAAAACGACCGCACTTTTTTATTGAAAATCAAATGAATATCGAGAATCCCCATAACCATTTACCGCCTAAAACAAGCCGGGATATTATCATTAGTCACGTAACTGATGGAGTCGAGATGTTGAAAAAGCATAAGATACCGAAGCAAATTATAGATATTGCCGAACAACATCATGGGACGACCTTGTTAAAATATTTTTATCATAAAGCGAAAGAGGAAGATGATACGATTGAAGAAAAGGATTTTCGTTATCCTGGACCAAAGCCACAAACAAGGGAAGCGGCTGTTATTAGCATTGCAGATAGTGTAGAAGCAGCAGTCCGATCTATGTCAAACCCTACGCCTGAGCAAATAAAGGAGCTCGTTCAGAACATTGTGCAAGATCGACTGCAAGATGAACAATTAAACGAATGTGATATTACTTTAAAGGAACTAGAAACGGTGAAGCGGACTTTTTGTGAAACTTTAAATGGAATATTTCATTCACGTATCGAATACCCTGATTTAAAAAAGCAGAAGGTGGAGAATAATGCCATTACAAATTGATTTAACGGACGAAACAGAAGAGCTGACAGAAAAAGATATGAGCCTAGTGGAAGAACTTTTAACATTTGCTGCTAGGAAAGAAAATATCGAAGAATCAACCGAGCTTTCCGTTACATTTGTCAACAATAAAACCATTCGCGATATAAACAAAAACTATCGACAAAAAGATGCGGAGACAGATGTGATTTCTTTCGCCATGGAAGAAATTGGTAAAGGGGAAATTGAAATTATCGGAGCAGACGTGCCTCGCATCCTTGGAGACATCATTATTTCAATACCAAGAACCCGTGAACAGGCAATAGCATATGGACATTCTTTCCAACGGGAACTAGGTTTTTTAGCTGTACATGGTTTTCTTCATCTTTTAGGATATGATCATCTTTCCGAAGGAGAGGAGAAAATAATGATTGCAAAACAAAGGGAAATCTTAGAGGAATATGGGCTCAAAAGATAGGAAGACAACTAGGTGGAAAAGAAGATTTTGGACATCTGTTCAATTTGCTTTGGAGGGAATCAACCACGTTTTTAAAGCAGAGCAGAAATTCCGTGTTCATGTTTTGATTGCAGTTATTGTCTTGGCGAGTGCCTTCTATTTTCGGCTTTCTTCCTTAGAATGGATATTTATTTTACTTTCTATTTTTGGTGTTTTCGTTTTGGAACTAATCAATTCCGCGATAGAACGAGTGGTTGATTTAATAGTAGAGGATTATCATCCATTAGCTAAACAAGCAAAAGATATCGGTGCAGCTGCAGTACTTGTCTATGCTGTGATGACTGTTATTATCGGATTTATTATCTTTTTACCAAAGATTATATACTTATTTAAATAGTGATTATTCAAGCTGCCTAATAAAGGCAGTTTTTTCGTGCGATTTGAAAACGCTATCATCTTTATATAAAATAGACAAAAAGAATGAACGATTGATGAAAACGCTGAAAAGACGAAAAATGTTCTATATTTAACTATGTTACATTTCGGAAATGTAGTAAAATGAAGAGAGAAGAGGAGATATAAATGGATGTTCAGCTGTTATTAGAAGAAGCAAAAAAAGCAAGGTTGCAAGCATATGTTCCTTACTCAAAATTTGCAGTTGGAGCAGCATTATTAACTAAAAATGGAAAAGTCTATCATGGTTGCAATATTGAAAATGCGGCTTATAGTGTTTGTAATTGTGCTGAAAGAACCGCATTATTCAATGCGATGTCTGGGGAGATAAGAAGTTTCAAACCCTCGTTGTAGTAGCTGATACAGAACGTCCCGTTCCTCCATGTGGTGCATGTCGTCAAGTAATATCAGAACTATGCCCCAAGGATATGAAAGTAGTATTAGCAAATCTAAATGGATATACAAGAGAAATTACAGTAGAAAAATTACTACCAGAAGCATTTTCAGTGGAGGATTTACATGGAAAATAATGAATCATTTAAATCAGGCTTTATAGCACTTATAGGTCGCCCGAATGTGGGTAAGTCAACATTATTAAACGAAATTATCGGCCAAAAGATTGCTATTATGAGCAATAAGCCACAGACAACAAGAAACAAAATCCAAGGTGTTTATACAACAGACGATGCCCAAATGATTTTCATTGATACACCCGGCATTCATAAGCCGAAACATAAACTCGGCGATTTCATGATCAAGGTTGCTACCAACGCGTTAGGTGAAGTCGATTTAATATTACTGCTTGTCGACGCTGTTGAAGGTATTGGTCGTGGAGATCGATTCATTATAGAAAAATTAAAAGCTTATTCAACACCGGTATTTTTAGTT
>CAVVKR010000042.1:0-6615 GCA_963748745.1 uncultured Bacillaceae bacterium | reverse complement strand
TCCAAATCCTATATTTATTAGTGTAACCGGCATGTCGCCCCTCCAATCCTTTTTCAAAACTTTTATTCTATATTTTGCACTTGTTCACGTAACTTTTCCAATGATGCTTTTAATTCAACGACATATGAACTAGTAGTTGCATCATTTGTCTTCGCACCAATCGTATTTGCTTCTCTATTCTTCTCTTGAAGGATAAAATCTAGTTTTTGGCCAAAATTGCTCTTGGTAATGAGAGCGTGTCATAAAATTGATTCGACATGACTTTCAAGACGAGCAATTTCCTCCGCTAACATCCGCTTTGTCAGCTAGTATTGCAATCTCTGTTAACACTCTCGCCTCATCAAATAATCCATCAGTATATTCTTTCACCTTTTTTCTAATCGCTCTTTATTCCATTCATTAATAGTAGGGATTCGTTCTCTTATCATTTTAATCATCTTTACTACTTGCTCCAGATGGGAACGAATTTCATTTTCTAACGCTAATCCTTCTTTTTTGCGCATCGCAACTAATTGTTCTGTTGCTTCTATTAATGTTTGAAAAATGACGGTTTCTAACGCTTTGTCCTCTACTTCTTGTTCTTCAATAACAATTAAATCCGGATGATGAATCATATCGCGAACATGAACGTTATTTGCTAATCCATACTTCTCGTTTACTTGATGAATAAATTGATAGTACTGGTCAATTAAATCCCAATCGATTTGAAGTTGTCGTTTCACTAAACCAGCATCATCGACATAAATAGCAACTTCCACTCTCCCACGATGTATGTATTTATTTACGATTGTTTTCATTTGGTGTTCCATAGGATCAAACTTTTTAGGCATGCGAAACGTTATTTCAGAAAAACGATGATTGACACTTTTCATTTCAACTGTCACAACACCATTTTTATACTTATTACTGCTGTGACCAAATCCTGTCATACTCATAACCATGTTATTTCACTTCCCAAAACGGAAATTATGTCTCATTCCATGAAGAAAAAAATGAAGATAATAGCTGAAATTAGCTACTATCTTCTGGATTATATCATAATTTACGCTCCTTTTCTTACAAAAAACGCCCCAGCTAATAAAAAAGTCGGTATACAACTTAATCCAATGATTAATAACCAGTCGAGTGAAGCAATCGGAACTGTGTGAAAAATTGGTTGTAACATCGGAATATAAATGACTGCGATCATTAACAGGAAGGAAGAGAGTACCGCTAAAATAAGGATTGGATTCCCAAAAGGGTTCCGTAAGAAAATCGATCGATCACTACGACAATCGAATACATGAATTAATTGTGCAAGGACAAGCGTTGCAAAGGCGACCGATTGTGCGTATGCTAAATTATTAGGATATTTTTGATAAACAATGATGAACGCTATTAATGTTACTAATCCGATTAAAAAACCTCTTGATATCACCTTCCAGCCTAAGCCTCTCGCAAACACTCCTTCTTTTGGATTTCGTGGCTTTCGTTTCATCACATCCTCCTCTGGTTTATCTAAACCGAGAGCCATTGCTGGTAAACCATCTGTAACGAGATTAACCCAAAGATTTGGATTGGTACAAGTGGTAATGGGAGTCGCATCATTACATGGCAAATAGCATAACTAAAATTTCTCCAACATTCGAAGCTAATAAGTAGCGAATAAATTTACGAATATTTTCATATATATTTCTGCCTTCTTTTATCGCTGCTTGAATGGTTGCAAAGTTATCATCTAAAAGAATAAGTGAGGATGCTTCTTTTGCAACATCGGTTCCAGTAATCCCCATTGCAACCCCTATATCAGCACTTTTAATAGCTGGAGCATCATTTACACCATCACCTGTCATTGCTACGATATGATCCCGATTTTGTAACGCTTTAACTATTTTTAATTTATGTTCTGGAGAAACCCTCGCAAAGACAGCCACATCTTCAACAACTTCTTCAAGTTCTTTAATAGACATTTTCTGAAGGGCTTTTCCATCAAGTACTTTCGAATGTTCTGCTAAAATACCTAGTTGAGCTGCAATTGCTTTTGCTGTTTTTACATGATCACCAGTTATCATAATTGTTTTAATACCTGCTAAACGACATTCTGCCACTGCATCTTTTACTTCTGGACGTGGCGGATCAATCATTCCTTTTAAACCAATAAAGATAAATCCATTTTCTTCAATATTGTCTAAGTCCTCGTTCTCATTTAATGGTCTATAAGCGATTGCAATCATGCGCAATGCTTTTGCAGCGAGATGATTGATCGCCTCTTTAACTTGTGTTTCCCTTTCTTCTGTTATCGAATGTTTTTTTTCATTCCAGAGCACGGATGTACTTCGTTTGATCAATACATCTGGGGCTCCTTTTGTAATGACAAATCTTCTTCCCTGTTGATCTTTTACGACAACAGACATCATTTTTCGAACAGAGTCAAAGGGAATTTCCTTTTCAATCGTAAATTGTTGAAGCAACTGTTGACGATGCAATCCCGCTTTCATCGCGGCTACTAATAGCGCCCCTTCGGTAGGGTCACCGTCCATGACAATTTCTTTTTCTTTCATTTTCAGATCCGCATTATTACATAGAAGTCCGAAGGTAAGCATTTGATTCAAACTCTTATCTTTGAGCGGTAAGATTTTTTCCCCATTTCGATAGAAATTACCTTCTGGGCGGTAACCCGTTCCCGTTACTGTCCAAGTGTGTCCGCTACACCAAATATGAGTTACTGTCATTTTGTTTTGTGTCATTGTTCCGGTTTTATCGGAACAAATAACAGAAGCACATCCTAATGTTTCGACTGCTGGTAGCTTACGAACAATTGCTTTTTGTTTAATCATCCGTTGAACTCCAAGGGACAAAGCAATCGTTACGATCGCAGGAAGTCCTTCAGGAATTGCAGCTACTGCTAATGAAACACCAGCAAGGATCATCGTATACAATTCATGTCCATGAAAAACACCGACAACAACGACTAAAATCGTTAAGATTAATGCTACTGTAATAAGAATTTTTCCGAGTTGAGCAAGACGTCTTTGTAAAGGAGTAATGATCTTCTCAGCACTTTGTATCATATCGGCAATTTGTCCCATTGCTGTCTTCATCCCAGTTGCTGTCACAACTCCTATACCATTTCCTCTCGTTACCATCGTCCCCATAAATGCCATGTTAGCTAGATCACCAATACTTGCTTCCTTTGTTACTATTGCTTCTGTCTGCTTCAAAACGGGAACTGATTCGCCAGTAAGGGCAGACTCTTCTATTTCTAAATTATTTGCTTCAATAATTCGGACATCCGCACCGATGCGATCACCGCTCGTAAATTTGATGACATCACCGACAACGATTTCCCTCGATGGAATTTTCACCCACTTGCCTGACCTTAAAACAAAAGCTTTCGGTGCCGATAATTCTTTTAGCGCTTGTAATGATTTTTCCGCTTTCACTTCTTGAAAAAAACCTAAACAACCGTTCAGAATGACGATTGCAATGATCGCAATTGCATCGATGTATTCCCCTAAAAGGCCGGATAATAAAGTAGCCGCTAAAAGGACGAGTACCATGAAATCCTTAAATTGGCTAAAGAATAATAAAAGTGCAGATTGTTGCTCGGCCTCTTGTAGTTCATTAAAACCATATTGGTCGCGATTTTTTTCAACTTGATTAGTTGATAGACCTTTATTTATATTGGTTTGTAAAGCCTTGATTACAGCTTGTTTATGTAGCTCATGGAATTTCATCCGACCTCACACTCTCCCTCTAGCTCAAGAAGTTGTCCTATCAATCCAATCATATTCAACCAAGCTTTAAAAAATGATATAATTTATTTGAATAGCAAAAACCAAAGTAAAGGATGTTTCTTCATGTCATTTGATGGATTGTTCACAAGAGCAATGACAAACGAACTTTCTGCTCACCTAAAAGGAGGCAGACTTAATAAAATACATCAACCATTTCAAAATGAATTGATGTTCATCATTCGCGCAAATGGAAGCAACCATAAGCTGCTAATTTCTGCTCATCCAACATATGCACGAATGCAATTAACATATGAAAATAATGAAAATCCGTTAGAACCGCCATTATTTTGTCGTGTCTTACGCAAACATCTTGAAGGTTATATCATCGAGGACATCTATCAAATCGATGTAGATAGGATCATCGTGATCGAAATAAAAGGGCGAGATGAAATTGGTGATATTGCCTATAAACAGCTTTATATTGAAATAATGGGGCGCCATAGCAATATCATACTCGTAGATAAAGAGACAGAAATGATTATCGATAGTATTAAACATGTTCCACCGTTAGTAAATAGCTATCGCACCATCCTACCTGGTCACAAATATATTTTTCCACCATCACAAAACAAAATAAATCCTCTGCAAGCAAATGAAGAAGATGTGCTTAAGAGTCTTGATTTTAATAGTGGAAAATTAGATAGACAACTTGTTCACCATTTTGCAGGACTTTCACCTATATTAGCGAAAGAAATGATTCATCGAGCAGGCATAGCAAATCGCGTCACATTGCCGAAAGCGTTTCAAACAGTCATGGCAAAGCTGAAGGAAGAAAACTACGCGCCGACATTAGTAAAAAAAGGAGAAAAAGAATACTTTCATTTAATCCCCTTAACTCACCTAAATGGGAGAGAAAAAAGATATCATCATTTAAGTGAGATGCTTGATAGCTTTTACTTCGGTAAAGCCGAACGTGATCGCGTAAAACAGCAAAGTCATGATTTAGAACGTTTTATCAAAAATGAAATAGATAAAAATAAGCTTAAAATAAAAAAACTGCAACAAACTTTGAAGAAATCAGAACGAGCCGATGAATATCAACGAAAAGGTGAATTATTGACCGCAAATATGTACGCAATAAAAAAAGGGATGTCTGAAATAGAAGTAATCAACTATTACGATGAAAATAATAATACTGTGAACATTGCACTTGACCCTAAGAAAACACCAGCCCAAAATGCCCAAGCTTATTTTTCAACGTATCAAAAATTAAAAAATGCAGTCAGTATCGTAAAAAAACAAATAAAAAAAGCAAAGGTAGAAATCACCTACTTCGAACATTTATTACAGCAAATCGAATCAGCTGCACCAGAAGATATTGCTGAAATTCGTGAAGAATTAGAAGAAGAAGGGTATTTACGACTAAAACAGAAAAATCATAAGAAGCATAAAAAGAAGCAAAAACCTGTGGTTGAAAAATATCAAGCTACAGACGGAACAGAAATTTTCGTCGGGAAAAATAACAAACAAAATGACTACTTAACGAATAAACTTGCTCATAAAAACGATATTTGGCTTCATACGAAAGATATTCCTGGCTCCCATGTCATCATTAAGCATGAAGAACCATCTGAAGAAACGATTATGGAAGCTGCGATGCTAGCCGCATATTTCAGTAAAGCAAAAAACTCCAGCTCTGTTCCAGTTGATTTTACAAAAGTTCGACATGTCAAAAAGCCGAAGGGGGCAAAACCTGGTTTCGTTATTTATGAGCATGAACAGACGGTTTATGTCACACCGAACGAAGAGCAAGTTAGATGCATGCGACAAGCATAGTTCTCGATAATGTTTCTATCTTAGATCGGATGGATTGCTATCGCTTGATGAGCGGACAGTAATTTAGGAAAAAAATGATACGAAGTGGGGAGCAATATATTTCACATACTAACGTCCTTAATATACAAGTAGCCTGTTGAAAATAAAATCCGAACAGGCTACTTTTCTATCAATTACAGCTAGCACTCTTTTTGTTTTCCCCATTCTTCAGGATGTTGACGCCAAGCTTGTAATGTTTCGATATCCTTTTTCTCAATATAATTTTTGTCTAAAGCAACTTCCAATAATGATTCGTAATCAGTAATCGAATACGCTTTTACATTAGCTTTTTCTAATTGTTTTTCCCCTGCTTCTAACCCGTATGTAAAGATCGAGACAACACCGAGAACATGACAACCTGCTTGGCGTAAAGCTTCCACAGCAGTAGTAACGCTCCCACCTGTAGAAATGAGATCTTCCACAACGACTACTTTTTGACCACTTTTAACTCTACCCTCAATTTGATTGCCTTTCCCATGTGCCTTCGCTTTCGAACGGACATAACACATTGGTAGCTCCATTTGATCACTAACCCAGGCAGCATGGGGAATACCAGCAGTAGCTGTTCCCGCAATCACTTCTGCATCTTGAAAATGCGTCTGAATGAGTTTTACTAAAGCGTTCGCTATTTCTTTTCTTAGGTTTGGATAAGACATCGTAAGGCGGTTATCACAATAAATTGGTGATTGTATGCCGGAAGACCATGTGAATGGCTCATGTGGCTTTAAAAATACTGCTTCAATCGCTAATAATTGTTCAGCAATTTGTTTGTTCATCTTCTATGCCCTCCCAAGCTCTTTTTATATGCTGATATGCTTTTAACGGTTTATCAGCAAGTGTAATCGAACGTCCGACAACAATGGCTGATGACCAAAACTCTCGCGCTTTAGATGGCGTCACTACACGCTTTTGATCTTGAAGATGATCTTCCTTTAGCCGAATCCCTGGCGTCACCCTTAAAAAGTCGCTAGATGTTTCATGAGCAATGAACTTCGCTTCCAAGGCAGAGCAGACGACACCATCT
>CAVVKR010000041.1:0-8145 GCA_963748745.1 uncultured Bacillaceae bacterium | reverse complement strand
TTATCTTATTAATCCATTTTAAACCGCTAAATGAATTAGATATAAATACAATAGTATCTTCTATCTGTTTATATGCTCTCTTCGGTGTTTTCGTAGGCTATTCCATCTCATGAAACAGCCCAGCGAGAAGAAATGTAAAGAAAAGGTGGAGGATTAAATTCGTTACTTATGTTAAATATTTGTGGTAAATATTTCATAGATAAAGGTGTAATAAAATGAGAAAATATGGTTATAAATGGTCCGAATTTGAATTTGCTAGGGAAAAGGAAACGAAATGTTTACGGTAGACAAACATTAAAGTACTTAAATATATTATTATTGCAAATGCATCCCAATTAGGGATAGAGGTAGTTTTTATCAATCTAATCATGAAAGGAATATTATTGATCTAATTACATTAGTCAGGCTGAGGAACAAATAATTGGTATTATATTGAATCAGGTGCATTTACTCATTATAAGCGTATGCTATCTGTGATGCGATTGCCCGGAATCGATTTACCGGTGATTGAAGTACATATTGTGATGTTATGCTGTGAATCATTTCGTCGTCAATGGGTTATCGCTCCTGTTTCTTTAGGGCAAGTAGCAGGTTTTGGTTTTTATGGCTATGAAATGGCAATGCACGCCTTACTGGCTCATCAAAGGGGGAGGACAATCATGGTATAAATAGATAAGCTACGTGAATGTTTTGCTAAACACCATATGATGCTATGCTTGTGACCAGTCCATATAATCGCCGTTACATAACAAATTTTACAGGTAGTGCAGGGAGCGCTCTCATTACAGAAACATCATTGTTTCTTGTTCATTACCGATTCTTCGTTACACGGAACAAGCAGTTCACAGGCGAAAGGGTATGACATCATTCAACATAATGGATCCATTATCGATGAGATAGCGAAGCAAGTTGAAAGCTTGGAATAAGAAAGTTAGGCTTTGAGAAAGATTACGTTACTTTTTCAGAATATCAGTTATATCAGAAAGCCCTCCAAGCTGAATTAATTCCTGTTTCGCGATTAATCGAAAATTTACGCTTAATAAAGAGTGAGCAAGAGATAAAGACTTTAAAAGTTGCTGCTGATATTGCAGATGCCACTTTTAAGCATATTTTAGATTATAAAACCAGGAGTCTCAGAGTTGGATGTTGCGAATGAAATGGAATATTTTATGCGAAAAGCAGGTGCAACTTCTTCTTCTTTCGATACGATTGTCGCTTCTGGAAAAAGATCAGCGCTACCTCACGGCGTAGCTAGCAATAAAGTGATTGAAAAAGGCGACTTTGTCACTTTAGATTTTGGAGCATTATATAACGGTTATGTTTCTGATCTCACGAGAACAGTAGCTGTAGGAGAACCATCCGAAAAATTGAAAGAAATTTATCAGATTGTGTCTAGAGGCACAACTGCGAGCGATGAATCAACTGACATCTCGGTATGACAGGAGTAGAGGCAGATGCAATAGCCCGAGATTATATTACAGAGAAAGGTTATGGAAATATTTCGGCCATTCATTAGGTCATGGTATCGGATTGGGAAGTTCATGAAGGACCTTCACTATCAACCCGCTCAAAACAGTATTAAAACCTGGGAATGATTGCAACAGTTGAACCGGGAATTTATTTACAAGGTATCGGTGGTGTCTGAATCGAAGACGATACAATCATAAAGGACACTGGGAATGAGCCATTGACACATTCTCCAAAAGACCTGATCATTTTATAGGAAATGTTATCGAGGAGGAATATCAATGATTTCAGTAAACGATTTTCGTACAGGATTAACGGTTGAAGTAGATAATGATATTTGGCGAGTGATGGATTTTCAACATGTAAAACCTGGTAAAGGCGCAGCGTTTGTACGTACAAAACTACGTAATCTTCGCAATGGTAATATTCAAGAAAAAACATTTCGGCAGGAGAAAAAGTAGGAGAGCCCAAATAGATAACCGTAAGATGCAATATTTATATGCTAGTGGAGACCAAACATGTTTTTATGGATAATCAAAACTATGAGCAAATTGCGTTAAGTGCCGAGCAAATTGCTCATGAATTAAAATTTTTAAAAGAGAACATGGAAGTGCAAGATGATTTTGTACGAAGGTGAAACACTTGGGATCGAGTTACCGAAAAATGTGGAATTGAAAGTAATAGAAACAGAACCAGGTATTAAAGGCGATACCGCATCAGGAGGTTCAAAACCTGCAAAACTTGAAACAGGTCTAACGGTGCAAGTTCCTTTTTTCGTAAATACAGAAGACACGATTGTCGTAAACACAGAAGATGGTACATACGTATCCCGAGCCTAAATGAAGGCTATCTAATAAGTTGAAATGTAAAGTCGAATCGGAAAATAAATTGTTTTCTGATTCGACTTTTTGATTGTTGAGGTAAACGGAGAGATGAATGCTTCTCACGGTCAAATTTGTTTACCCTTGCTTATTGAACACGAAATCTTAATTACTTTACGTTGTGCGTAAGGAATGACGAGGTATTTGCTTCTGTTTCATTACTTCAATAATCGTATTTTAGTGGACCTAGCGATTACATTCGTACAATCCTTCCTTCAAATCTATTTCACTTCTTTTTTCTCCTATCATCCCTTTTTAAACTTCGACTTTTTCAAAGTATATCCAGTTATTTACATGGAGTTTTTCTAATTGTATTCTTTCATGTGGATGCTTTCCTGTGCAATGATATGATTGCGGCTCATTTTTTTCGCCATTAGTATATAAGAAATTTGCCATATCCAATGTTAGCTAATTGGAGTGATAAGCGAGCGATTCTTGCAGAGGTCGATACCAAGTCTGCAAAAAGTGTCCGCTTTAGAACAGAAACGGGGCAGTATTTCTCCCCCTTTTATGTATACTTTGAGGAATATTTCATTTTCAAGTGATTTATAGGCAACTTCCTATTTGTCAATTACATAAACAGATGTCAATCGGGGAATATATGGAAAAGAGGGGGGATCATATTGAAAAACATCATGTCTATCCTATGTTTATCGTTATTGCTTGGAGCTTGTGCTCATCATAATATGAATAACAATATAAATGATCAAACAGCTAATAAAACGGAAAATTCAGAAGAACAGTCCGATAAAGTATCCAAGCAAATGAGTTTGGTGAATAGAGATGTTTTGATTACACCAGAGGAAGCAATACGTATTGCAAGAAAAGAAGTAAAAGGTACCGTTATTAAATTAGCATTAGCGTTTAAAAAAGGTCGTTATATATACCGTGTAGAAAGCATAACTGAAAATGAAAAAGCAGAAATAGATATTAATGCTGATACTGGTAAGGTGCTTAAGATGAAAACAGAAAACTTGAACAAAGGTGAAAAGACGATCAATCTTAAAAAAGAGAAGATTCGTTTAAAGGGATTGATTGATCCAAAACGAGCGATGAACACTGCCATCTCTGAAATAAATGGTACCGTAACAAAATGGGAATTACAAAAGAGGTTCAATCAAGCCTACTATAAGGTAGAAATATTAGATGAAAATAATCGCGAAAATGAGATGAAAATAGATGCCCAAACAGGTGATATCATCGAAGTGAAAAAAGAAGATGATTAAACATCTACACGCATTGAATATGCCAACAATCCATCGACCGATCGATGGATTTTTTTTGCGACATTTTCAAATACGAATACTATTAACAAAAAAATTAGTTCTTCACTTGTTGCTAGCGATGAATCATTCACAGGAATACATGTCATAATTTTATGCCCAAAGCAATACATTTAACTAATGGGAGACCTGTCCATAAGGGGAGGATTTTTGCATGGAGATGATACTTTCTTACTTACCAAAAAACATCGCTAATATGATTAATGAACTTCCTGCTTCTTTGAGTGGACAAATGGAAGAAATTCGAATGCGAATCAATCGGCCATTAGAAATATACGCAAATGGAGTGCCATATTTCTCTGATTATATTGTTTCACATGGCGATACAGAACGATTTATTGAAAGATTAGCGAACCATTCTTTTTATACGCTTGATGAAGAGTTACAAAAAGGGTATGTCACTATTCCCGGTGGGCACCGTGTCGGATTAGCAGGAAAGGTAATATTAGAAAATGGCAATGTGAAGGCGATCAAACACTTGTCCTCTTTCAATATTCGCATTGCTAGGGAAGCGATTGGAGTAGCAAATAAATATATTTCTTTTCTTTATGAAAAAGGTTGGAAACATACGATGATTATTGGCGCACCACAAACAGGGAAGACAACTGTATTACGTGATATTGCTCGTCTTATTTCGACCGGCATCCCGAACAAAAATATTCCCCCAAAAAAAGTCGGTATTGTAGATGAGCGGTCAGAAATTGCAGGATGTGTAAACGGTGTACCTCAACTTCAATTTGGACCGCGAATCGATGTACTCGATGCTTGCCCGAAGGCAGAAGGGATGATGATGCTAATTAGATCAATGAGCCCAGATGTTTTAATCGTAGATGAGATAGGGGGAGAAAACGATTGTGCTGCAATTCTTGAAGCTGTCAATGCCGGTATTACACTCGTGATGACAACGCATGGCTCTTCTTTGCAGGAAATAAAAAAACGTCCGACATTGTTAAAAATACTTCAACATCAGGTTTTCCAGCGTTTTATCGAATTGTCACATGGAAGAGAGCCAGGTAAGGTAGCAAGCATACGTGATCAACAAGGACGTGCGTTAAAGATTAGCGAGTGTGCGTATTAAATGTTTAAACTGATTGGTAGTATTATTATTATTTTTGCAACATCATGGGCAGGAATGGAAATGGCAAGAAGATTAAGCGAACGGCCGCGTCAGCTACGATTATTTCGCAATGCACTTCAAGCATTAGAAGCAGAAATTATGTACGGTCATACGCCGCTCCCTGAAGCTGCTAAAAAGCTGTCGAGGCAAATTCCAAAACCATTATCACTGTTTTTTTCCTCTTTTTCTAAAAAACTATTAGTCGCAGAATCAACTGTAAAAAAATCATGGGACGATAGTCTAAGAGAGGTTTGGAAATATACTGCATTTACGAAAAACGATTGGGAAATTGTGAGCCAATTTGGAAGCAATTTGGGGAGACATGACAAACTGTCGCAACAAAAGCAGATTCAATTAACATTGACACATTTGCAACGTGAAGAGGAGGATGCAAAGGATAGCCAACATCGTTATGAAAAAATGGTGAAAAGTTTAGGTGTATTGTTTGGCTTATTAATTGTTATTTTGCTTCTGTGAGATGAGGAGGGGGAAGTATGGGAATTGACGTCGATGTTATTTTTAAAATCGCCGGTGTTGGTATTGTTGTTGCATTTTTACATACCATTTTAGATCAAATGGGAAAAAAAGAATATGGTCAATGGGTTACCCTTCTAGGTTTTATTTATATATTGTATTTAGTTGCTTCTATCGTTGATGATTTATTTCAAAAAATAAAATCGGTATTCTTATTGCAAGGATAGGGGGGAGCGGACATTGAGATTGTTCAAATAACAGGTATCGCTTTAATAACTGCTTTTTTAGCGATGATTCTTAGAGAACAAAAACCTACTCTTGCCTCTCTATTAGTTTTGTTTGTAGGCAGTTCGATCTTCCTTTTTCTCGTCGATCAAATAAGTGGCATTATTCAGATGGTGAAAACAATCGCCAAAAGTGCAAATGTTCAAATGATTTACGTCGAGACAATCTTGAAAATTATTGGTATTGCTTATATTGCTGAATTTGCTTCCCATATAACGAGAGATGCAGGTGAAAATGCACTAGCGGCTAAGGTTGAGTTGGCTGGAAAAATTATCATTTTGGCGATGGCTATTCCAATATTATCTGTCTTAATTGAAACAATTTTAAATATGATTCCGAAAGGCTAATGTCACTAGAGGTGAAAAATGTGAAAAGGTGCCTTCAACTAATCTTTGTCATAGGATTTATCTTTTTTTGGGGAATAAATATTGTACAAGCTCACACGGGGGAAGAGGAAACGGCGAATGTACAAGAAGAGCTACTAGAAAAGCAAATGGATCAATTAGGCATAGAAGAATTACAGCAATATTGGGAAAAGGTATTGACAGAGTATGGAGGATTTTTACCAGAAATTCAACAAAAAAGTTTAGTAGATTTTATGAAAGAAAAAGAAAAAATCTCAATCAAAAGTTGGCTAAATAGCATAATAAAGTTTGCCTTTCAGGAATTGATTACGAATGGGAAGTTACTAGGTTCATTAATTCTTCTAACTATTTTTAGCATGTTACTTCAATCATTACATCATTCATTTGAGAGAGGTGCAGTCAGTAAAGCTGCGTATATATTGTTTTTATGGTTCTTATCGTTATTTCGTTAAATAGTTTTCACGTAGCAATTGAATATACAAAAGTAGCAATTGATACAATGATTCACTTTATGATGGCTTTACTTCCACTTCTTTTAACATTAATTGCGACTTCAGGCGGTGTGATATCAGCATCTTTTTTTCACCCTGTGTCTATTTTTCTCATTAGTACGAGCGGTTTCGTGATTCAAAACATCGTCTTACCGCTCCTTTTTCTCTCAGCACTATTAAATATCGTAAGTACACTATCAGAACATCATAAAGTTTCACAACTAGCAGGATTGATTAAAAATGTGAGTATCGGTTTATTGGGTGTATTAATGACCGTGTTTTTAGGAGTTATTTCAGTACAAGGAGCTACTTCCGCCGTGAGTGATGGAATAGCGCTAAGAACAGCGAAGTTTCTTACAGGTAATTTTGTCCCGGTTGTTGGACGGATGTTCACTGATGCGGCAGATACTGTGATCAGTGCTTCCGTGCTATTAAAAAACACACTTGGCACTGTTGGGGTAACAGTTATTCTCATCATTACACTCTTTCCAGCGGTAAAAATCTTAATCATTTCGTTTATTTATAAGCTTGCTGCTGCACTTTTGCAACCTTTAGGAGATGGTCCCGTAATCACTTGTTTAAATACGATTAGTAAAAGCATGACATCTGTATTTGCAGCACTTGCTATCGTTTCTTTTATGTTTTTTCTATGTATCACCATCATGATTTCAGCGGGGAATATTATATTGATGATGCGTTAGAAAGGAGAAGCAATGACTTTTTTAACTGAATGGGTCATAAATATTATTCTTTTCCTGCTAATGATGATTGTAGTAGATATGCTCTTACCAAATTCTCAATTTAAAAAATATACAAAAATAGTAACGAGCCTTTTACTCATGACGATTATACTCACGCCATTATTCCAACTTTTCACAAAAGATTATGATGAAATCTTGACAGCAATCAGCCCCTCTTCTCATGAGTATCATGCTGAAGTAGAAAATAAAATAGATTTTAAAAAAAATGAAATACAAGCATCACAATCTGCATATATATTAGAACAAATGGCTGTCCAAATGAAAACGGAAGTAGAGGAGGAGTTGATCGATCAATTTGGTTTACAAATTAACAATATTGACATCCAATTGTCTGGTAAAACGTTGGAGAAAGAGGAAGACATTGAACAAGTAAATGTGTATCTCACAGAAGCAGACGAACAGCGTGTTGTTGCCCCAGTGAAAATAGTAGAAATGAAGATAGAAACGAAAAGAGAAAAAACAAATCATAACGATACAGAAGAAAAGATCGCTCAACTGTTAGCAAGCAACTGGAATCTATCTGATCAAGTCATTGTCGTTCATATCGAAGGAGGGGAGTAAGAACAAGATGAACCATAAGTATCCACTTGGAAAATGGCTAAAGGAAAAGCTATTTAAAACAAAAAACGATCCTCCTGATAATAAAAAAGGAAATAAACTTCATTATCTCGTAATACTCTTTCTCATTGGTGTTGCATTTATGTTAATCAATGATCTGGGGCGTAATGATAAACATAAAAACACCTTGGAAGTGTCCAATCAATTAGAGCAAGAAGATGAAGAAGTTGAGACATTTGGTAAAGAGAAGCGAAAAGATAAATGGACGATGCATGACTATGAAGAAAATTATGAAAATCAATTAAAGGAAGCGCTTGAAGCAATCAATGGTGTTGGTCAGGTGAAAATAGTAGTCAATGTAGAAGCATCAGAACGCGACATCTATGAAAAAAACGCTGTATTGCAAAATCAAATAACAAATGAAACTGATAAGCAAGGAGGGAAGCGAAAAGTTGAAGAGCAA
>CAVVKR010000040.1:0-14933 GCA_963748745.1 uncultured Bacillaceae bacterium | reverse complement strand
AGCCAATGCCTTTTTCCCCAAATATAGATGAAAGCAAATAAGTGAGTGGATAACGAAGTACCCAAAAAGAAATAATATTTAAGATGAGTACTTGCATCATTGCGCCAGATGCCCGCACAATTCCGTTTAATATAAAATTAATCCCTAAGAAAGGATAGAAAAAAGCAATGGTTTTTAAATATTGTGTACCGAAATGCACTGCGTCTTTTTCCTGAATAAATAACTTTATCCCAAATTCAGCAAACAAGATGATTAAAATAATTGAAACAAATACAATCGCCACATTATAAACTACACCGTATAAAGCAATTTGATTGACTCGCTTCCATTTTCCCGCGCCAATATTTTGTCCAGCCATACTATTAACGGCTGTTCCTAATGCCATCGCTGGCAACATTAAGAGACTGTCAAGGCGTTGGGCTGCTCCAAAACCAGCAACCACTTCTTCACCAAAAGAAGTAACAACACTCATAATTGCCATAACACCGGCTGAAATGACGGCCATTTGTAAACCTGCAGGGATTCCGAGTTTTAAGATTAAAAGAACCTTATCTTTTTCTGGGATGGTCGGAATGGAGATAGGAATGATTCGGCGGTTAATACTTAAAAAGAGTCCATAGAAAAATGCTGTTCCTTGTGCTACAAGTGTTGCATATGCTGCTCCATTGATACCCATATCTAAAATGTAAATGAATAAGGGATCAAACACCATGTTTAAAACGACTGCTAAAAATACAAAATAGAGAGGTGTTCTACTGTCACCGAGCGCCCTAAATGCTGTTCCGATGAAGTTGTATCCCATTAAAAAGAGAATACCGATAAAATGAATTTGCAAATAACGATTTGCATCAGAGATCATTACTTCGGGAGTACCGAGCAACTTTAAAATATTCTCTGAAAATAGATAGCCAATTGCTCCGAGTGTTATCGCAATGATGGTGAGAAGGACAATAAACGCATTTAACGACTGCTTCAGCCCTACATCATCATTTTTTCCCTTTTGTTGTGATAGAATCGTTAATGCTGCATTATTAATCCCTATAATAAATGATAAGATCGTAAAAATGACAGTACTAGACACAGCCACTGCACCTAAAGCATTGGCACCTAATAAATTACCGACCCATAAACTATCAATCAATTGATAGAAACTTGCAATAAATTTGTCAATATAATGGGCGTTGAAAAAATAAGTAATTGTTTAAAAATTTTTCCACTTGTGAAATCATGCTGTGCCATTTAACTCCACCCTCCACTTGACCGCAAGCAATCATCCCTTTTTTCCAGCTTGATGATCCATTGTTATTTGATTTACCTCATCTAGATGATAGCTTTATTTTAACATATGATGTCATCCACCGTTAAAAGAACAAAATGAAAAAGAGACGATCAATAGATTCCGATGATGAGATAACTTATGAGAAAAAACACCTCGCTCCTTGTGACAATCGAAGCGAAGGTGTTTTTTCAAATACTTATTGAACTTTCACGACCCAATTGAATGGATCTCGTTCTGTTCCATATTGAATGCCGGTAAGTGTGTCATATAATTTTTTAGATAGTGTACCAGTTTGGCCATTATTAATGATGAGATGTTTGTCTTGCCAAATGAGTTCCCCGACCGGTGAAATGACTGCAGCTGTGCCCGTTCCGAACACTTCTTCCAATTGTCCTTGTTCATAAGCTTCATACACTTCAGCAATGGAAACTTTTCGTTCAACAACAGGAATATCCCAATGTTTTAATAAATGAATAATGGAATTTCGTGTTACACCTTCTAAAATACTACCGTTTAATGCTGGCGTTACCACTTCTCCATTTATTTTAAAGAAGATGTTCATACTGCCAACTTCTTCAACATACTTTTTTTCGACACCATCCAACCAGAGAACTTGCGCATATCCTTGTGACTCAGCAATCTCTTGTGCCTTTAAACTAGCAGCGTAGTTGCCCGCCGTTTTGGCTGTTCCAGTTCCACCAGCAACAGCACGTACATATTCATTTTCAACAAGAATTTTAACCGGGTTGATGCCTTCCTTATAGTAAGCACCTACCGGGGATAAAATGATCATAAAACGATAATATTTCGAAGGTGTTACCCCGAGATAAGGTTCAGTAGCAATGATAAAAGGACGAATATATAATGATGTACCCGCTGCTGTTGGGATCCAATCTTTCTCAATGGTAATTAATTGCTTTAATGCTTTTAATACAAAAGTCTCATCAATCAATGGCATACATAAGCGATCATTTGACCGGTTGATTCTTTCCATGTTTTTATTCGGTCTAAATAGATGTATTTCACCATCCTTAGACATATATGCTTTCAAGCCTTCAAAGACTGTTTGCCCATAATGAAAAATCATTGCGGCCGGATCCAAAGTAATTGGTTCATAAGGAATGATCCGGGCATCATGCCACCCTTTTTCCGGTGCATAATCCATAACAAACATGTGATCAGTAAACACTTTTCCAAATTCGAGCTGATCAGCGTCTGGCTTTTGCTTTTTCGTTTTACTTAATTGAATGTGAATGGTCTCTTCTTTCATTGTCAAAACTCCTTGTTGTTATATTTCTGTCATTTGTTTTGAGAAATATATAAATATTTTCAATCATTCTTATTATTATAATATGAAAGTTACTCTTTTCACAATAGCCCTTTCTTTTATCTCTTCCTTTCTCCGATTCTCTCTTTTTTCCGTGGAAAGACCTACCAAACACGTGATCGTATTGGTATACTAGATTAGTAGTAAAGTAGGATGTATCCTGCATGATCAACAAGTATTACAGCATAGAAAGGATATTAGATAAATGGACGGAAAAACACATTTTATAGCTGGTGGATTAGCAGGAATCGCTGTGTCCAACTATGTTGGGGCTGATGTATCAACAACAATAATCTTTGCCGCACTGGGGAGTGGTATCGGTTTAGTACCTGATTTAGATGTGAATGGTATATTAGCAAATAAATTAACTTTCGATAAAAAATGGTCACATTTTTTGCTCGGATTCATCGGTATAATACTCATGGTGTATAGCTTTTTCATCGTTGAAGGTCATAGTCAATGGATCGGAATCGGAATGGGACTAGCACTGTTACTTATTCCTTCAATCGTCGTGAAACAGAGAACAATGTTATT
This sequence comes from uncultured Bacillaceae bacterium, assembly GCA_963748745.1. Taxonomy (GTDB): domain Bacteria; phylum Bacillota; class Bacilli; order Bacillales; family Bacillaceae_C; genus CAVVKR01. The sequence goes on along the minus strand of CAVVKR010000040.1, from coordinate 11,793 downwards.
ATTAACTGGGATCGCTGTCTTGCTCACAGGAGCTTCATTAAATAAAACATGGTTGCTCTTGTTCGGTATCTATATCATCATTGCTTCTCGTCTTCCCCACCGCTCATTGACTCATTCCCTTATCGGGTTAGCTTATTTTGGAGTCGTAGGTTATTTTTTAGAGCAAGATTTTCGCATCGATGGAATGATGCTTGTTTGTATCGTTAGCTATGCTAGTCACTTAATATTAGATATGAAATGGCTTCCGATGAATCGGAAAGGCGTGAAGCTCTTCCAGCCATTTTCGAACCATGAAATGTAAATATTTCAACCTAACGATGGTGCTGAATGTTATCTTTCACAACTTATCAGGCACCATTTTTCATCTTTTATTGTTTGTTGCTATTTTATTGGGTAAAATGGATAATCAAGTTAATGATGGAGGAGGTGAAAAAGATTGTAAACGAAAATAGAAACGAGATACCGAGTGAAAAAAGAACGGCTTTTCAGTGGCTTCAATTTTTAATCCCGTATGTATATGCTGGTGGAATCGTTGTGATTGTTAGCTGGATGATCGTTTCTGCTTCCGCTTTTTTCTATATAAAAATAAAAGAAGATCCGAAAGTTATTTTTTTACAACAAGATCAAATGAATGAGGAGAATGTATCCACTGTTTATCAATCGGCAGAAAACAAGACAGATATGGAAAGAACGCAAGAGAAGGATACTTGAATGTCGCTGATTGTCAAACCGATCATTGCTTCTCCTTTAAATAAAATCATTTTTAGGGGTATTTTTTTATTAGTGATATGGATGCTTTTATTTCTCGTCATCCCTGTAGCTTTTAGACGTTTAAAAAGGATTAAATTTTTCAACTTCGAATTTGAACTAGAAAACATTGAACAAGCGGCAATTGAGACAGTTGAAATTAGCGGTGGTAAAGCAAAGCTAATGGCTTATTTAACGAGTGAACAAGCAGCTGGTAAAACATTATCATTTTTAAATGAATCATCCATCGATTTTAAAGAAGTGTTACATGATTTTCTTGCGGAGATCCAAGTTGGATATCGTTACCATTTTGAAGCACCCTTTTCTTATCATATTTATACTGAACCATTCCCCAAAAAATTTACCGCTCTAATTTACGACCTAATTCATGAATCCAAAGAAACGAAAGAAGTTGTTATCAAAAACAAAGAAAATAATGATAATTTATTGAGAAAAAATTATCTTATTTACTATTTCCATCATGATGAAAAAGCGCTCGTAACGATATTAAGTAGTTATCAATATCAATTTGATATTTTTGATAAATACTTAATCGAGTTGCTGCACAATAGTATTAATAAAAATATAGAGAATATTGAATATATGGTCACATTAACAAGTCCGACGTATGAAAAAAGGAGTCAGGAATAACTTGACTCCGTTCGATCTCATCATTTAAGATGTTATAAAGGAGTGATACATCATGACAAACATGAAAGCTCCAATCCGATTAGAAGCTGTGAAAAAACGCGCAGAGAAAAAATTAAGTAATCAAATGGCCGGTAAAGAAAGCCATCCTTTTATGACTGGAAATATTGTTAAGCCTGTTCATATTGGCAAAAATGAACCGTTAGTAAAGAAAATATTAGGATTACAATAACCCCATTTTTATGAAAGAGGGTTATTTTTTTTATTTTTTAAGCGTTTTTGCATGCTTTTTAGCAATTTCTTGCATGATGGTCGACGCACCGACTAAATCAGCAGGTTTTTTAATCGGTAGCTTACTTAAATTAATTTCATTTATTCCTTTAAAAGTTTCTCCTTGTAAATATTTTTGATAAAGCTCCATCATCCCCACATGAGACACCTCATTATATGATCATTTCCTTTTATTACTTTATGTTTTTTAGAATAAGAAGTGAGTAGATTTGTCTTATTTCCTTCATTTATTCACTTTATTGACCTTTTTAAATCCCATAAAGCCTTAAGCAGGAGGCGAGTACCCCTCTGCTCATTGAGAATCTATTGATCTAAGATGAGAACATGAGGAAGGAAGCAAGCACTTTCCTCATTCCGAATGAAAAATGAAGTCGAATGAATTCTCCAATTAGCAAATGCACATTTGAAAAAGATGCTTTTCCAATAGCGTTTTATCAGCTCAGAATGATTTAAATGTCTATGTTTGTATAGGCTGTGTTTCTGCCATCATTTATTCACCTAGACAGATACAAGAGACCGTAACAGACAACGAAAAATTGCCCTTGAGCATTAAGATAGGGACTTTTATAACTAGTTTATTAAATTTCATTCGTTTTTTTGGTAGATTGCACAGATTCAATTGCACGATGTAGCCTAGCAACCCCTTCTTCTATATCTTCCTTTTTTAAATGGCCATATCCTAAAATAATCCGTTGATGGTGATTTCCTTTTTTTATTGCATGATCTTCTACTGGATATATTTTCACTCCAAATGGTTCAATGTTTGCAAGCATTTCTTTCGAAAAATACCATTGCTTCCATTGAACAACAAGGTGCAAGCCTGTTGAATAACCGAAAATACTAATTTTATTTTTAAATGTGCGCTTTAAACAATGAATGAGGACATCTCGTCGGCTTTTATATATTTTTTTCATTTTGTGAATATGACGTTCTAAATATCCCTCGTCAATAAAACGAGCTAAGATTAGTTGGTCTATTGATGGATTGTGTAAATCTGTAAACCATTTTAATTTTCGACACTTTTCAATAAGATTTGCTGGAAGAAGAACATACCCTATTCTCAGTGCGGGAGATAAAATCTTACTAAAAGAACCAATATATATGACACGTTCTGGATCTAATCCTTGTAGTGAACTGATAGGTGGCCCATCATAGCGAAACTCACTATCATAATCGTCCTCAACAAGATAATTATCTACTTTTCGCGAATAATGGATCAATTGAATCCTGCGTTGAATGGGTAATGTTCCTCCTAACGGAAATTGATGTGATGGAGTAACAAACACGAACTTTGGAGCAGCAGGAAAAGGTAATAAAGATGTTTTCATTCCGTTTTCATCAACTGGAATCGGATGAAGAATGGCTCCTGCCTCTTTAAAAATCGTTTGAATATCGTCGGTAATAGGGTCTTCTATTATTATTTTATCACCTTGGGATACTAGCAATTTGGCTACAAGTGTTAAAGCTTGTGTTGCACCTGAAGTAATCACAAGTTGGTCTGGGTGGCAATGAACTCCTCTTGTTTTCAGCAAATAACGTGATAAAACCTGCCTTAATTCTAAACGTCCTTCAGGAAAGTCATACCCAAACATAGAAGTGGCGGTATCATTCCAAACGGCATGCGCCAGCTTTGCCCAATTCCCCCGAGGAAATAAATCTAATGCCGGTATCCCTGAACGAAAGTTAATGATGTCCTCACCTGTGTGATCACTATTTTTTTCTACATCGAAAAAATCATATCCAAATGTTTTTTTATGTGTTTTTAAATAGGTACCCTCCGCAACAAATGTTCCTGCTCCCCTTCGCGTAACTAAAAAGCCTTCGGCAAGCAATTGATCATACGCTTCTAAAATGACATTTCTAGATACATTTAACTCAGATGCCAGTTCTCGAGTAGAAGGAAGTTTTTCTTCTGCTTGCAACTCCCCATGTAAAATCCGCTCGCGAATTTGTTCATAGACTTGACGAAATAAAGGAATATGTAACGACCGATCAATAGAGATCCAAAGCATATATCTTTTCCTTTCATTAAAGTGGCCCTATATAAAATGGGTGAAGTGGTTCTTATATAAACAATTTTAACATGCTACAGTTTCATCAGACAATTCAAAACAAGGAGATGTAAGATATGAATAAATCGAAAATTCAACTAAAAGAAGCTCTGCAATTAATAGCAAGAAACGAACATATGAAATCCTATATTCAACGATCATCAGAACTTTATCCTCTATTATTGCGAGCTGCTAAACGATTTGTCACAGGAGAAAGTAGAAAAGAAGGGATTGAAACCGCAACTGAACTCAAAGCAAAAGGATATCACCTTTCTTTAGAATATATAGGGGAAAACACAAGAAGTTTAGAAGGAAGTAGGATGGCTAAAAATGAGTTTTTGAACCTTATGAAGGATTTAAATGCATTGTCTATGAAAGAAACGATATCACTAGATTTATCACATATCGGTTTGTCTCTTGATCCTGAAACAGCTTTTATTCATTTAAGTGAATTAGCAGAACAAGCAAATGCCTTTGATATGAATCTAATGATAAGTATGGAAGAATCAGCTAAAACAGACTTTATTTTTAACATTTATAAAAAAGCGGTTGAACAGTATCCAAACATAGGGATCACCATGCAAGCAAATTTATATCGTACTCCCAAAGATATAGAAGTAATAAAACATTACCCTGGCAAAATCCGACTTGTGAAAGGAGCTTATAAAGAACCTTCTGAAATTGCCATGTCTAGATCCAAGGAATTAGATCGTCGATACCTTCAGCTTGTAGATGAATTAATAAATGCAGGACATCCGCTATCCATCGCTACACATGATGAAATGTTATTGAAAGAAATGGAACACCGTCAGTATTTTAACAATCCAAATGTAGAAATAGAAATGTTATATGGTATTCAATCTGAGCAGTTAAAAGATTTAAAAAATAAAGGGTATAAAACGAGGGTATATACTACTTATGGGAAGGAATGGTATTTATATTTATGTCATCGGCTAGCTGAATATCCAGAAAATATTTATACGGCACTTATAAATATAATCCATCCAAAGACTACTGTATACCGCGATACATATTGATCAAAAGATCATTCCATGGGAATTTCGGAAGCTCGGTCAAGAAAAACTGGTGAGTTCATGATCGTTTTTGGGAAGCAGAAACAGTTTCTTTCGAACATCTAGAGCTTCCCTTCTTTCTTGTGCTTCTTTTTTAAGCCCGTATGAAAGCAAAACCTTCCCTACTGAAGTCGATTCACTGTATATATAGACGATTATCATTAGGTTGCTTATGGGTTTTTTAAGTATCATTCTGTGAATGGTTATCTGCCGAATTCACTATGTTACATAACAGCCCTTAAAAATGAAAATACTATTTTGATAGATTCGGACGAGAACGATGCTAGCTAACGTACAATTATTTTAGTATGATATTAATATGCATCTTTATTATGTAGCGATGGGAGCGGGTGACAATGGAGATCTTTGCATTAAGCGGACCAAGCGGCACAGGAAAGAGTACAAGTGCACTTTCATTTGCATATGAAAAGAAAATTCCAGCTATCATAGATGATGGTTTGCTTATTGTAAATGGTAAAAAAGTAGCAGGTACATCTGCTAAATTTGAGAAAAATACTATTACTGCAGTGAAACGAGCTACTTTTTTTTACAAAGAACATGCACAAGACGTACGAAAGGCAATCAAAGACTTTTATATTAGTCGGATTCTTATCATTGGCACATCGAAAAAAATGGTGGATTTAATTGCAGAACGACTTCAACTCGGTAAAATTAATCACTATTTTTACGTCGAGGATATCCGTTCTACTAGCGAAATAAAAATGGCACAATACATTCGTAAAACAGAAGGAAAACATATTATTCCCATCCCTCATAAACAGGTGAAACAAAATTTTTTCAAAAGGCTGATTCAATCGGGGAAAGACATTTTTTCAGCTAAAAAAACGAAAATTGGGGAAACGACGATTGTCCAGCCCGACTTTCATCGCGATTCTATCCATATTTCCGATATCGTGATGAAAAAGATAATAGAACATGCATGTAATGTGAACAAAAACATTCAGTCATGCCATTCTATCCATCTTCAACTAGAAGAACTCCCTGCCGTTAAAGTACATATTAGGATAAAATATCCGCTGAAACATAGTGTTCTAACGATCACCGAACAACTGCAACAACAAATTTATGATTGTTTCAATCATTATTTACATATTGAGCTAGATACCATTGACATTTTTGTAGAAATGAAATAAGCACATTCAGTTGGTTCGGATAAATGTTCAGGAATTCCATTACATTCCGAATCACAGTACTTTCCAATTGGAAAGAATCTCAGATACGAAAGAATAAACAAGAAAGCGCATAAATAGAAGAATGCGCTCTCCTGTTTGGTCAATGGTTATTTAACCGACGTTGAAAATTCGGAACTCTTTTTTCAACAAATGCTTTCACACCTTCAGGGAAGTCATGTTTATCGACAAATGGGGTCGAACCCTTCCAAAGAATCGGTGCACTGTTCACACATTCACTTACTGCTTTTTTGACCGCTAGAAGAGATGCTGGTGATTGAGACGCGAGAAGTTTTCCCATTCTAATCGCATAACGATCGAGTTTTCTCCTTCCACTAAATAGTTTAATAATCCGAGTTGATGGGCTTCTTCTGCCTTCAATATACGTCCAGTATAAACGAGATCTTCCGTTAAACTCGTTGATCAAACTAACTAAGCGCTGAGCAAACTGATTATTTATCGTAATACCTAACTTGCCTACTGGAATACCCAATCTTGCTTTTTCAGAACCGAATCCGAAGATCACATGCAAGTGCAAGCTCCAAACCAGCTCCCATCGCTGCCCATTAATGACACCAATTGTTGGAATAGGCAGTTGCTCAAATGTGGAAATAGTTTTTTCCATCAAAACAAATGCATGCTCTGCTTCTTCTAGTGTCATTTGGTGAAACTCTTTAATATCAGAACCAGCCGTAAACTGATCACCGGAACCACGTAATAAGACAACTTTATTTTTAGGATTATTAAGAACTTCTTTTCCAATCTCTGATAATTGATTCCACATATTCGCTGTTAGGGCGTTTCGTAACTGAGGGCGGTGGATTGTAATAATTGCTAATCCTGCCGTTCTTGAAACGTTATCTTTGCTTCTTTCTTCTCCATTCTTGTAATATTTACCTTCATACAAACACTCCCTTTTTCTTTCTTAACATCCACCATCCACTAAACATTTAGACAATTTCATTTTAAGATGGTAGCTACTGAGTCCTCTTTTATCATATGTAAAGCCTCAGTTCTATCGTACCATATAAATATGTAGATGAAGTTAACTTCTCATTGATCTATCAATAAAGATATTCAATGATACTTATATCAAGTCATTTATGTATTAAAATTGGGGAATAATTTCCGGCACTTTCGAGGCGTAAAATTGTCGTTGTCATTCCCCTTCCTCTTTCAAGATTTCGTTCACATGCTCCCCAGTTAACCAGTCATTATATTTACATCGATCATGACTTGTGAAAAAATAATGATAAAAAAACCACCGTCTATGATAATATAGACGGTGAAGAATATTCTTCATGATTAAGAGTTATTAACTGATGATTGTGGTGTATGTCCATGTCCCGCTTGTTCTGTTTCAGAAACGGAAATTGCGCCAACGGTAATCGTTAAAGCACAGATAACACCTAGTGTTGTGATCATTATTTTCTTCATTGAACTTCACCCCCTTTCAATGCAATTTCTTTCCTCTAGCTTGATAAGCTAAATGAAAATACTTACTTGATTTTTTATCATTCTTTTCCTTATAACATGCAAGCGCTAGTATTTCCGCATATTCTTCAACATAATGAAATAACCCCTCTTTTTCAAAATAAGAAATGGCACGTAAAATTGTTTTTTCTAACGTATCTAAAGGTGAATGATTATTTCTTTTTTGTAAAATGGAAAAGTGATGTGTGTACTCTTCGTTTTGGAGGTGGTGACAAATATTTAGTCCCTTTTCGATCAAATCTTTCGTCAAGTTTACTTCTCCTAATTTAAAATGTTCTCTCGCTTTTAAAAAAATAGCTCTAAAATAGTTAGGGATTTGTACGACATCAGTCAACTCGCGAATGGCTAGTTTAGGAAGGTTTTGACTTGCATATAGCCAAGCTAAATTATGGCGAATAAATAGTGCAAGTTCTTTGTCATTTTTCTTTTGAAGATAACTAATGGCAGAGCGGAAGTGTTTTTCTGCTACGATGAATTGTTTTAAGTAAACGGCAGATAGACCTAAAATATTATTACATAATGCAATGTGTTTTTCATAACCGAAATGTTTGGAGAATATTTTTTTAGCCTTTGAAGCATATTTAATTGCTAAAAGTGGTTGGTATGTGTGATAATAAAATGTGGAGACACGATAATGAAAATCAGCCTTTTCCAGTTCATCTGGTACATTTTGCAGTAGTATCTCTGCTTCATCAAAATGATATTGTGCTTCTTTATAGTTGGCAATAATGGTAGCATGAATTCCTTTAAATAAATAATGATAATAATAGGCTAAGTAATGATCAGTGGGGGTGTTAAAGGAGTCTATTTCATGAAAGCTCTTACTCGTAATGCTAAGCTCATCGATAAGTAACTTATATCTAAAATCTAGTAATGCATAATAATATAGTAGATTTTGGTCCTCTTTCATTTCATAAATCTGTTCATCGATTTCTTCTTTTAATCGTTTCGCTTTTATCGCATTTCGCTGCCGATTTCTTGATACCATTCATTTAACAGCTTCGTAATTTGTTCATTTTCTTTTATAATAACAGTCATTCACACACCCTCTCCCTTTCAATGGTTATTAGTAATTTCTAAAATAAAACAAAAACATTTTACTTTTCTGACTATATTAAAAATGAAATAGGAAATGAGGATATATTAACAAAATATATCTATTATTTACATAATATATCAAAATAAGGGTATTATCAACAGAATAATGGCTTTTATTTGTAAATAGTAGTTTCGTAGTGTAATACGTACCCTTTTCTGAAGGCTTTTTGCCCTAATCGTAATAATTAATGATATCTTTTTTAATAAAAGCTTTGCATGATATGTCAATAATTTTTTGAAAAGTATTCGGTTTAGACAGCGTTATTGATCTTTTTTGGGTATGTAAAAGGAGAGGACGTTTAAAATAGAAAGGGGCAGACGATATGATATTAGAAAAAAATAGTAGAAAAGAATCTACTCTGAACAATCTAAAAGGACCGGTACTTACGATCTATTTAAATATTGATCCAACAAGGGGTCAATTTGAAAGGGATGAGTGGAAAATCCGTTTAAAAAACGGTTTAAAACGAATCGAAGAATATATTTTCGCTTCCCAACAAGAACAAATAAAACAATTTACTGACATCAAAGCAAAAGTGGTTTCAGCTATTAAGGACAATCAAACTACTTTCAAGCATGGTTTTATATGCTTTGCCTCCGCCGATCAAATATTTATGAAACATGTACAAGTACCTATTAAAACAAGATTTTATTGGGAAGACCAGCCAGTGACCAAACCATTGGAACACCTTAGGAGTAAATATCCAAAAAGTGGAGTTGTTTTGCTGCAAAGTGAAAAGGTAGCTATCCTTGATACATTACTCGGTGAATTAAAAGGAGAAGTTCATTATACCTTCGATTTGCAAAATGAACATTGGAAACAGTATAAAGGACTTGCATTTGGAGCAATTATTTCAAGTAGTGCCAATCACCGTGATAAATATAGCCATCGCTTAAAACAAAATAAAGCTAGATGGTTGAAAAGTCTTATTCCTAAGATCGAAAAACATGCAAAAGACGGTGAATGGGAAGGAATATATCTCGTTGGTCCAGCGGAATTAACGAAGGACATACAACCACATTTGAATACACGTATACTCGGTATACTTTCGCGAAACTTTTCTGGAAAAACAGCACATGAAGTGTTACAAGCAGTGATAATGCAAGATCAGTAAAGGAATCAAGTGGCATTCATTGATGGTGGGGGTATCCTATCCCCACCTTAAACAATGTAATAAGTTTATAGACAATATTGGAAGGTGTAAGGTCTTTTTTTCTAAACACCTCAAAAATGATACTTCTGTAGATATTTATATTTATAATACGCAAAACGCCAAAATGTTTTCATTTCAATTCTTCAATATAATGAAAAACGCCGTAAAATCTAATATTTACGGTGTTTTTATCCATTGTTATATTATTTTAATTAATGAGGGGTTATCTCAATATTTCTACTAATGTTACTTCTCTTTCATGCGAGATAAATTTCTTAAAATACTACTTGCATTGTTTTTATAGCGTTGTCCACTTTGAATATATCTATCCACCATATGGCGGGTTTTATGTCCCGTTTGTTTCATAATACTATTATCGCTCATCCCTTCCATTGAAGCTGAAGTAGCTAAACCACTTCGCAATGAATGTCCGGCATATTGTGATGAATCGAGTCCAGCTAAAGCAGCATATTTTTTCACTACCCTTGCCACAGTTCTATCTGTCGTTCTATCTTTTAAATTTCCATGCCGATCAATAGAAACAAATATCGCGCCTGTTTGAATGTTTGCTATTTTTATCCATTCCTCTAACGCTCCGACTGGACAATAGTCAGAATCAATTTTTACGACGGACTTAACAACTTCATCATCATTTGTTTTCGTTTGCCGAATATGTACATCCATTCCTTCAGGAGTAAAATAGACGTCTTCCCTATCGATCCCGACAAGTTCCAGAGCGTCTACTCGCCAAAGCAAATCCGACTAAAAGTAATGCCTTGTCTCGCTTACCAATAATTGTTTCAGTATCAATACAATCAATCATTAATTTTAAATCCCGAAGTAATATTGCTCGCTTTGCGTCTTGACGTTTCCCTTTTACCTTGGCAATTCCATCCAGTGTCATTTTCACATAATCGTGACTTGTCGGATTGATTTGATTTTGTAACTTATGCGCTTTACTTATACTTGAAATCTTTCTTCTAATCGTACTGTACTTGTATTTTTTTGATAGATCATTCATATATAATAATAATGTTTCAATAGAAGCAGGCATCGCCACTCGCTTATTTGCTTGACACCATTCTTCAAAATGAGCCCAATCTGTTTCATAGGCCTTCCGCGTATGGTCACTTTTTGAATGATCAATCAAATGCTTTATTTCTGCTAGTTTACTATTTAACATTTTTTGTCATGACCAGGTTGTAATAGCATATATGTCACTCCATTAGTAGCTTATTCTAATGTCCGATATTTATATATTATCGGACGTTAGAATAAAAAGTCAATAAATCAATATAGAAATGGCTGTGAAAATATACTAACTCGCGGGGGGGAGTTTCTATAAATTACCTTTATTAGATACATTTACTATTCGTCTTTTAGGACAAAATTAGATTTCCTTTGTCATACTATCATACATCTAGTTTCCCTACACAGCCCTGATTTAAATTTTCAGAAATTATTATTTCTCTTTTTATTTATCCGTGTAACGGTTAGAAATCATTCGATTTATTTTTAAGATAGCAACATGTATGTGAAAAAAGTGAGTGAGGTAGAAGAATAGAAAACTAGTATATTTGATTTAAGCGCAGTCTTCCTTAATGAATAGAAATGCTTGGTAGTTCATCTATTATAGTTACGCCATTTCCTCTACCTAGCTTGTCATTATTGACCTCGATATTTATTTCTTGTTTATCTCGTTATTTCTGAAATGAAAACGTCTTTAGGTTTAACCTTTTGCTCCATTTTCGCACTAAGATCGTTTCCATAAAAAATATATCGCAGATTGTATGGCTGAATGCATTATAAAAAACTGTTCATATAGTCTTCTATTTGTTTATGCGGCTCTTTTACATCATTTCCATGGCAGATGCTAACAATCGCAGGTTTTAGTTCTTTAACAATAGCACCACTTTTTACTGCTTGCTTCATATCTGCTGTAAACATAGCTATTGGCGTTCGAAGCTGACCTTTTTTGGATGTAAATAAATCCCCACCAATAAGAACACGATCCTTTTTATGATAATACACAACATGTCCTGGGGAA
>CAVVKR010000039.1:0-11540 GCA_963748745.1 uncultured Bacillaceae bacterium | reverse complement strand
TTTGGAGAAATGATTGGCCCAGAAAAAGCAGTTGAAATGGGTTTAGTGAATAAATCAGTTGACGCAGATAGACTTATGGAGGAAGCAAAAGCATGGGCTGAAAAATTGGTTCAAAAACCTATGATCGCAATGAAAATGTTAAAAAAGGCAGTCAATCGGGGAGGAGAAATTGATCTCAAAGTGCACTCGATTTAGAAGCGGGGCTTGTTTTGGAAATGATTCGTGAGTGAGATCACAAAGAGGAATGCGAGCATTTTTTGTTGAAAAAAGAAAGCCAGAATTTACTGGAAAATAGGGTGAAACGTAAATGAAAAGAAAGAAATAGTCGTAATCGATGGAGCACGAACAGCTTTTACAGAATTTGGTGGGTCATTACGTGATGTGTCAGCGATTGATATGGCTGCTGCCACAGCGCGGGAAGCGGGATGCAGCGATCAGGAAGGATTGAATCGGAAGAAATTGATCAAGTAGTTATTGGAAATGTTATTCAGTCAAGTGCAGATGCAATTTATATGGGAAGACATGTTGGATTAAAGGCTGGCGTTCCTAAACATGTTCCTGCTCTAACAGTAAACAGGCTTTGTGGATCAGGGTTACAAGCAATTATCAATGTAGCTCAGTCTATTCAGCTTGGTGAGTCGAAAATTGGGATTGCTGGTGGGACGGAAAATATGAGTCAAGTACCACACGTTATCCGCGGAGCACGTTGGGGAATTCCACTTGGAAAAGCACCGATGGAAGATTATCTTTGGGAAGCATTATATGATCCATATGGGAAATGTTCAATGGCAATCACAGCAGAAAACCTTGCAGAGAAGTATGAAATTACACGTGAGGAAATTGACGCTTTTGCATGTAAAAGTCACCAACTTGCTTTAAAGGCAATAGAAAGTGGTCGTTTTGCAGAAGAAATTATTCCTTATAAAGTAAAAGTGCGCAAAGGAGAAAAAATAGTAGATCGTGATGAACATCCGCGTGAAACAACTGTTCATACTTTAGCTAAACTCCCAGCTCGCTTTAAAGAAAATGGTGTCGTCACAGCAGGTAATACAAGTGGAATTAATGATGGTGCTGCCTCACTCATAGTCGCTTCGGCTTCATACGCTGAGAGCCGTAATTTGAAGCCGTTAGCCCGGCTTGTTTCATGGGGCATTGTCGGTGTAGAACCGAAATATATGGGGATCGGTCCAGCTCCAGCGATTGCTCAAGCATTAGAGAGAGCAAATATGAAAGTAGCTGATCTTGACTTGATCGAAATCAATGAAGCTTTTGGAGCGCAATACTTAGCTTGCCAAAAAGAACTAGGGTTTGATCCTGACATCGGTAACGTGAATGGCGGAGCAATTGCGCTTGGTCATCCCCTTGGAGCAAGCGGAGCGAGAATTAGTCTTTCTTTATTATATGAAATGAAAAAACGAAATAAAAAATTTGGTGCTTCGGCACTATGTATTGGCGGTGGCCAAGGAATTGCAGCAATCTGGGAGCTATTATAGTTGTTATCCAAGTGAAAGGAGTGCACAATCGTGAAAGAAAAAACGTATCATTTAACAGTTTCGCAGTTATTAGAATGCGCCTACGAATTAAACCCCGAACAGGAAGCTTTATTTGACGGCTATAGTAGAATGTCTTATCAAGATCTTCGACATGATTCACTCGCTCTTGCCTATTCCCTTCAGCAACTGGGTGTGATAAAAGGAGATAAAATTGCTGTCTGTTTACCGAATTGGAATGAGTTTGTCGTTATTTACTTCGCCGCTGCTCACCTCGGAGCGGTTCTTGTTCCATTTAATACACGTTACCGTTCCGATGAGGTGGAATATATTTTACAAAATGCAGACGTAAAAGTAGCTTTTTTTACGAATGAGTTCAGCGGAAACAGCCTTTTCCATCATTTCACGGAAGCCAAAAAAAGAGTAGAAACACTTGAAATATTAATTACTGTTCGACATGAGATAGATCAACTTGCTAGTTATGAACAGCTAGTACAAAAAGGTGACAGTGCTTTCCAGCCAGTCGAATTAAATCCACACAATGAAATATTTTCGATAATATATACATCCGGTTCGACTGGTTCCCCGAAAGGAGCGATGCTTACTCATGCGAATGTTGTTGACACAGCGATCATTTCAGCAGAACAGATGCAATGTACAGCAAAAGATGTCTTTTTTGTGGCCGTTCCAGTATTTCATGTGTTTGGGATGGTACCAAGTATTCTCAGTACGATCGCAGTTGGTGCGCGCATGGTCTTACTTGACCAATATAAAGCAAAAAAATCATTGGAATTAATAGAAGCAGAAAGAATAACAGTAAAACATGGTGTACCAACAATGTTCATTCTCGAACTAAATCACAAAGATTTTAAAAAGTATGACTTATCATCACTCAGAACAGGGATTATTGCTGCTGCACCATGTCCAGAAGAAATTGTTAAGCGCATACGGACAGAAATGGGCTGTGAAATTATGGTTGCATATGGATTAAGTGAAACATCTCCGACCCTCACAATGACAGACTTTCACGATAGTGACATCGTTCGTGCCCAAACAGTTGGGAAGGCGCTACCTGGTGCAGAAATAAAAATTGTAGATGAAAAGCGCAACGAAGTAGCTGTAGGTGAAATAGGGGAAATTGCTTGCCGTAGCTTTGGAGTGATGAAAGGATATTACAATATGCCAGAGAAGACACGAGAAGTTTTAGATGAAGAAAAATGGTTTTACACAGGAGATCTTGGAACGATTGATCGAGAAGGAAATCTTAAAATTGTTGGCCGGAAAAAAGAAGTAATTATTAGAGGAGGTTTTAATATTTACCCTCGTGAAATGGAAGAAGTGTTTTACAGACATCCCGATGTGATGGAAGTAGCTCTTGTTGGGTTGCCAGATTCTGTCCTTGGTGAGATTGTCTGTGCTTGTATCAAACTAAAGCCGAATGTCCAGGTAAATGAACAAGATTTACACCAATTTATGAAAGATAAAATTGCTGATTTTAAAGTACCGGATAAAATCATTTTACTGGATGAATTTCCGATGACAGCTAGTGGCAAAATAAGGAAAGTTTCGTTGCGGGAAAATTTAATCAAAAATATAGAGGCAGAATTGAGATAGTGGTTATCATGGATACCTCAATAACTTATCAACTAACTACCTAGTTTATCTATAAGTATTTACATCTACCGTAAATAGAAATAGTCGTTTTCCTCGAAAGGCGGGCCATCGCCATCGTAATACATGCAACATTTCTCACATAATGATTCTATCACGTTATCTTTATAGTAGGAATATTTGGATAAAACCGAGAAATATCAAAGGAGTAATATTTAAATGTTTCGCGTTCACCGGTCACATTGAGTGAGGGAAAGGATGAAGCAATTCATAATGAAAGAACAGTTGAAAAAAGAGAGAGTCGATTTGTCTCCAATGAAAAAGAGTGGAAGGCACTTCCTTTTAAAGAAGTATATATAAACATTCTCTAAATTTGAAGAGGGTGAGAGTACTGTTCTAATCAAACTTGACCACTTAGCTGATGAGGAAGCCTATGAGTAGAAGGTGAAATGAAGATCGGGCAATATTTGCTTAGGAACGATCCATGCGCCATTTACAAAAAAAGGGTGTATTTTATTTGCACGTTCTAAAAAAGCGCTTACATTTTTAAAAGAAGAGAGGTAAAATAAAAATGGATTTTAAGCTAACTGAAGATCAAAAAGCGATTCAAGTATTTGCGAGAGATTTTGCTCAAAATGAAATTCTGCCCCTTGCCCGTAAATATGATGAAGAAGAGGCGTTTCCACTTGAAGTGATGGAAAAAATGCATGAACATGGACTAAGTAATCTTGCTATTCCTGAACAATATGGTGGTCCTGGGATTGACCGTATTTCTCATGCATTGATTGTAGAAGAAGTAGCACATGCATGTCCTGGTGTAGCAACAAGTCTTGAAGCTAATTCACTCTCTTCCTATCCAATATTGATTGGCGCAGATGAAAATTTAAAAGAAAAATATTTAGCAAAGTTGACAAAGGAAGGGAAGTTTGCGTCTTTTGCATTAACAGAACCTAGCGCAGGGAGTGATGTCAGGTCTTTAAAGACGACGGCTAAAAGAGTGGGTGATGAATATATTTTGAATGGTGAAAAGTGTTTTATTACTAACGCGAGCTATGCAGACTTTTACGTTGTGTTGGCTAAAGTCAATGATGAGGAGAGTGGTAAAAAATTATTTACTGCTTTTATCGTTGATCGTCACTTGGATGGAGTAAAAATAGGTGAAAAAGAAAACAAGCTTGGACTGAGAGCTTCTGATACGGCATCCGTTATTTTTGAAGATGTAAACATACCTGCTTCTCATCGAATCGGTAAAGAAGGCGACGGCTTTAAAATCTTTATGAAAGCTCTTATGAATGCGCGTCCAATGGTGGGAGCACAGGCGCTTGGAATCGCCCAAGCTGCTTTTGAAGCTTCCGTAAATTATGCGAAAGAGCGTAAGCAATTCAATGGCCCCATTGCTAGTTTTCAAGCGATTCAGTTTATGCTAGCCGATATGGCAATGAGTATTGAAGCATCACGTCTCCTAGTTTATCAAGCTGTGCAATCTTTGCAGTCTGGCAAACCATCTGTAAAACAATCATCTTTTGCAAAGTGTTTCGCTTCTGATACAGCGATGAAAGTAGCAACAGATGCGGTCCAAATTTTCGGAGGATACGGATTTACTCGTGATTATTTAGTAGAAAAGTATTTTCGCGATGCAAAAATTATGCAGATTTATGAAGGGACGAATCAAATTCAGAGGGTCGTCATTGCGAAAGAAATACTTGCTTAACGCTCTATCATACGCAAAAAATAATAAAGGAGCGTTTCAGATGAAATTAGACAGCGCAAAGAAAAAACTAAGAGAAAAAATAGAAATGCATCTGCGTGGGATCACTAGAAAGCTCATTACATTTGATACCGTACAAGAAACATTAAATTATTTATTAGAGTCATTTTATAAAGAATTTACATGCGATCTCGTGGCTGTTCTTTTAAAAGAAGGTGAGATGCTCATTCCGAAAGTATGGATTGGGGATGATATTCATATAGATCAGACATTTCATTTATCTTTAGAAGAGTGTGCACCAAACTTACTGGAATATGCGCTTTGGGGACCTGCAGCGAAAGAGGAGCAAAAAACATGTGTCTTTGCTGACTGGTTAAAAAAGGAGAGAATATCCACTTGGTTTACAGTACCATTGAAAAATAATGATAAAAGCCTTGGTCTCTGTGTGATTGGTTTTCATGATTTCGTTCCACTTATTATCGAAGCTGAACAGAATTTTACTGAATTTGGTCGTGACGTCGTCGCTGCGATCGATTTAGCGCAGGAAAAGGAAGAACAAAAGCGGAAAATAAAAGGGATTGAATGGCTTCGCGAAACGAGCTTTATTGGTTCTTCCATCGAATCGGTCATTGAACAAGTAGTGAAAAGAGCTGCAAAAGGAACAAATGCAAAAGGTGCATGCATTTATTTGTATGATGAAGTAAATAAATGTTTTACGCTTACTCCGCCTACATATGGGGATATTTCCTTAAAAAAAGAAATATTTATTGATTCCGCGCAAACGATTGATCATTATTTTCCTTCGGTCGAAAAAGCGGGTAAACATGAAATAACCGTTCCACTGATAGTCAATTTAAAAACAATTGGAATGCTGTATGTTTGCCATGAAAAAGGTCATTCTTTTGCTAGTGAAGATTTGGAAGTTTTAAAATTTGTTTCTGCTTTTGTTTCTATGCATATTGAAAATGCTAGATTATACCAAGTCGAATATGAAAATAAACGGAGACTTGAAAAGATATTGGACTATCATCAAGCATTAGTAAAAAAAACGGTAGAAGGAAAAGATCTCCAAGCAATCACTGAGACAGTCGGTTCGATGCTTGGAATTTCTCTTTTTTTATATGACCGTTTTTTTAGAAAGGTCACTTCCTATATCAAGGAAGAAAAAGCTCATCTTTGCGATTTATACGAAAAGAAAATTTCTTCGAAAAAAACGAAAATTACCCAGATGGGTACGAAAGAGTTGTGGATAGAAGATAATCACTTTTCTTTTTCAGTTTGGCCGATTGTTGGTGGTACAGATTTCCTCGGTTATCTCGTTATTTGTTTAGAAGAGCAAAACGTGGATCGTGTTCTTCGTTTAACATTCGATTATACATTAAATGTGTTTGCGCTTGAATTTATAAAACAAAAACTCGTAATCGATGCGCGCGAGCAGGAAAAAGAAAGTTTTATAAACCAACTGTTTGCACAAACAATTGATGATGAGGAAAAAGTCATTACATATGCTACCTTAATCAATTGGAACGTTTTTGAAAGTCATCGTGTAGCTGTTTTATCGCTGGAAGTAAGTGAGATGGAGGATGATTTAATAGCAAGCGAAAGATATAAAACGTGGCTTTGGGATCGCATAAAAGCAGAGTTGATGTTATACCACCCACATATTATTTTCACGCGTAAAGGCAATGATTTTATTTTCATTGTAAAAAAATTAGAAGAAATAAAGGTGTCTGGTCATTACTGGGGAAAATTATATAAACAAATAAAGCACATCGTTCAAAATGAGAATGATCGTATAAGCGTATATCTCGGTATCGGTAATTTTACAGAAACGCTGAAAGATTATTATTATAGCTACGTAAAAGCTGTGAAAGCAAAAAACGTAGTAAGTCATCGTCTCACAGAAAAAGGTTATGCGTATTATGATGATTTAGGCTCCTATACTATTTTGAACAATACAAGCGATCCATTAGCAGCCGAATTATTTATTAAAAAACATCTTGCTCCACTGATCCAATATTCCAAGGAAAACAATGTTGATCTCTTTCAGACACTCTATTTGTTTTTACAGCATAACGGCAATTACCGTGAAGCTTCGAAGAAATTATATATTCATCGAAGTACGCTTGAATATCGGATAGAACGTATCGAGGAAATTTTAAAGATTGATTTGAACAACGCAGATATGCGCTTTGAGCTAATGATGGCTTACAAGTTATATAGCTTATTTGATTTTGATCGTGACAAAATGATAGTAAAATAACAAAGAGGCTAGGACATAACGAGCTTCAAATAATAAAAAAGGATAGAATCAGCAAGTTTTGTTGATCCAATCCTTTTTTATTCTGTACGATTCAGCGTTTTTATCATGATCATTGTTAATGGCAGTGTATTTCCTTTAGTTTACTGCCATTAACGCAAATCCTCTTTCCTTTTTGTTTACTTAAAAATCATGGAAATAACGATATGTTGACTGGAACAAAGACAGTTGACTCTTGCAGGAACAGCACGAGTCCGAAAATCCCTGTAGCGACGCGATCGAGGAGCTACAGAAGCTAAGGCCGTGCCTGCGGAAAGCAACTGTCTGAAGTGAAAGTCAACATCACTCAATATAAAAATGAATGGAGTCCAGTTTTATCTTTAACTGAACTCTTTTTTCTTATTTAGGTGGGTTTTGTCCCAGCCTCTTTTCTATTCCTGTATGAGTAAAAGCTTAGGTGATTTCAGGGACGGAAATATTCATGCACTAGTAAGGAATAGCTAACGAATCATTATTTTTATTTATGAATAGAATAATGATATACACCTTCTTTTAATTTCTTTTCACTTTTCCTTGTGCTTCTAAATAGTCTAGGTGCCCAATGATTTCAGACATGACAAGTGAGAATTGTTTTTTGTATTTATTACCATAATAGGCTTGGGCTAGTTCGCTTCCTGTTGATATACCGCTCTTGATAAGCTCCCTAATTTTCTCCGCTTTCCTCTCGATGCCGTTTAATCTTTTGCTTATTAATTCTTTTGGATTGTTGATCAGTGTGCCATGTCCTGGAAACACAAGTTCAATCGGTATGGATAATATTTTTTCTAAGGAATGTTTATGTTCCACTAATGTGAGCAGACGTTTGCCCTCATTATCTGGTTCAACAAGGGCATTGCTAGAGATATGTTTGATGAGCAAATCTCCTGAGAAAAAATAGCCGTTACTATATCATAGAGAGCGATTTGATCTGGTGAATGGCCAGGAACTTCGACAATATGAAAATGTAAAAAACTTGTGCTTTCAATAGGTGTAATTTCCGTTTGTAAAGCATTTTGTTTGTTTTTCTGAATCGCTCGCTGTAAATATGCAACATGCTCATAGCCCGCATCCTTACATCCCATTTTTTCATATAACTTTGCGAAGAAAGCGGTTCTCATTTGAAAAAAATCGGGATCTCTTTTCAAACGTGGAATTGCGTCTCGGTGGGCATAAACAGGAATGGGATGTTTGGTAACGATTCGATTGACTAATCCAACATGATCGATATGATTGTGAGTTAAAACAATTTCTGTTAAGTCATATAATGTGAAGCCGTTTGTTTGTAATGTTTGAATGAGTGCATTCCAACATGTTTCATTGTCTAAACCTGCATCAATCAGGGTTAAAGAATGATTGGATTTTACGAGGAAAAAATTGATACTTTGCAAACTTGATGAAACATCGACAATAATAGGGGAAATTTCCTTACTTTTCTTATGTAATTGAACCAACGTTTACACTCCTTTCAGCAAAATGAAGCTATAAAAAATGATATAATCATTGTACTGTAAATGACTTGCTCATAACGATATCATACTTTTTTCATTTAATCTAAAATGGCTTAATCGATTGCTATTGGAATTATAATAAAAATTGCTTTTGTCTGTTGTAGTACCGATTTGTGCAGCATGTGTCGGTGGAGTCTTTGTAGTAGGTGGCGCGAATATCGGTGCTGTTGCCACTTTGTTCATTAATGGAGTAATGCCTTAAAAAGTCAGAAGCCTTTTATCGGGAGATAGTCTTATCTATAAAAAATAAATAAAGAGAAATGGAACCAATAAAACCAAAATCGAACCTATACTAAAAACAGATATCACTTTTAGCATGTCTTTTTTCAAAATACACCTCTTATAACGTAACGGAATTATGGTTAACTTAAAAATGCTAATATTTTAAACCAGTGTATCAAAAAATATAATCACTTTGAAATTCAAATTTAGTATGTCAAAACAACTCAAAACTACCGTTTCATTCTTCGAAATCTTCATAAACATACGATTATCACCTGAACAACCTTATTAATAAGGTCGTTTGGTGCTTCCCGTTTATCTCTGCATTCCTCGTTTCCAATCCAAATTTTTTCTTTGATTTGCAATAATAACATCTTTAAATGAAGGTTAGATGGAACAGGTATATGGCACTCCATTTTCTTTTTGTTCGACTAATAGGGCAGACGGAAGCATAACCAGTAATACGGTTTGCTTGTTCTTCTTTGTTTGTGGATCAAAATCTAAATAAATAGGATCTCCTCTTTTGTTGCATCAACAGGAGACGATGATAATAAGGATGTCCTTTTCCAGCAAATATGACCGGTGTATTCTCTATGGAAGCCAAAAAGGGTTCTATATGAGAGCATACCATTGTGTAGTAAAATGATGTTGTGGCATTTCCTGAGGTAGAAATAGATAGTCTAACGATTAAATATATACGCCTGTCACCACCATCTTTTGTCAAAAAATTTACATTTTCGGGGACATAGGCAATGTTCTTTAAAAAAATTACTCATTTATAATAATTTTAGTCCCTGTGCTTTTTCAGATTGTAAAAAAGACACCCTGAAACTTTTGTACAAAATTTCAGGGGTGCAAGCGCATGTGTTTATTTGATTGATGCTGGTGATTGAAATGGTTCGTTACTCACTTTAATCGACCCGGTAGGACATCCTTCTTCTGCGTCGATTAAGTCGTCTAATAAATCTCCACTAATTTTTGTTATTCCTTTGTTATTATCAATAATGGCATCCGCAAAGCCTTCATCATCATAATCAAAAAGATCTGGCGCAGCAGCCCCGCATGCACCACAAGCTATACATGTGTCTTTATCAACCATTGTATACTTTGCCATGTAGACACCTCCTAAAGAATCAATTTTTTAAGCAAACACACTCGTACTGTGAAGTGGTTGAACTCTCGCCTTCGGATCAATATACGCCTTTGCATGATTGACAGCAGTAGGTGCTTCACCAAATCCAGTTGCAATTAATTTTACCTTTCCTTCATAAGTACAAATATCACCTGCAGCATATACACCTGGAATATTCGTTTCCATTTTTGAATTGACGACAATGGAGTTTTTCTCTATATTTAATCCCCAGTTTTTTCATAGGTCCAAGTGAAGAGAGAAAACCGTAATTAATAATTAGATCGTCTGTTTCAATTGTTTCCCTTGTTTCTTCTTTTACATGTTCTATCGTAATAGCATGCACTTTTGCATCATCTCCAAGTAAAGCAACAGGAACATAAGGTGTTTTTACTTTTACCGTGCTCTCCATTAAAGTAGTAACACTTGATTCATGTGCACGAAATTTGTTGCGTTGGTGAACAATTGTTACTTCGTTTGCGATTGGTTTAAGCATTAACGCCCAATCAACTGCAGAATCTCCGCCTCCACAGATGGTTACATTTTTTCCTCTAAATGTAGTTAAATCATCAATAAAATAGTGAAGATTGCTAGTTTCATATTTTTCTGCCTCAGGTAAATGTAACTTACGCGGTTGAAAAGCACCGTTTCCAGCGGTTAAGATGACTGTTTTTGTTAAATGTTCACCATGATTTGTTGTTAGTTGGATAGTCCCATTTTCTAAACGTTTTAGATCTTCCACCATGCTGTTGAGGCAAATGGTTGTATCAAACTGTAGTGCTTGCTCTTTTAAATGATCAACTAATGATTGCGCTCTAATTTTTGGGAAACCAGCTACATCATAAATGTACTTTTCTGGATATAAAGCTGCCAACTGTCCTCCTAATTGAGGTAAACTATCAATGATTTTGACGGAAGCATTCCTCATGCCGGCGTAAAAAGAAGCGAATAAACCAGTCGGACCACCCCCAATGATCGTAATATCATAAACATAGTTATCTCTCATAAAAAAATCTCCTCCTATAACAATTACCAAAACAATATTATGTTTGTTTGTCTGACGTTAATTATATGCAATATACAATATTCAAAATACTCTGTCAAGGTGCTTTATATTTAAATATTTTGAGCATCTATAGTAGGAAAAAGCTAAATTTACAACTATATAAGGCTTATTTAAAGTAAACCCAAATTTATAGTAAATAAAAAAAGAAGATAAAATTATGTTTTTTCTAAAAGGACGTTCGTTTAAAAAGGGCGTAAAATCAAGTATAGTTATGAAAAAAGGAGAATTTACTATATTTTAACGGAAATTCAGGTTATAAATCGATTTGATAATTTTTAGAACATTCCATATATTATTAATTAGTTACGAAAGATAAAAAAACATAATGAATAATATGAGGAGGGGTTATTTTGAATACAACAGTAGAAGAAACGAAAACATTGACAGTAAAGAAGGTAGATGGAGTTGCGGAAATTCATATGCATGTGAATAAAACAAACGCCTATGACCTTGAATATTATAAGGAATTAAATGCGGTGATTGATGACATTCGTTTTGATAATGAAA
>CAVVKR010000038.1:0-21669 GCA_963748745.1 uncultured Bacillaceae bacterium | reverse complement strand
GTAAAATTTTTGCTATTGTATTTGGTGTACTTGCCACTTTATTAGTTCCGTTTGGGATACTAGATTTTAAACTATATAAATCACTTTGTTTGGGGTCTAATAAATATATATCTGCTCCTCTTTTGGCAAATTCTAATATTAGATAATAAATCATATACGTCTTACCACTACCAGTTGCTCCGGCTATTAAAGCATGAGGAACTTTAGAAAAATCCCAAACTTTATTGGAATCTAAGGCAATTTTAGTCGCCACTTCATTATCTAATGAATCTTGATTAACTATTAATCGTTCTATTTTGATAAGATCAAATATAAAGGTGATATGGCTTGCATTTATATTTTTAATGTCAGTTAGATTCAAATTTAATGCTGATTCTTAATTTCTTACCTAAATCAACAGTTTGTAAAGCATAGGGTGCACCAAATGAATAAGCTTCTATAAATAAGGAATTATCATTTTTATAAAATACAAATTTTAAAGATGTTATTAAGTGATAAGGGTTAATGTTCTTATCATCTATATAAAGCTTATTGTATTAGAATGACGTTCCTTAATTTAGCTTTAGTTCGTTGAATTTTAGAAAAGGAATATTTACTTGTATGGAAAAGATAAAAGCTAAAAGCAACGATTACTAATGTTAATAAAGAGTAAATTTGAACTTTAGGAATTGAAAAGAATCTAATTTGATCTAATAAAAAAGTTAAAATAAAAAGTGAAAATAAAATTAGATAGAAGTAAATAATATATTTAATTTTTCTGTGTCTATATTTCACTTCATATTTTCATTTTTTTTAAACATTATTATTCACTCCCTTTAAAGTGCTCTAAGAATAGGCGACTTTATTACTCTTAGAGCACATTATTTATTTAACAATACTAATAGCTGAAGCTTTAAAAGATAAGTTAACTCTGTTATTAAATGCAAAAGGGAAAACATCAAGATTTTTAATTGTACTTTGACAGGTTTTCCGTCATCTAATGTGATGGAAGGATTTTGTTCTTCAATTTTTACTTGGATTTTGTCGTAGTTATGATCCACCAAAACAATAGAATATTTGTAGCCCTCAATTTCATCAGTAGGTTCGCCATCTACATATTTAGTATATGGTTCTGGCGGTTCTACCAATAACATTGTTTTGCCAAGCTTTGATAGATCTATTAGTTCTTTAACATTAATAGCCATTGTATTCACCTCCTTTCGTTTTACGTTATTCATTTACGAAAAACGTAAACTGTAATTATATACTACCATATTATACATAATTATTGCAAATAATATTTGATTTTAATTGCAAACAACTTTAAAGAGGCGTATATTCAAAGTACATAAATCGAAAATAGATAATGTAATAATTTGTTGTTTAAAGGAGAGAGACAGTATGTTTCAATATAATAAACAAAGTATCGGTACAAGAATACGTAAAATCAGGAAAGAGAAAGAAGAAATGACTTTAAAAGAATTTAGTGAGTTGCTAGATGTACCTATAAGTAGTATTATTAGTAGCTGGGAAAGAGGGGTGAATGTACCCAGTTCGATGAATTTAGATTTGATATCTGAAAAAACAGGAGTCAAGTAGTACTTGGATTTTATATGGAGATATTAAAGATTATTTACATGATGTTTTTGATTATTATCAATTATATGATGTAATTAGTGAAGAAAAGTTTATTGAATTAGAAAAAGTATTACAAGAAATAAAGTATGAACCGGGGACTTTAAATTACTAAAAGATACGGCTGAATTAATAATACCAGATTTTGAAGAACTGATTAATTATGAAAGAAAGAGCCTTTATCTATTCACATATTAAGTAATCAATTTCCTATACTGCAAAATAAAGATTTCCAAATGAATTATTTACCTATGCTTCAAAGTTTATTGACTGAGGAGGATAAAGAAGAAAATTGGGATATTATTTTATTTGTGTTTGATTTATTATCTAGAATGAATGAAACAACTAAGCCTATTACTAAAAAAGTATTTAGAGATCTAAATTGGTTACTTAGCAATAATATTTTTAGATTGGAAAGAGAATATCAAAGTAATAGACCATCATTTGGCGGAATCAAGTCTTCAAGTGCCTATGATAAGCAAAAGGATAGGAGTTATAAAGAAATTCAAGATGATGCTGACCAATTAATAAAAGAAATCAGTGTTCGTTTAAAAGATATAGTTGAATTAAATTATAAGGAATTTCAAAAGAAAGAATATCGATCGATTTTTTTAATTAATACGTCGATATATTTTCTTTGACAGGATTAAGATTAGCATTGACAATAAAGTAGCAAGACATAACTTAGTCTATACAGAAGAAAAAAGTGTCTATTTTACAAATCAATTATTGTTATTTAGAAGATATAAAGGAAATGAAAGTTGCGCTTTGAAATTTAAATAGAAAAGAGGTAATTAATTGTCGAAGAGTAAATTAGTAAAGTTAGATGGAAAGATTGAAAATGTTATATATGATCCGCAGTTTAAGACCTCGAAATTAGTTGAGTACTATATAGATGACTTTAATATTACAAGTGCTCGTTCATTTGGTTTTGTAAAATTTAATGATGAAAGTCGTTTAGCATATTCAACTTGGGTAAGTCCTAAGAGAACACGCTCATATCCTTTATCAAGAATATATTCAACTTACCATGCAGAAAAAGTGGTTACAATAATTCCTGTTTTAAAAGATGAGGGAATAGGTGGAGATAATGATAGAATTAATTTTATTACACTTTCATGGTTAAATCTTATGAATGTATATATTATACTTGCTTGGTACGATGAAGCTGATAAAAAAAGTAACAATAAAATCACTTCACAAAAATTTAATAACGATTATGTAAAACAAAAATTAAAGGAAATAAAATCTTATAAATTAGATGCACATCACTGGAATCAATCACATTTAAAAAAAATTTTTATCAAATAATGGAAAAAGCACTTGATTCTTATGAGAGAATTGGAGAAACATTAAAGGTGAAATTACGAGAACCCCAAAGATTTAATTATGCATTTATTTAACGATTAACAGTTAACAGAGCAAGAAAATAATTGATGGATAAAGTTACGGTTAAAACACTAAAACGTTCAGAGCTAGCAGCATTACGAGAATCAAATACAATACATGAGCTTGAGTATTTATCAGATTCAACTATTAAAGCAATATTCTCTATGGAAAATTACTTAGGAGGTAAATATGCTCTAACGTGTGATGAAATTATTTTTGAAGCCCCCCGTCGTTTAATAATACAGGAATCAAAAAATACAAGTAAAAGAAAATTACCAACAAACGATGATATAAAAGACGGCTTATTCAAACTCATATTGTTTTCAAATATATCTAAGTTAGAGTTAAAGGGAAACGAAGTTGAATTTAGTACTCGTTTAAAATTGACTAGTAATATTAAGGGTAGACTAGTGTTACCTAATAGCGCAGATTCAATTGAAAAGTTTAACTCAGAAAATAACTTCAATAAAAGAGAAAGATCTATAATTGAACTATTAAATAAAGAAGCAAGGGTAAATAATATTACAATTGTTATAGAGAGTAATAAGATGACATAAATATGAAAGGGTGAGTATATATAATGAGTTTTGAACAATTGAGTTTGAGTTTAAATGTTCCAAAAGTGAGTAATGTTAAAAGACTTAAAAAGGTTAGAAGCCCTTTACGTTATCCAGGCGGTAAATCTAGAGCATTAAAGTATATTATACCTCTTGTTCCTGAATACTATGAGTATGAGAACCTTTCGTTGGTGGAGGATCCGTATATTTTGAGTTAAAGCAAATTAACCCAAATTGTAAATACTGGATTAATGATATAAATGAAGATTTATATTGGTTTTATTATCATAGTCAAAACAACATGGCAGAATTATTAAAGGCAATAAAAGAAGTAAAAGAAAATAGAGTTGATGGACGAAAATTGTTTAAAGATTTAACAAATACAGAGACTAAATTTAATAGTTTTGAGAAGGCAGTTCGTTTTTTTGTCTTAAACAGAATAACTTTTTCTGGAACAGTTGATTCAGGTGGGTATTCAGAACAAGCGTTTCAAAAACGATTTACTGAATCGTCGATTGACAGAATTAGAATTGATAGAACAAGTACTACAGGATACTAAAATTACAAAATTAGATTATGAAGACGTGATTCATACTCCTGGAAAAAAAGTTTTTATTTTCTTAGACCCACCATACTATTCTGCTACAAAGTCGAAGTTATACGGAAAAAAAGGTGATTTGCATACAGGTTTTGATCACGAAAGATTTGCCTACAACATGCAAAAATGTAACCACAAATGGTTAATTACTTATGATAATTCACCAGAAATAAGAAACTTATTTAGGTTTGCTAATATAAAAGAGTGGGAATTGGGATATGGAATGAATAATTACAAACAGGGAAAGGCCGCGAAAAGGTAAAGAGTTATTTATATCCAATTATGATATATAACAAAAAAATCAAAAAATAAATTTAGTTCAAATTGGTTCAAGTGATATGAAGTTTTATCCATTCCTATAGTTTTGAATCCATTTTAAACTCATGTAAACATTGATATAAAGGGATTTCCATGTTTCAGAAATCCCCTGAGTTAATCAATATACATCTCTAATAATTGTAATAGAAAATACTCCAATAATGATTAGAAGGATGTATTTAAACCAAGTTCGATAGTCAATTACCATTTCATTAGAGATCATTTCCATATATTCCTTTGGTGACTTTCCGATAATTTTTTCAATCGGCTTTCCTCTTTTTTCCACTTCAGAAAAATGGTTTTCTAGTTCCTCGGTAATTTCTTCTATTTCATCTGAATTTTTTCCACTAGAAAATAGATAGACACGTAAATTTTCTATAAATGTTTTACTTTGCTCGGAAAGTTTTACTTCATTTTTCAATCGTTTCATCTCCTTTTCTATATTTTGTGTCTGATTCACGATGTAGAATATTATTCACGTTAGTTTGCAGATCACCCCAACGTTTAATGAACATTTCTAATTCCTTCTCTCCTTTTGGAGTTAGAGAATAATATTTCCTTCTTGGACCTGCTGTTGATTTTTTCAATGCAATTTTGATTGTATGTAGCTATTCTCCTCAGCTATGATATTAGAACCTTCGACATGATGGCCTTTATTAATATTTTTTTATTGACTTTCACATTTCCTTTCAATAAAATGGAATTTTTGTTAAAATAGATGGTAGTTCATCTTCAGAAAGAAAGCGTTGAATAAGGGAAAGTATCGTGTTATCCTTATTCAGGATAGTAAAATTGGTATAATTTAGATAATCAATACGCGTGAGATTGTAATGAAGAACACCCGAATTATGATAGCTAACTGCTATTAAGTGAGCGTCTGAATTATCTATTTATCATTAAATTCCTAATTTTCGTTACTGAAAGAAAGTCTTTTGTGGTAATTCACGGCGAAACCCAATGAAAAGTGTGCCAGAGTCAAAGTATAACGAATAATATGGGAACTGGAGTGATTATTTTCTTATAGGTCATTCGTTTTTTCTATATGGCGTATTGTTATTTCATTTCACCATAAAGTAATTATTCTGTAAGTACTGAATATTATTGTGTAGTAAAATGGATATTAATTAACAAAGATATGATCATTCATGAAGCAAACAACGAAGCTATAGATAAATAATGATGGTGATAAATTATGAACGCTCAATTTTATAAAAATGTACTAGAATTAATAGTCTTATTAATAATAAGTAAAGAAGATGAATATGGTTATTCACTAGTAAAAAAAATTTCTAACAAAATTATTATATCGGAGGGGACTGTTTATCCAATATTAAGGAGATTAGTCAAAGAAAATTATCTAGCCAGTTATCATAAAGAGTCGAAAGAAGGACCGTTTAGAAAATACTATAGAATGACAAGCAATGGAATGAATAAACTTAACACTTTAAAATCTGAATGGAATGAGTTTGTCCTAATAATAAATTGCTTTGTCGAGGAGAATGATATACTTGAACAAAAATAATTTTTTGAAATTGCTGAAAAGTAATTTGAAGTATATGTCTGAAAAAGAAAAGAAAGATATTGTAGAAGAATATGATATGCATTTTGCGGATGGACTCAATGAGGATAAAAGTGAGGAGGAAATATCTAAAGAGTTAGGAAAACCTGAAGAGATTGCTAAAGAATTAAACGCTGTTTATGCTATGAATAAAGTAGAAGAGAATAAAAGCATAAAAAGTATGTTTACAGCAATGTTTTCAATCATGGGATTAAGTATAGTGAATTGTATCATTATTATAGTTAGTTTTTTTATGCTGCTTTTATGTACACCAATTATATTAGCTTATATAATTGGTGTACCAATCATGATTCTATCCCCAGTTATCTTAATTGTAATGGGATTTGTTAATGGATTTAATACAATTGGAACGGGGGAAATTTTTCAGGTCGTAAAAGGTGTTATTTTAGGCTCCTTATTAGGAATACTGGGATATTATATTGGTAAGTTTTTTGTTAAGTTATTTATTAAATACTTGAAATGGAACATCTCTATTTTCAAGGGGGGGAAATTAACATGAGAAGAATCTTTTATAGCTTCTTACTTATTTTTGTATTGAGTGCATGTTCCCAGGGAGAAAATATAGACGCTACAGAAGATGACATTCCTCTTACAACGAACGTAGAAATCCCCAGTACTATTTTCACCTCTGAAAAAAACAATCGTGTAATTGACGAAGAAGAAATGAAACAAAGCATAAAAATATATTTAGACAGCAACGAAGAATTAGATAATGCTAGTTACCCATTTGAGGAGATCATAGATGCAGATCAGGAATTAAATAAAAGTGAAATGGATAAATTTCACACAATTAACAAGCTTGTAAAAGAAAATGATGAGAATTTCTCTAGCTATATCCAAAATAATACTTTGCCTGAAGGTTATCAAGAAGAGTGTGAAAGAATTAGTCGTTACATTACAGCTTCAAATGAGTATCTTCATGAATTAAATGAAATACTCGATAACGTAAGTGAAGGAAATTTTTCTGAAATCGACATTCAATCAATCATTGATAAAAGTGGTGTGGTGAATGGAAGAGAACAGAAAAAAATAGAAGAATTCCTTGATGAGAAGAATATTAACACAAAAGCATTTGGACGGTAATCTTAAGAAATAAAGAAAAGGTTCATCCATTGAACTGGATAAGGTAGACATGCAAAAAGGTGCCCCTTTCAATAAGGGATACCTTTTTTTGAATAACTAAGCGCCAAATAACGTGTAATTGCATATTTAGTAGTGGGAATATCGGTTGGAGCTGTATATAGTCATGCTGCAGTTGCAACATTTTATTTATGGTTAGCTGCTGCTGGACCGGAATTGATAGCTCAAGTACTGAGTTAGAACAAGAAATGGCAGTAGTTAAAATTCATAGTCTAAATACTTTATGTCCTCATCTGCTGATAATCACCCTTCATAGTATTTTCCCCCAAATCTTTAAATTAAAAATCTATTAATTCCAGGATTCACCAATTTGGGGGGATTGGCAAAAGATCTCCCCCATTTTAATGTATTCTAAATTAATATGGATTCAATGCATAGTACTTATACGATCCCTCCTAGTTATTTTTTAACATTGGGAAGCGTATAAATGATGCTAATTTTGTATTATACTGTAAATATTGGATAAAAGGGATGTGAAATAGAAAAAAATGTATTTGTTTATATTCACTATAATTTATTGTGTAATAACACAGGTTGTGAATATGGCTTCAGTACCTGCTCTGGGAATCTATTTAATAGGTTTAGCCCTTGTCAAGGGAATTTTTAGTGAGGAATTAATAGATATCTTTAATTTTAAAAAAACTAAGTACTTGTACGAAAAAAATGGATTTAAAGACTCCTTAATGGAGCTATTTTCTTTAATGTTTATTTTTATTAATTCATACTTAATCGATTATGAGCCCTTTTCTCCTTTTGAATTTGTTTATTTCTTTTTTCTTATTGCACTTGTATACCGCTTCCTATTTTGGGGTATAGCACGAACAATTAGAAAAAGATTCTAAAGCTATTATAGTATTTTAGTTTAATATGGATATAAATGATAATCTAATAATATACAAAACGATATCATTATTTTGTTATTCAACTTCTTTTATATAAACTCTTGATTTTGAAAAAACATCTGAATGTACATACTGTAACAATAGATAATTAAAGAGTTCTTTTGGCTCCTACATTTATAATTATTAAAGAAAATAATAATAGAGCTGATAGGGCTAATGTCTCACCAATATACACCCAATTTAATCCTCCATGTCGGATTGTACTCACAATGATAATCCCTATCACAACACCCAACAAAATATTCAAATGTGACATCAGTTTATTAAGCATGTGATCCCTCCCGAAATTATTTCATTCTGTTCATAAAAATACCCATTTTATGAACAGTTTATCAACAATATGATAAGTATACAATAACATATTTAAAAACATTGGAAAAATTATGACAATAATAGTATATTCTCGGTATAATTTCTATACCAATATTTTGCGCGCTCTATTTTTGTACACTTTTTGCTACCGGCTGTCGCATGCTGGCCTGGTATTCTTGAAAGGTTCTAAAAACCAAGACCCTTCCAAAAATACCGAGTATATTTGATTTCATCGGAAACTCTTTACTAATTGTCCTACTGCCGTTGAATGGGCACGATTCAGGCTTATTGAGTCTTGGTTTACTGCTATGGAAGGTCTAGTAACGTTACGTAGAAATTCCGTCATTCGGATTGTCCTATTCACATTACGTTGTTTTATTATACTTCGTTTTTGACCTCTAAGATAAACCGATCTTAGGGTTTTATTTAGGATACCTTGTTTAATTTTTACCATAGCTTCGCTACCAGCTGAACTCTAATGCATGCCACGTTTCTTCACTCGAAAAGAAATATGACGTTGGTTAGACTCCTTCGCCCCCATGCCCCACGCATCTTCAGGACAATTATCTATCTTCTCTCGCCAATCAAAAATACGATTCCAGTTACCTTTGATATATGTGTGAAAGCTATTTGCCTTTTCTATTTGCTTATCACC
Source organism: uncultured Bacillaceae bacterium (assembly GCA_963748745.1). GTDB lineage: Bacteria > Bacillota > Bacilli > Bacillales > Bacillaceae_C > CAVVKR01. The sequence continues at coordinate 12,605 of CAVVKR010000038.1, read as the reverse complement.
ATCTAGTGTACTTTCATAGGTATCCATCCAACGGGTAAAATCTTCAAGGTTGTGTTCTTTTATTGCTTTCTTACTCCTCTCTTTAAAATCAGTCTTTAGAACCAAACGTCTGTTTTAATGCTTGTGAGATGTGAAATGAGTCTAATTGATTTAAAACAGGAAACTCCGATTGGGAAAATGCCTCTTGAAAGGGGATTCAGTCGTGTAACATGGGCCACCGTCACTATTCGTGATAACTTGGGTTTTGTCTAACGTATAATAATTTGCGGATAAAATTCTCAAAAATAGTTGACAATTCAAAATTGTTCATGTAGAGTGTGTAATAAGTTTCATAATTACATATTATTTCCTTATCAAGAGCGGGCGAGGAATCTGGTCCTGTGACCCCGCGGCAACCAGTACGAATGTAAAACGGTGCCAATTCCAGCAAGCTGTCGCTTGAAAGATGAGGAAGAGTGAATTCGATTAATTGAAACCTCTTCCCATGTGGAAGAGGTTTTTATTGTTAAGATGAATTCATTTTTTTAAATGATTAAAACCAATTAAGTATATAGGAATAATATAATTAAAAGCAAAATAAATGAGATTAGGGAGGAATAGATCGACATGACAAGTTTATACAAAAAATCAGGATTACGTGAATTACACAATGTACAATCGGCGACACCTAAAGTGGACGGTGCATTCGAAAAATGGAATGAAGCGGTATTTCAAGCAGGAGCGCTTTCATTAAAATTAAAAGAAATGATTGCTGTCGCATGCGCAACCGCAACAGGGTGTGCCTACTGCATAGACATTCATACGAACGCAGCGAAAAAGCAAGGTGCAACGAAAGAAGAACTTGCAGAAGCGATCTTCGTGGCAAGTGCCTTAAAAGCAGGTAGTGCTTTTGCACATGGTGCGAACGCATTCCGTACCTACGACGGCGATGAAGGCGATTCATTGTATAAAAAAGAATTTTTCAATAAGACGAACGACTTTGCGAGCCTTGCACCTGAAGTGTTTAAAACATTCATTGCCTTTGCAACAGAAGCGACGAAGGAAGGCGTGTTAAGAGTGAAGGAAAAGGAACTGATTGCGGTGCACTTTTACATCGTAACTAATATCCTGTTGAGGCTCTAAGTTTTTAAAAATAACATCTTTTGCTGGTGTTACTTCTGCGACTCTCCACTTTTTAGATCGGGTGATAGGGGATCTTATTTACAGGGCTCCGCCGCGGGAATGGATTCGCTTTCTTCCAAAAGAAATAATGACATGTTAAAATTGCGGGTCATTTCTGAACAAAAACCTAGTAAAGATGCAATTTCTGTATTGCCTACTGTGGAAGAGGGGTACCTGCAATGTATCAATTCAAAAAAAGAATCCCTTTGATGCTTGACATCAAAACAATGGGATGGACTTTTTTCTTTCCAATCGTTTTACTATTAGGTTTAACAATCTTTCTTTACATAACACACCATGGACATCTATCTCTCATTCCATTTCAAAGTATCAAGTATACTTTTGGCATCTTTGCTATGACCGGTATCTCTATTTGGATCATTGGCATCTTTCAAGATCTGCTCGAAATAGATAGTCGTGAGTTGCTTTTATCGTTTCCTTATGATGCGTTTTATTATGGAATATTTCGTGTTTTAAGGGTCACAAGCATCTATCTCATCATATTCCTATGTTTGTATCTATTTTTAGTGAGTAACCATCATCAAGAATTATCTCCATCATTGTTAGCAAAAGATTTTTATTTTCCAATCATTACAATTATTTATTTTGCGGCTTTTACCTTTTTTATCGTTATGCTTACAATTTGCTGTCATAGGCGTTTATTCTTTCATTTCACTGCTGACACGTTCACTTGGTCTGGGATTGTTACAACCGTTTCATTGGATTATTCCTAATCATGAAAATGATGTAGGTGTAGTCATTACGCTATTAATTGCTACTTGCCTTTTTATTGTTATCGGTCATTTTCTTTTGAAAAACAGAGAGTTTTTAATGAGATGAGTACAGCAAATGTTCAATGGAGGCTGCGAAAAGCTTCATTCTTCATATTGTTTTCTATAGGGAGGGGCGATCCAATAAAGGTAACTTTTCCACCTTGGAGGCCCCCACTTACATTTTTAAACTGTTCATATATCACATTCTCTAAGTTTCATTTTACATTCATGTAAGCGATAAGTTAGGCAAAAATCGCTCCTATTTATGATAATGAAGCCCCTCATTTTATCTTTCAGACAATGTCCCGCTCCGAACTGAATAACAATGTTGATCTCCCTCCACTATTCAGATAGTTAAACCAGTCCACTTCCAGTATGTAATCTGATCCATTGGGTGTAAACCATAGCACCTGTTGTAAAAGTTAGCAGTCCTATTTCAAGTCCATCTAATTGTCAACGTATATCATCATAGCTTGTGCAATCAATGTTGCATAATCTTTGATTACTGCGGATCCCACGCTTCAGCCTGCCCGAAGAGGCACCTTTTTGTAGACCAAATACTCCAGTCACTCCATTCTTTCCGTACGGTATATTTTTCAGTTACAAGCAACATGTCATCCGTTTCCTTCAAGTTTTGTTTTCTTATTTTGGCAAAGAAAGAAGCAGATATTATTGCATGATAATCGACCATCGGATGAAACATAGTTAGTGAGGTGGAGAAATGAAAGTAATTACATCGTTAGAAGCAAAAAGAAGAGAAAAACAAATAAAATATGAACGCAAAGTATTGAAAGAACTATCCGTTCAACATATTCAAAAAAGTATTTATCAATATTTTGATCAAATTCAAATAAGCAGTGATGGATGGTTTAAGAAAAGTGCTGAAGAAGGTTGCCTAGATGTGGCTATTGAGGCGTATTTACTTGGAGCGACCTTTAGTCGTTTTAGTTTAGATGGAGAGCCGGTCGATAAAACGAAGAGGCGCTGTCAGCAAGAACGCGATTATTTAGCAGATACGCTTTATTATTTTTGGTTATATATTGGTTATGGAGAAGAGCATTTCGTCGATCAATCCATTGAATGGATCTGTAAGCAATTTGTTGATACATGGTGGATGGAAGGTTATGAAATGATGTTGCGCAAATATAAATTACGGCTTCACTAAATACAGGTCTAAAATGGATACTTGTCCCATATACTAAATTAGCAAAGCTCATGCCAATTGCAGGCTGCTGTTTCTCGCTGAGAAGCGAAAGTATTGTTGGCGAAAAGAACAAGAAAGGGACGGTATGAATGAAGCCTAGATGGAAGCTAGTCATTGTTTTGACGAGCCTCATGCTATTATTTATTATATTTCAGTACCGATCGATGGAAAAAGAAGCATGGTCATCATGGAATCTTCCTTTGGCAGGTAAAATTATTTACTTAGATCCCGGTCACGGTGGTCCTGATGGGGGTGCACAAAGAGATGGAGTCTCTGAAAAAGAAATAACGTTAACAGTTTCCTTAAAACTGAGAGATTATTTACAGGAGCAAGGTGCTTTAGTATTCATGACACGTGAAACAGATAAAGACCTTGCTTCTAGTCAAACGAGAGGATACAGTAAAAGAAAGACAGAGGATTTAAAAAAACGTTTACAACTTATCAATGAATCTGAATCTGATCTATTTATTAGTATTCATTTAAATGCTATTCCTTCTCCCCGTTGGAGCGGTGCACAGACTTTTTATTCTCCTCATTTTAAGGAAAATAAACGAGCTGCCAAGTTTATTCAAGATGAATTAATCGAAAATCTAGGAAATACAAAAAGAGAAGCAAAGGCAATTAGTAATGTATACATTCTAAAATATGCGAAAAAACCTGGATCGTTAGTAGAAATCGGATTTTTGTCAAATCCGGAGGAGCGCCAGCACCTTGTTGATCCTGAATATCAAAACATGGTTGCTGCATCTATTTATAAAGGTATCGCACGTTATTTTACAGATGAAGAGGATTTAGACTGATCCTATCTCATTAGCACTATTGAAATGTTGATAGCTATGCGGGCTTTCTGATATTTTCAGTCTAAGCACTTAACACTTTATTCGATTGCTTGCAATTTTGATAACCGAAATGAGCGTTCGATTAGGTGTGAGGTTGTTTAGTTATGTTATAATAAATGTATCAATATTGAAAACACTTAAGGTGGTGTCTAACGATGGTAACTGAACAGCAAGTATTTGATTTATTGAAGGAATTGAAAGATCCTTTTCTACATAAAACATTAGAAGAAACAGACGGTATTTTAAGTAATAAAGATTAAGGAAGAAAAAGCACATGTTAGTGTGAAAGTAGCGATTGCCAAAACAGGTACGAGTGAACAATTACAATTGCAAACGGAAATCGTCAACATCTTAAAGGGTGCAGGAGCAGAAACAGTCGGGCTCCGTTTCGCAGAATTACCGGAAGAAGTATTAGAAAAATATCGTGGGACAGAAGCTTCTGCAGATGCAGGTAATTTGCTGTCTCCGAACAGTAAAACAACTTTCATAGCTATTGCAAGTGGAAAAGGTGGCGTTGGTAAATCAACTGTTTCTGTTAACTTAGCTGTAGCGCTTGCTAAGTTAGGTAAAAAAGTAGGTTTAATAGATGCTGACATATATGGCTTCAGTGTTCCAGATATGATGGGAATTGTCGACCGCCCAGTGGTCAGAGGCGAAAAAATTATTCCTGTTGAACGCTTCGGGGTAAAAGTGATCTCGATGGGCTTTTTTGTTGAAGATAATTCCCCAGTCATCTGGCGTGGCCCGATGCTCGGAAAAATGCTAAATAATTTCTTCACGGAGGTAGAGTGGCAAGATTTAGACTACTTGTTACTTGACTTACCGCCTGGTACAGGAGATGTAGCACTTGATGTCCATACAATGTTACCTCAATGTAAAGAGATCATTGTGACAACTCCGCACCCAACAGCGGCTTTTGTTGCTGCACGAGCTGGAGCAATGGCATTAAAAACGAAGCACGAGCTCTTAGGTGTCATTGAGAATATGTCTTATTTCGAAAGTAAAGTAACTGGTGAACGTGAATATGTGTTTGGCAAAGGTGGCGGAAAGAAGCTAGCTGAAGAATTACGTACAGAATTACTTGGACAACTCCCATTACAACAGCCTGATTGGAATGAAGAGGAATTTGCACCATCCATATATGCTGAAGACCATAGGCTTGGGAAAATTTACAAAGAGATTGCCGAAAAAATAGTGAAGACGTTGGATAAATAATGAAAATGGCGTTCGTTTCATACGGACGCCATTTCTGTTTGTATTCTTTTTACTGCCCCTCACTCATTTGTCCTTCATCTTGTCCACCGTCTCCTTGTTCGCCATCTTCACCGCCTGTTGCTTGGCCTTGACCTTGGCCTTGGTCATTTCCAGTTTCACTAGTTGTTCCCATTTCCTCAGCTGCTTTTAGGAGTATTTTCTCTACTTTCGCTTTAAATAAAGGACTATCGAAAGTTTCAAGTATCACATCTTGTAAGTGCTTTCGGAATTCTTTACTTTTTAAGGCATCGCTCATTTCTTTCTGATATTCCGGATTTTTCATAACATCAATCAATTTTTCCTGATATTCTGGATCACTCATTAACTTTTTCAATAACGCTTCATGTTCATTTTGCATACTTTTTGCAACTGCTTCGGCAAATTTTGGATCTTCAAATGACTTTTTCCAAAATTGCTTTCCTTTTTCAGATGTTAATGTTTTTTGAATGGTATCTTTAACAATTGCTTGGTCTATTACTAGTTTTTCTTTCATTTTTTCATCTGTTAATATTTCATTGAGTGCTTTTTTTCCTTCATCTGTCTTTAAAATATCAACAGTTATTTTTTTTGTTTGCTCATAATCCATTTGATTATTGTTATTTGAATCGTTTCCAGCACAAGCAGATAACATGAAACATAAGAGGAGCATAAATATTATTTTTTTCATAAAAAGAGCTCCTTTCCTCACTAAAAAGTCTTAATGTTAATATGAGAATTTCTGAAAAAAATATGCATATGAAGCGTAAGTCCTAGATTTTTAAATAGGTGCTTGGTAAAATCAAGTTTATACATAATTTTTCTTTGGAGGATAAAAAGGTGACAATCCGTAATTGGCTTCGATTTTTTTTCACAACATTAGCTCTCGGTGGTATTGTAACGCCGCTATTTGGATTTTTTATACGTTGGGGAGAATTTAAAGATTACTTTATAAACTTTGATTTATCCGCAATTATTGCAACTTTTATTTGGTTTATTTTTGTCGGTTTCCTTTTCAGCGTTGTCAGTCAGGTTGGCTTCTTTGCTTATTTAATGGTAAACCAATTAGCCCTAGGGATTCTCCGCTCTTATTCACTGTGGAATAGCATTCAAGTTTTGCTCATAGCTGTTACTTTATTTGATTTAGTTTATTTTCGATTTGAACGATTTGCACAGCCTGGTGAAAGTATTGTTTCTTACATTGCAATAGCAGGTTATGTTTTATTCATTGGTTTAATTATTGCATATGTGAAAACTAAACAGACGAAGAAGAAAGATGTCTTTATACCTACATTATTTTTTATGGTTGTGCTTACGATTCTTGAATGGGTCACTGTTTTACGAGTAGATGATCGCAGATGGATCTATATTATGCTATTTAGTTTAGTTATCAATAATATCTACCAAGTGTTAGCATTGCCACAATATAACGCTCGTTCTGAACAAGAGAGAAAACAACAGGCACAACGACGAGCTCAAGAAGCTAATAATGGAAAGCAGCAAGGTAGGAAAAAGCGAGGGAAAGCTCAGCAAGGCAACAATGATACTACAAATAAAAAAACGAAAAAGAACAAGTAGCTAAAAGAAAGAGCAAAAAGATTACAAAAGGAAAAAAATCAGAAACAGGGAAAAATCTCGGAGAGGACAAACAATGCTGTTGCCTCTCCGTTTTTTATGGAATGAGTTTTGTTTTCGTTTTACCATTGGCAATCATTTCTGAAATAGTGATGAATTCACCTTTATTTTGCAGCTCTTTAATAATTGGTGGGAGTGCGACGGCTGTTTGTTTGGCAGCATCTGATGCGTGAAATAGCAGAATATCCCCTTGGCTTGCTTTCACGCTGTTTTTAATAATTTGTTGCACTCCCGGATTTGTCCAATCATGACTGTTCACACTCCAGTGTACGACTGTTAAATCATGTTCATGAGCAATTTTCAAGAGGCGTTTATCAAAGTGGCTTGTTGGCGAACGAAGCAACTCAATATCTTTCACATTTAACTTTTCAAATACCTCCTTTGCCTTTAAAATATCTTTCCGAATTTTTTCATCTTCCACTTCTGTGTAATCGATATAAGCATAACCGAGATAACCAATTTCGTATCCAAGCTTTACAATTTCCTCAACGATGTCAGGGTGACGTTCTGCCCAAGCACCTGATAAAAAAAATGTTGCCGACTTTACTTTTTCTTTTTTCAATACTTTTAAAATGGTAGTTGCCTTCTCATCGCCCCAGCCAATATTAAACGTGAGAGCAATTCCTTTCTCTCCTTTATAAACTGCTTTGGGATTATTTCCCGATGAAAAAACGGATAAATTTGTTGATGATTGGGAATAGAAAAGGAGAGCGGTAAAAAAAGAAATAAAAATAATGAGCAATATTTTTTTCAGATTTTTACTATTTAAAACGATAAACCAGTTCATATCGTTCCTCCTGTAGACAAGTTACTATTTTTACTATTCATATGCTTGTGCAATGAAAAAATATGCACTATGTGATGAAAAATAAATGTAGAAAATGAAACATAGATGAGGTGAATAAGTTGTTGGGAATATTGATTGCTGAAAGAGAGAAAGAAGAGATGATTTTTTTATTAAAAAGAGAGATGGATGAAATATTATTTGATTTGCGAGATGAAAGAATTGAACATATTGTAAAAAGATCGATGAAGGAAAGGTATCAAATTTTATTTTCCCTGTTTAAGCGGCTAGCCCCTCATAAAGAATGTTTGAACTACATGTTGCCAACTACTGAGCAAAAAACGACATTTTATAATGATAAATAGATATTCCTATTGACATTATTCATTTATCTTGCTATAGTTATTGTCGTTCGCCTAAAAGAATATTTACTTACATAATTGATAGCTGTTTTAAAAAGTTTACTTTACGGGCATAATTTCTAATTTTCCTCTTGAATTATTTTTAAAAATAACTATAATAGAATATGTCAATTGCATCTAAATAACGATTTAGTGCAAAAATTAGTAACATTGCAACAGCTTTCTAACCTGTTTTTTGTCTGGTGATGATGGCGAGAAGGTCACACCCGTTCCCATCCCGAACACGGAAGTTAAGCTTCTCTGCGCCGATGGTAGTGGAGGATATCCCTCTGCGAGAGTAGGACATTGCCAGGCAATTATTCCGCAGTAGCTCAGTGGTAGAGCAATCGGCTGTTAACCGATCGGTCGCAGGTTCGAATCCTGCCTGCGGAGCCATGCTTCCATAGCTCAGCAGGTAGAGCACTTCCATGGTAAGGAAGAGGTCATCGGTTCAAATCCGATTGGAAGCTTGTAACTATGAGAAAATAGAATGGCCCCTTGGTCAAGTGGTTAAGACATCGCCCTTTCACGGCGGTAACACGGGTTCGAATCCCGTAGGGGTCACCATTTTTTATTTTATAGGTGAAAAGTTTTACTTTGTGTTTTTTAAAAAGAAAAATAACCAATCGGAGGATTAGCTCAGCTGGGAGAGCACCTGCCTTACAAGCAGGGGGTCGGCGGTTCGAGCCCGTCATCCTCCACCATTAGCCGGCCTAGCTCAATTGGTAGAGCAACTGACTTGTAATCAGTAGGTTGGGGGTTCAAGTCCTCTGGCCGGCACCACTTGTTTAATAATCTTAAACAAAAGATAAACGTCCGATCTTCACGTTTTTCAAATGGAGGGGTAGCGAAGTGGCTAAACGCGGCGGACTGTAAATCCGCTCCCTTAGGGTTCGGCGGTTCGAATCCGTCCCCCTCCATCATCATAATATTTCACTTAATGTATATAATAAATGATACCATTGGGCTATAGCCAAGCGGTAAGGCAACGGACTTTGACTCCGTCATGCGCTGGTTCGAATCCAGCTAGCCCAGTCAACTCTTTTTTTCAGATGTTGATATGAAATATATAGAGCCATTAGCTCAGGCGGTAGAGCATCTGACTTTTAATCAGAGGGTCGGAGGTTCGATTCCTCCATGGCTCATTAAGCAAAATCCTAAGTATGTACAGTACATACTTAGGATTTTTTTCTATCCCTATTGTATATATATTCATTTTCTTGTCTAGTTGAGTCATTCTTATAAAAGCGGATACAATGATAAGGATACGAGTAAGGAGGATGAAGGAACAGATGAATCAGAAAATCTCGATCATCGGTGTGCCGATGGATTTAGGACAACTACGCCGTGGTGTTGACATGGGTCCAAGTGCTATTCGCTATGCGGGGGTTAATGAGCGCTTGGAAGCGATCGGCTATGAGGTAGAGGATTTAGGTGATATTCGCATTGGAATGGCTGATAAAATACATAGTAAAGAAAGTAATTTAAGAAATTTAGAAGCAGTAGCAAAAGGTAACGAATTATTAGCAACAAAAGTAGATAAAATTATCGGCAAAGGGAGATTCCCGCTTATATTAGGCGGAGATCATAGTATAGCGATCGGCACCCTTGCAGGCGTTGCGAAACATTATGAAAGCCTCGGTGTTATTTGGTATGATGCACACGGTGACTTAAATACTGCTAATACTTCGCCATCTGGAAATATTCATGGCATGCCTCTTGCCGTCAGCCTAGGTATTGGTCATCCTCACCTGACGAACATAGGGGGATACAAACCGAAGATTAAACCTGAAAATATCGTTATTATTGGTGCGAGGGATTTAGATAAGGGAGAAAAAGAGCTCATTAAAGATCTAAATATAAAAACATTTACGATGCATGAAGTGGATCGTCTCGGTATGACGAAGGTCATGGAGGAAACGATTTCTTATTTACGAACGAGAGTAGATGGTATCCATCTTTCGCTTGATTTGGATGGATTAGATCCAACTGATGCCCCAGGAGTAGGAACACCTGTTATTGGTGGTATAAGTTATCGTGAGAGTCATTTAGCAATGGAAATGTTGGCAGAAGCAAATATCATTCATTCGGCAGAATTTGTAGAGGTTAACCCGATTCTTGATGAGAAGAACAAGACAGCAACTGTCGCAGTCGCATTAATTGGCTCGCTTTTTGGCGAAAAGCTTCTTTAAATAATAAGCAGTAGTTCGTTTATGAACTACTGCTTTCATTTTGGTGTGCTGTTTATAAATAAACAAACAAATTTTAACAAAAATTTGGTAGAATTAAATATATAATCGTTTAATTGAAACCTTTTTGCTATACAATCGTAAAGGTGTATAGCCGCATAGAGCGGGGGTAAAATCGGAATGGATGCACTTGTGAAAAAAAGAGTGATACAAGTAAAAAAGGGAGATCAAACTGCTTTTGCTGAGCTCGTTGATATGTATAAAGATAGAGTATTTCATATTTCATTTCGCATGTTAGGGAATAGACATGAAGCGGAGGATATTGCTCAGGAAGCATTTATTCGTGCATATGTAAACATCGACACTTTTGATCACACGCGAAAGTTTTCGACCTGGCTTTTTCGCATCGCGACCAATCTTTGCATAGATAGGCTCCGGAAGAAAAAACCAGATTACCACTTGGATGCCGAGCTATCGGGGACCGATGGCTTGACGATGTATGCTAAGATTGCAGATGATGGTGAACTTCCTGATGCTCAAGTGGAGAGTATGGAACTACAAGATCAAATTCATCAAGCAATATTAAAGCTTTCTAATATATACAGGCCGGTAATCATTTTAAGATATATTGAAGAACTTTCTTTAAAGGAAATCAGCGAAGTATTAGATTTACCACTTGGTACCGTTAAAACACGGATTCATAGAGGACGAGAAGCTTTAAGAAAACAATTGCAGTATATTTAAAGAAGGAGGAAAGGAAATTGAAATCCTGTCCTAATGATATTGTTCTCTATATGCATGACTTTTTAGATGGTGAACTATCATATGAAAATGAGCAAAAACTGAAAAATCACCTACAAAAATGTCCATCATGCCAAAAACATTTTCATGAGTTGAAGAAAACAATCGCATTAGTTCAAAGCACTTCACAATCGATAGAAGCACCTGTTGGTTTCACCGAAAACGTCATGAGGAAACTTCCAAAAGAAAAGAGGGAGGTCGGCATAAAACGCTGGTTTCGCAATCATCCACTGCTTGTTGCTGCCTCCATTTTTTTGATAATGATGGTAGGAAGTGTTTTTTCAACGTGGTCAAAAGAAGATCAATTTTCATTTACAAAACAGCCTAACTTAATTGTGGAAGATCAAACGGTGATTGTTCCTAAGGGTGAGGTTGTGAAAGGTGATATAACGGTGAAAAATGGCAATCTTCGTGTAGAAGGTAAAGTAGAGGGTGATGTGACTGTGATTAATGGTGAGTTTATAAATAGTGATAATTACATGGCTTCCGCAGGTAATGTGTCTGGTGATGTTGAAGAAATTGATCAAATATTTGACTGGATTTGGTATAAAATGAAAGACACATGGAAGCAATTCGTGCATTTGTTTGAAAAACAATAATCATTCAATAAACGGCTGTCACACAGCTGTTTTGCTTTATATAGAAAGGGAAGGAAAAGCAATCCAATTTTATGAATACTGCCCAATTTTACAGCTCATATGATAGTCTAAAAAAAGAAAGGAGAGCGCCCTTTCTTCTTTTTATCCAATTATTGAATATGATATAATATAGAAGTTAAAAATGTTTGTTTCATACGCTTTTTACGTTTAAAATATATAAAAATTGTTAGTCATCCGATTATGTTTTATCAATTATCGCCGCTACCAAAAAGCTAATGGGGGATGTATAATGCCAAGCTTTAGACTTCCCAATATTAGATTATCTGTCTAATATTGTTGATATACTCCTTGTATGGTTCGTCATTTACAAGCTAATAATGGTCATTCGCGGAACGAAAGCTGTTCAACTTTTAAAAGGGATTTTTGTCATTATTATCGTCAGATTTTTAGTGGCTTTCTAGGTTTTAATACATTGGGTTGGATGATGGAACAAGCCTTAACATGGGGATTTTTGGCGATCATCATCATCTTCCAACCAGAGATGCGGCGAGCATTAGAACAATTGGGACGCGGTAAATTTTTCTCACGTAGCAAGTCTTTGGAGGAAGAAGAGAAGCGAGCCTTCATGATTGAATCAATTACTAAAGCTGCTAAGTATATGGCAAAGCGGCGGATCGGGGCGCTGATCTCGATTGAACGAGAGACGGGAATGGGCGATTATATTGAGACAGGGACTCCTCTCGATTCAACGATCTCGGCAGAACTGCTTATTAATATTTTTATACCCAATACTCCCCTACACGATGGCGCCGTCATTTTGCAAAAAAATAGAGTAGCTGCTGCTGGATGTGTATTTACCACTATGCAAAGCCCTTTTATTTCGAAAGATTTAGGGACAAGACATCGTTGAAGACATGAGCAGTAGGTCGAGTAACGGGGTGATATTTAACAGTGCACTATATAGAAAGAGAAACGAGTGATATCTCGTT
>CAVVKR010000037.1:0-9421 GCA_963748745.1 uncultured Bacillaceae bacterium | reverse complement strand
TCATTCGTATGGAGAATAGTAATCTTTGTTGTATTCTCTACAGCTTGGACTATTGTAGTTGATGACCCTAGACCAACAAAGACAAGGAGAGCAATTAAAAAAGAGAAAACACTTCGTTTAAAAGGTTTCATTCTTTTCCTCCTTTTTCATTTTTTAGTATATAATCATAGTATAATATGAAACAAACATCATCGTAAGTTAAAATTTTGTATATGTTTTATCTGAGTCATCTAACGAAGGGGTAGAATGATTTATTTATATAAGCATATGTTTGTTTCGAAAGGGGAGAAAGAAATGACGACAGCCTTGATCATCATTGATATGCAAAATGATTATTTTCCTGGGGGTAAAATGGAATTAAAAGGAGCGCTAGAAGCAAGTGAACAAGCTGAAAGGCTATTAAGACAGTTTCAGAAAAAGGAGTTAATTTCACCTATTTTCCACGTTCAACACATTGCTGTCAATAACGAATTGACATTTTTTTTACCGGAAACAAAAGGGGTACAAATCCATGATCATGTAAAACCGATAGCAGATGAAGTAGTCATTAAAAAACATTTCCCGAACAGCTTTCGTCATTCAACATTACTGAACGAGCTTAGAAAAGCAGGGATGAAAAAAATCTTGTCATTTGTGGAATGATGACACATATGTGTGTAGATGCGGACTGTTCGTGCTGCATGTGATTATGGATTTGACTGTACAGTTATTGCCGATGCATGTGCAACGAAAGACCTGACTTTTCACGATAAAACAATCAGTGCTGAACATGTCCAAGCAGCTTTCTTTAGCATCTTTAGATGGATGGTATGGGAAAGTGCTGACAACTGAACAATATGTCTCCCTTCACATCTGAATCATTCCCGCTACTCAAATGATGAGAAACTCTATTTAAACAAAGGAAATATTTACTGTGTTTACATTCAAACAAGCTAATTGGCATAAGAGTTGAGTAAAACCTTATGTAAATAAAAAAGTATCTTTTAATTATGTTTATGAAGAAGCAAGGAGGCAATGAATTGAAGATATCAACCATTCTGAAATGGATCACAGGTGGCCTAGAGGCTTTTTTGGGGGTCCAATCATAGGGGGCACGATTATTCTTAGCTTTTCGTGGTTACCTTTACTGTTTATGCTCATTTTACACATCGTAACACTCATATTTTCCATTTATGACAAGAAAAAATTTCATGGAAGTATTTTAGGTATAGTCACTTCATGTATTGGGTGGATTCCTATATTAGGAATGATTATGCATATCATAACCGCAATACTATTAATGATTGATGCCTATCAATCACACAAACAAAATGAAGAGATTGTTAATAAAATGACTTAGAAAGAAATTTATCTATAACAGTTTTCACTTCAACACTTCTTACTCATAAACATCCCTTTTTGTTTGATGTAACGTAGAAGCACAATATCTGTTCTATAAAAGCTACAGCTCAACGTTGTACTCGGGTAAAAAAACCGTTCTCCATATGGAACGGTTTTTTTCAATGTTATTCTTTTTCTGGAATGACACAATTTCCATCTTCACAACTAGCACTTTCTTCGCTAGAAATATCTTCAAGAATAGGTGATTGCTTCTCTTCTTCCCACACTTTTTGAAGTGCTTTAGCAAAGGCTTCTACAGGCTGGGCACCAGAAAGTGCATACTTTTCATTAATGACAAAAAAAGGAACACCCTTTATACCAATTTGTCGCGCCATTTGTTGATCTGCTCGCACTTCATTCTCGTAGGCTTTTTCATCATGTAAAGTATTCAGTGCTTCTTCTCTGTCTAAACCTATAGATGCTGCAAGATCAGCTAATGTTTCACGATCACCGATATGTTTTCCCTCTGTAAAAAATGCTGACAATAATGTTTCCGTCATTTCTGTTTCTTTTCCGTTCCTTTTGGCAAATTTAGTTAACCGATGTGCGTCAAACGTATTTGTCGGAATCATTTTATCAAATTTGTATGTCAATCCTGCAGATGCTGCTCGCTGGGTGATGCCGTCCAGCGTTCGCTTTGCCTTTTTAGCACTCATCCCATATTTCGCAGCTAACAATTCACCGTAACTTTTTCCAAAATCTTTTGGTGAATTCGGATAAGTTCATAGCTCATGTATGTCACTTCTACTTGATCTTTATCGAAAATTGCTCTAATGCTTGTTCTAAATGACGCTTTCCGATATAGCAAAAAGGACAGACATAGTCTGACCACACTTCTATTTTCATTATAATTTTCCCCCATTCAAACTTAAAGCTTCAATGATGCATAAACAACATTGTAGCATAGATAAAAAAAAGCAAGGACGTAAATGCTTACAATCGTAAAAGATCATTTTATACTATGAGCATAAACGTTTTAATAGAGAAAAGAATAAACCAATAATAAATAGTATCAACTGCTATTTTAATTGATACTCATTCATTCAAACAATAGGTTGGTAGATAATTTATTATCAACGAAGAACGTCCGTATTCACCTCAACATTGCTTATCATCTTATCAATTTGACTAAAGCATTCCTCTATTTTCGACGCTTTTTCGCGTAGAATGATCATCATGTTGGAGAGTAATTCCATCATACTTATCAAAGCCTCTATATAACATAATACTTGCACAAATTCATCTTTTACAAATTTTTGATCCTCTATATCCACTTTAATTAAAGACAATAAGCCTACCATTTTTTCAGCGCTTCTTTGTTCTTCATGAAGTGTGTCATACAATTGCTTGATCATTTCTTGGTATATATGAATGGATTTCATCGTCATCCCATTTCCTCCTTCACTTTTATTTCTGCTTTTTCAATAATCATTTCCGCTTCTTTTATTCGAATATTCCGAAATAAAAAAATGATTTATATGCTACTATCTATTCATGTGGAATGTAGTAAGTTGGTTATTCGTTGTACCTTTTAACAATGGAAGAGCAACTTTTAGATGATGATGGAGAGTGATGTTCATTTACAATTCTGATAAAAAATTTGCTGGATGTCCTTTTGATAAAAACGGGCAATTTTTACCTTGATGTCATCTCGTGGAATCCGTTGGCTATTCTCATACATTTGTAAAGCACTAACACTAATGCCAAGTGCTTTTGCTACTTCTTCACGTGACCGCGGACCACGTAATTTAATTAATTGTTTACTTATTGATTGTTTGTCCACTTTAAACACCTCCACAAAAACACAATCTGTATGTTTTTATCCATATTAATCGCAATTAACGGAAAAGTCAACACATTTAGAGTGTAAAATAGATGATTTCACACAAAATGTGTTAAAATACTTGACCAATAGAAAGAGGTGGCGTTCTATGGACGGTTTTGGTGAGCGACTAGCAAAACTACGAGAACAAAGTGGATATTCCAAAAAAGATATTAGTCTTATGCTCGGTTTTTCACCTAATGTATTTGGAACATATGAAAGAGAAGAAAGAAGACCAAGCTTGGAGACAATTATTAAAATAGCCGATTTTTTTCATGTTTCATTAGATTACCTTATTCGTGGAGAAGAATTTCACCCTCAAGAACAACCGATCACATATGAGAAAAATCAAATGATTGTTAGAGAACTTTTAGACAAAGGAATGGAAAATCCTTATTTTTTGCAACCAGAAAAATGGAAATTACTTTCTGAAGATGATATAAAAGAAATCGAAAACCACTTTGAATGGGTTGTAAAAAAAGCAGAAATGAGACGGAAGAAATCATAACGAGCTCGTCCAATTCCTCAATAAAGAGCTGTTGATCCATTCCCATTCTCAACAGCCCATTCCGTTATGTTATATTTTTCCGATTAATTTCGGATCCCGAATAATACCAGGTTGACCCGGTACCCAATTCGCTGGAACTCCCTCACCGGTCCTGCGATTATATTGTAGCGCTTGTAATAACCTTAAAATCTCATATACATTGCGACCTACTTCTAGCGGATTCATCCATCTTGCAACAATAATCCCCTCCGGATCAACGATAATCGTTGCGCGATAAGTGGCTCCACTTTTCACATTAAGAACCCTGTATGTCTTACTAATAGACTGTGTTCGGTCACTGACAAGCGGAAATTGTACTTGCGAAGCGGAAGGAGAGACCTCCGTAAATACTTTATGAGCATAGACACTATCTGTACTAATAGCTAACACTTCTGCTTGAAGTGCTTTCAATTGTGGGTAAATAGCAGCGACCGCTGCCAATTCCGTCGGTCAGACAAAAGTAAAATCGCTAGAATAAAAAAACAGTACTGTCCACTTTCCCCGATAATCTTCCAAGCGAACCTCCTTTATCTGTTTACTTACATTATCATAAGCTTCGGCACTAAATAAAGGAGCCATATCAGTTGTTTGTGCACAAAAAGGTAGTTGAGAGTTGCTAAAATGTTTTGTCACCCTTTTTCTCACCCCAATTTCTGTTCGTTTTCAATCTATCCTATGCTTAATACTAGCCATTATTGCTTACAAATATCGTGTACACCTCACATACCCTGTTTTTATCTCTTTCCACTGCAATGTCAATAAAAAGACAGAGCATGTCCTCAGAGGGAAGTTATTTTTCTAATAAACATTATTTTTTTAACTTTACTAATATTCACTTATTTCCGATTGATGATACAATAATGTGAAAGCGCTTTATGGAGGTTGAAGATATGCTTTCAATATCAAATAAAATTCGCCCGATCATTGCCATTGACTTAGATCGACCAGAAGATGAGTGGAAACATATTTTATTGGATTCATCGGAACCTCTAATCTTTTTAAAAAAAGAGAATGAATTATGTGCTTATTTACATTTGAATCGTTTTTTTCAACATAAAAATAAGGAAAACCTATCAGCACAAACATTAGTCGAACACGCTCATTCATTAGAACATGTATGTCGCTTAAATAAAAAAGTGACCCTTCCTATATTATTCCAAATTATTGGCGAGTCTATTGCTCTATGTGTGAATGAAGAAGGAACCCCATATGGATATATTCGTCGAGAAGACCTTTTGGCAAAATTGTTCAAACACGACAATAAAAATATGGATTTATTAAAGATCATTTTAACATCTATTCCGATGGGAATTTTTATCGTCGATCAAGAAAAACGGATTGTGAATTATAATGAAACTGGTCTCAAAATGATTAAAACAACTTCGGAAAAAGTGTTAAATGTCCCCGCTAATAAGATTTTTAACAAAAAACATATAAATACTGTATTTGCCACTGGGGAAACAGTATTAAACGAATTACAAATAACAGATGAGATGAGCGTCCTCGTCGACTACAGCCCTATTCTAAACTTTCATCAGCAAGTCGAAGGCCTAGTCATCATCGTTCAAGATTTGCCAATGGTTGAAGAGATGGCGCTTGAAATAGAATATGTAAAACATTTAAACGAAGATCTAAATGCTATTTTATCGAGTATCTATGATGAAATTTTAGTTGTCACTCATGAAGGTGATATCCTGCGCGTTAGTGAAAATTTAATAGAAGGGTTTTGGGGGATACACGCACAAGATCTGCTCGGGAAAAATATTTTAGATTTAGAAAATGAAGGCTTGTTTAGACCTTCTGTTGCTCGGTTAGTCATGGAAAAAAAGAGAAAAGTATCCATTGTACAGGAAACAAAGGACGGTAAAAAAATCCTTGCGGTCGGAAATCCCATTTATAACGAGCAAAAGGAAATTCAGCGCATTATTATCGCTTCACGAGATATCACAGAGACGACAAGGCTCCGAACGGAATTACGAGAAATGAAAAAAATGACTGACAAATATAAACAAGAATTAGATACGATGAAAAGCAAAAATTTCTTTTATAAAGAGGTCATTTATTGTAGCGAAAAAATGGAAGAAATAATGATCCAAGCAAAGAGAGTTGCCGACTTCTCTTCTACCGTCTTAATCGATGGTGAATCAGGAGTGGGAAAAGAAGTCATTGCTCAAGCCATCCATCAGTTTGGTAAACGATCCCATGAACCATTTTTAAAATTAAATTGTGGTGCTATACCAGAAAATTTATTAGAAAGTGAGCTTTTTGGTTATACGAAAGGAGCATTTACAGGGGCACTTGAAAGTGGAAAAAAAGGGTATTTTGAAAGAGCAAACAAAGGAATTTTATTTTTAGATGAAATTGGGGAATTGCCGATGCATCTGCAAGTGAAACTATTAAGAATTCTTCAGGAACAAGAGGTAATCCCAATTGGTAGTACGACTTCAATTAAAGTCGATGTCCAAATCATCGCTGCTACGAATAAAAACCTTGCAGAAATGGTGAAAAATCGTACATTTAGAGAGGACTTATATTATCGGTTGAATGTCATCCCTATTCATGTTCCTCCACTTCGAGAAAGACCGGAAGATATCCCTGTCCTTGCCTTCCACTTTTTGCAACAATTAAATGAAAAGTACGATAAAGACTATTACCTAACACCGGATGCCCTTAACTTGTTAGAAGTCTATCCGTGGCCAGGCAATATTCGTGAACTGCAAAACATCATCGAAAGATTGTTTGTTTCAACGGATCATCGAACGATTGATGCATCGTTTGTACAGCATTTCTTAGCATTCGGTCCTGACTTTAAAAGCGCAACACCATCATTCACAAAAGTTATTCCACTCCAAGAGGCCCAAAAGCATGTTGAAAAGCAACTCATTCTGCTTGCAATGAAACAATATAAAACGACAACAAAAGCTGCTAAAGCACTTGGAATTAGTCAATCTTCAGTAAGCAGAAAATACCAAAAAATCTTACATGAGGAAAAGATCCGTGAAGAAAGTTTATATTAACCTATCGCATCATTGTACAAAATAATGTTCCACTATTTCTAAAACAGTGCCATCATATATTGAAGTTATTACTGTAAGTTTGAACTGTATAAAATGATGGAAACAAAAAGGAGAATACTTATGGTCACAGGTGATACAATCTTTTCCATTCTTTTAATTGCTAATCTTATTTCTCTTTCGCTCATTTGTTTCTTTTTGTATCGTTTATTAAAAAAATATATCTAATGCTTCATACTACTTCCTTCAATATCTTCCTTAACAGTAGTTAACTAGCGTTCTTTGACCTTCATTCACCTTCGTTCACCGCTTTATGAGCAAAAAGATATGAAATAGAGAAAATTAGAATAAATCGTTCGTAAGCTCTTAACTATACTATCATGTGTCACAAAAATAGGAGAGGGCTCATTCGCTTTCTCCTCAAATTTACTTTTTTTCATTCTCTCGTTAGCCTAAATGAAACAAAACGATATATCTATAAGTCTTAAAGGTGGTAAATATACCTTAGAACTAGCAAATATTATTAAGTAAACGATTACAATCGACAATTTTTATGCTATAATATTTTCTATTACAGAATATTTTTACTTTTTGGAAGGTGGAGATAATATGCATGTACCTCTTATATTAACCCAATTCATCGATCGAGCAGTTAAACTATATGGGACTAAAACGGCAGTGATCGATGATGATCGGACGCTTACATATGTCCAACTAAATGAACGAATCAATCAACTGTCCCATGGTCTGAAATATTTGGGTATTAAAAAAGGAGATAGAGTCGCTTATCTCGCACCAAATACATTGGAAATGTTGGAAGGATTTTATGGTCTTTTTCAGCTGGGAGCGGTGATTGTTCCTCTCAATGTACGCTTAAAACCTGAAGAATATTTATACATTTTAAATCATAGTGAAAGTAATTTACTATTCGTCGATTATGAACTTTATTCGCAAATAAAGCCAGTTCGTCACCAGTTAAAAACAGTTCAAAAAATTATTGTTCATGGTGGAGAGAAAGTAAAGCTACTTGAAAACGATATCGATTATGAAACATGGCTTGCAAGCTTTCCGACTAGTGCATTCGACCGCCCGGTGATGGAGGAAACGGATTTAGCTACCTTACTTTATACAGTGGAACGACGGTGCTCCAAAAGGAGTCATGCATTCACACCGTAATAACTATCTACACGCGCTTTGGGCAATGCACCATCTTCGTGTAAGTGACCAAGATACTTTATTACATATATTACGATGTTTCATGTGAATGGTTGGGGATCGCCTTTTTACTATACAGCTAATGGTGCCGCTCACGTTACTTTAAGACATGTAAGACCAGAAATCATTTTTGATAAAATTAAAAAGCCTGGTGTATCTATTATGCATATGGCACCAACAGTATTGAATTCATTACTTCAATACTACGACGAACATCATCCGAAAATTGAACAAGATGTGCGAACGGTCATTGCTGGTGCTGCTCCTCCTCCATCGTTCGTTTCTAGAGTAGAAAAGGATCTTGGGTGGGAATTTATTCAAGTATACGGAATGACTGAAACTGCACCTTTATCTACGACTTCGCAAATTCGTGCACATCATCAAGACTTACCAGAAGAAAAGAAATTTGAAATGAAAGCAAAAGCAGGGTATCCAATGATCGGCTGTGAAGTAAAAGTGGTAAACGAATTAGGAGAAGAAATTGAAGCAAATGGAAAAGAAATCGGTGAAATTATTACTCGCCATAATGGCGTGATGGATGGTTACTGGAAAGATGAGGAAGAAACAGCAGAAACAATCCGTAACGGCTGGATGCATCTGGTGACATGGGAACGATAGATGAATATGGAAATATCGACATCGTTGACCGTAAAAAAGACATTATTATTAGTGGTGGAGAAAACATCTCATCTATTGAAGTAGAAGGAGTTCTTTACGAACATCCAGCAGTTGTTGAAGCAGCAGTCTTTGCCATTCCTCATGAAAAATGGGGAGAAACACCTCATGCGGTCGTAGTCCTAGAAGAAGGAAAAAAACTGACAGAACAAGAACTCATCCAATTTGTACGCAGTCAGATCGCCCATTTTAAAGCACCTACATCTATTGATTTTGTCACTGAATTACCTAAAACAGCGTCAGGAAAAATCCAAAAAGTAATTTTACGTAAAAACTATGAGAAAGAAATGAGCAAAGCAAAAGTTTATCGGTAAACTTATATAAAAAGCGGAAAAAATGAAGAGACGATGCAACGACAAAGTGTCACCGTCTCTTTTCATTTTCCATCATTTTTCCGGCTTCATTCCGTGATAAATAATTTCCCATATCCAATCTGCCCATACCTTTTTATCCATTTCCAAAAAGACAGGGTCATTAATGGTATGAAAAATAATCGTAGCTAACACATCTGTTGGAATTTCCTGCTTCACAATCTTTTCCTTTTTTCCTTTTTCAATTATATCTTTCACATGTTGGAGAATATGCAAATGTTCCTCTGCAAACTTTTTCTTCAAGTTTACAACCACTTCTGATTTACTTTGCAATAAAGGAATCATTTGAATGATGCTATGTATATGGGAGTATTTAATCATGAGTCGTATCAATAAAATAAATTGCTCTTTTACATCGTCAAGTCCTGCGATAGATTGTAATTCTTCTGTAAAGCTA
>CAVVKR010000036.1:0-23362 GCA_963748745.1 uncultured Bacillaceae bacterium | reverse complement strand
AATCCTTTACAGCTAAGTTTTTAACAATATTATCTCATCGAAGCTCTATACCCAGCTGCTTCGGCTTCTTCCTTAGAACAGAACCATTCTTCAGGGTTTGTTCGATCATAATAAGTGCCACCAGGTATGTGATAAATTTTTTCTCCACTAGAGCTAATGTTGCCTTTGATATTGCAATCTTCACGGTTGGCAGGAGAGCTACCTTGTTCTGCTTTTGCGTTGTTGCTTGAAATATTAGAGGAGCTCAAGGAGCTTGAATGAGAATCAGCAGTGCTTTTATTTAAATCATCATGAGTGTAATCTTCAATGCTCCAAATACCAATGCTTTTGTCTTTGGCTTGCGCTTCAATTTCTTTAAATTCATCGACATATTTAGTATTAGGTGGATATACGGAAACGCGTGCTAAGCCCTTTTCTAGCAACAATTTGTTAAACATCTTATCACCAAGCCATACATAGGCAAGTAGTCGACCATATTTGTCGCGTTCCTGGACACCTATTTCTAATCCGATTTGTTGACCGTCGAGTGTTTCTTTCGTAAATTCAGATGCTTCTGGTCCAAATGGTTCAACTGGTTTGGAAGGATGAACCGTTTCAGGTGTGTCAACCAAAATCATACGAACTTTTTCCTCTTTTCCATCCATATTTACAACAATCGTATCGCCATCAACAACTCTCGTCACAGATGCAACTATATGCTCAGGACTTTGTTCGGTGATTTCAGCATCTTTTTTAAATTCATTATCATCCTTGGCTCCATCACTATGCTTGTCTACTTCAATTTCTTGTTTCGGTTCATTTTTTGGTTCGGAATTATTTACCGAATCTACCGATTCACAGGCAGGTAAGGTTAAAAGAGAGAGTGATAGTAAAAGAAAAAGTAATTTTTTCATAAAAACCTTCCTTTTAAACGTATTTTAAAATTTTACTAAATACATGCGACAAAGTTTTAGTAGTATTTTTATTTTGAATAATGTATCATTCTTCAAAATCAGCAAAATCATCTAATTCACCAATAAGGTGGCCATCATTGTCTAGGAAGCGAATGAATGGTTGTTTGTCTTCGTAATAGGATGAATGGATGTATAACTGACGAATAAATGCATCATATATAGGAACTGATATAATATTTTCGAGCGATTCGCCGTCAGAATTATCAAAGACAACTTCAATCGTTTTATTATCAATTAAAGTTGCTTTAATTGGAATCTCTTCGGTGTTATTATCTTTTTCACTGATTTCTTTCAGGAATTTTTTAAAATCTCTTTTAGACAGATGAATCTTCTCCCAATCTTCTTTAGAAAAACTCTCAAAGTCGTCATTTAATAAATCTATGTTTTTATTAGTATCTGTTTCTTCTTCCATGCTATCTGCTGACTTTTGAACCTCTCGTTTATCTTCCTTAGTAATTTTTTCTCTGTCGCAACCAGCAAATAATCCCAAAGATAATATGGTTACAGATAACCCTAATAATATTTTTCTCATTTTTATTCCTCCGAACGAGTTAGACATTTTAATAAAGGTTCAATAAATACGTTTAAATGAAAAATAATCCCTCACGATACTTAATAAAAAACATCTTTTCCGTGTTTTTACGGTGAAAAATCTTTTCAGAAACACTATGCTTTTTTTAACTATGTGATAGATTGAGTGTTCATATGATGATGCTCAGCATGTATATCAGCTGGCATTAGTAGCTCGACTGTAAAGATGTAGCTTGAACCTCTACTTTATCACAGAAAACATTCTTTTCGTTAAGAACGGAGTGTATTATCATAACGACTAAAATCTACAATTTGGTTCGTGACATCATGTATTTGGTGACCCTATTTAACGGAGGTGGTCATTGATCGAATGTACAATATCTGCTGTTGAATCTTCGGACCCTACGATATGACAGACATTAAATTAGATTGAAATAGCAAAATAGCTTAAAGAAAACGCAGTGAAAAATTATCATACTTTTAAACCTCACATCGTTTATAATCTAGAGTTTTTTTAGGTAGCTTCCCACGATTAAAGGCTATAAGGATTTCATGGACATATTCACCTGTATGGTCTTAATCCCAAATACATCCATGAAGCGGGAGTTGACAGGGTCAAAATGCCTGTTTTGATGCTCGTTTGGCAATCATTGACAGGAACAGTACGCTGAAAATGAAGAAGCCTAACAGTAGAAAAGCATTGCTATAAGAATACTCATGACCGCCGTATAGCGGATTCCATTTACTCATGTCGAGTGTTAATATTTTACCGAATAGCGCTGTACCAATCGCCATCCCGATATAAAGCAATAAATTGATTATCCCCATACCGGCTCCAACCTCTTCGATATCTAAGACTTTGGTCGCAAAACTCGATATCGCCACTTGATCGATGGAATAAGCTGTATACTCAAATAGTATAGCAAATAAAATCCAAAGGGAAGATTGACCAACAATAGTTGAAATGAATAAAAAAATAAACGTCATGATGAGCGTGGCCCAGCGCACCATTAATGTCGGACCATATTGATCGGTTAGCTTCCCAATGGTACCACCAACAAGGGCCGATAAAATCGCACCTGGGAAAATAATCAGCCCAGCCCATGCCTCATTTAAGCCGTTCACATGAATTAGCATGAGCGGAAGGACGAAAAAGGCGGCAATATGGGTTAAATTGACTAGAAAAATCATGAACGCTGACATACTATAAGGAATATTTTTGAAAATACCCATCCTGAAAAAAGGTTCTTTGCTACGCCGACTATGCCAAACCATGACGGTGGCGAAAACGATGGCTAAAGCAAGAAACGCGATATGCGTTTGAATACTCAACAACAGAAAGAGGGCACTTGACGCACAATACATCGCTCCTAAAACATCCATATGTCCATCTGATGTTGTCTCTTTCGGTGTAAAACGCCAAAGTAATGGTAAACCAATGATACTAAATAATGACAGCGCAAATAATACTCTCCATCCGAGTAGATGGGTTAAGTATCCTCCGACAAGCGGACCAAACCCTGCCCCAAAGGTTATACTTGACATGATTATACCAATAATTAATCCGCGTTTTTCGATCGGATAAAACTTTGCGGCCATGACCATACTCACGGATGGAAAAGCTCCAGCACCCATCCCTTGAATTATTCTGCCCAATATAACCATCGAATAATGTTGACTAAACAAACCAATGAAGGAACCGACCGTGAGTAGACCAATTCCTATCATCATTAATCGGCGCGTCGGATAGAGATCCGCTAGCTTCCCGAAAATAATCGCTGATATTCCTGTAAATAACACATATCCAGAGGCAATCCAGCTAGCATCAGCAGAGTTCAAATGAAATGCTTCAGCTATTTGTGGGATGCCGAGATTAAACATATTAATATTTAGAGAAGCAAACAGCGTAATAAACCACAGGGTAGCTAATAAAAACTTCAATAGTTTATTCATGAATCATTCCATCCTTTCAAAAATGACGGCTACGTAAACATATGTTTCAAATCCCCCTAATCTGGGGAAGAAATCTATTATTTGTTGTTATGGATTGTATATAAAGTTTTTTGGGGGTAATGATTGAGAAAAGAGGGGGGGCGTCCCCCAAATCGTAAACGCAACAGTTTGCGATGCCGATGTAAAGGAGAGAAATAAACAATCGTCCAAACGATCGAGTGTGGAAAGCGTTAAAAGCACATAATTACCGTGAAAAACATAAAAAATGAGCTTAATGCTCATAAACGTGTATGTATGACCGTACATCAAAATATCATAACGTATTTGTTTAAGGAATGTCAATATAGTAATCAATCACCCGAAACGTGTTGTATAATTCACAATACATCACAATGAATGATCAATAGTTTATCACAAGTCACGGATGTTACATAAGTTCGATGATCGAAAGTGTGTTGCAACATGTTACAAGGGTATATATTAGCTGGTGAAGAAAAACTTGTCATCAACGAGTAGAAGTGAAAGCACTATAAAATCATCCCTCACGATTGATTAATCGGAGGAATGAACATGATTTTGAAAAAAAGTCGAAATTAATAGAGAGACGTTACGTTTAAGTAATGGTTGGTATTGATTGGTCAAAAGATGGGCCAAGGTGTACTTCTCGTCATACATCTGGTAGTCGTAAAGTAAGGTCAAAATGTAAAAGCTGGACAAGTAATTGGGACCATGGGGAATACAAGGCGTTCTTTTGGCCAACACCTTCATTTTGAATTACACAAAGGACGATGGAATTTATCAAAGTCAAATGCTGTGGATCCATTGAAATATTTAACTAGTAATGTATCACATAATAATACTAGAATAAAAACCATTCAACGCACATTAAATAATAGATATAACACTAAATTAAAGGTAAACGGTTTACCAGGTTCAAAAACAAATAGAGCTCTTATCAAACTGAACTGAATAAACAATTCGAAGCTGGATTGAAAGTGGATGGGATCTGGGGTCCTAGAACAGCAAAAGCTAGCGTCACTGTACGAAAAGGCGCTAGAGGTAATCTAACGTGGATTATCCAGGCGAGACTGTATATTTTAGGCTATGAGCCGAAAGGCCTTGATAGTATTTTTGGAAATGGGTTACGGGAAGCAGTTAAACAGTTTCAACGTAAGAGTAAGTTGGCTGTTGATGGAGCGCCTGGTAAAAAGACATTTGCTAAATTGTTTTCCTGAAAATATTTCCAAGCTGCAGATCGGTCAGCAAATTAGAGTTAGGTAGATAAATAGCCCCGCCAGTTGGTGGGGGTTTTTAGGTTTATTTCGAATAAATCGGTTATTTTAGGATTATTTATGATTAAATATGTTACGGTATGAGTAATATAAAAATTGGAAGGGGATGATAAAATGAGGAGTCGGCTTGAAGCAATCGAATTTGCTAAATGGTTACGATGAACCAAGGAATACCATTTCTAGTAATATGAAGCTACAGAAGTTATTGTATTTTTCTCAATTAAACACTTAGAAGAAGTGGAGAGAAGTTATTTAACTACGATATTTATGCATTTGAAAAAAGGATCTGTTATTGAAAATGTTAAATATCATTATAGAGATAACCTCGGAGATTTAATTACACAAGCCGATATAACTGATTTTAACTTTTCTGAAGATATACGGAGAACAATTGAATTAACAGAGGAAGTGTTCGGCTCATTATCTGCTGAAGAACTATCGGATATTAATCACAAACAGTATTGTTGGAAAAATGCCCATAGTAGATCAAAAAGATATAATTATTATGACAAGAGAGCAAGCAAAATATCTATTGAAGAAATGAAACTTGATTTGGAAAAAATAACAGATTTAATAATTTACAAAGCAGAAGAAACTGAAATTAATGACCTTTCATCACAGGTTATTAAGACCCAAACGGCATACAATTATCTGAATAGATAGTTAATGAATTAAAGGATTTTCAAGGTACCGAATCTATTTATACTATATATAAAGATGATTTCCAGGGGTATGTTATTTACTAATGAATATATCCCCTGCCCATGCGGCTTATCTTAGACTTCCGTTTGCTAATGGTTACATAAAAAATATAGCAGACCTTTTCTAGTCGTTGGAATTGATGAGAGTCGTAGTATTGTTGAAATGCTAAATGTTCTTCTAGTTAAGTACCCTTCTTTTGTAAAGTTGGACGAGCTATATGAAGTTGAATACTTTCCAGAACTAGAATCAAGATTAGCAATGAATGGCTTAAAGTGAAATACGGGCCAAGCTAATAAAATAATAGTGAAACTAATAATTGCAAGAAAAATAGTGTTTTTGAAATAATGCAATATGATGTAAAATTGGCAAAAAAATTAAATAAAATAGAAGTATAGTACTATAAACAACACCCAGCTATTCACAGCTGCGCTACATCTTAAATTACTTACCTTAATAATAAAATAATTGGAGGAAAATATGAAAAAACACATTTTGTTTTTTCTTTTTCTAATAATTCCCCTTGCAACACCTGTTTATGCAAGTGGAACTAACACAGAAGAAAATAATGACTTACTTTATGCGGATTTAGCTCCTGGTGAAACTGTTGTAGACTTTTAGACAGAACCAATATCTGAAAATGAGTTAGTAATTAAAAATTTCGAAGATGAAATAGTACTTGAAAATGATTTTAAAAGAGATATTATAATCTCACCTAATGTTCGATCATTGACATGGTATCTAAAGGGAAAAAAAAGTTATGTTGGACTTAGCTATGGTTCTTGGAAATTTGCGGGTGCTTCAACTATAAGCGGGGGGGGGTTTATCTGCATCTCATACCTCAACAGTTTCAAATACTTATTCTGGTCAATTAAATATTCCAATTAGAGAATTAAACTATCATATTGGCTTTAATACTACCAAATCATATTCAAAAACAGTATCATATTCTACAAAAACATACCCCCATGGAAGATATAGATTAGAATACAGACATGTATATAAAAAATATAAAGTAAAACAAATTAAAGCTTATCACCCTAGAGGGAAAGTATATGATACTAAATATGTATACCCCAAAAAATGGGTTGAACGCCAATATAGAGTAGTAAAATTCTAGTATGGTGCTTAAATCTAAACATAGGAGAACACACGTATGGATAAAAAAATCATAGGAACTATTTTTTTTCTTATATTCTCGATTTTTTTCTGTACTAGATATATTAGTGCAGCAATTTCCGGTATAAATAGTAAAACTTGGTCAAAAGGTGATTTTATAACATATTTATCATATGTTCCAAATAATTTAATAATACTAAGTTATATTTCACTGGCCTTAGGTTTTATTTACTTTGTATGGGGAATAATTGTTTCCAAAAAATAAGAACCTACAAACAAAAAAGAGCATATTACTGCTCTTTTTTAATTTTGTTAAAAAAATAATGCAGAGAAATATTTCATAAAAAAGTATCATCCGTATGACTGCTAATATCAAAGGCTGTCTGTTTTTTTTCTACATAAAAAATAACCCAGCTAATCACAGCTGGGCTACTTCCTAAACAACTTTCCTATCCACTTAAACACATCAAACGTCACACGGTTATACACCTTGTTATAAGCGTATTTCTTTGGATTCCTTATCCAACCGTATCCCCTTGGCATCTTTAGACCAGCACGATTGATGTGTCCATGAAACTATACTAGCATCAATACATATTGAGAGATTAACTATACTTTTTAAACAACGGGAAGAAGGTTTACATAGATTTGGCTTAAATATTGAGTTTAATGATTTATTAAAGATTTATGGGATAAATAATTAGATAATATGCCACTATCACTAATTGATTCTTACTGAAAGCTAAATCAAGAACGTATTTCCTGCCCGGTACATATTGAATTTTCACCAGATTAAGGGAAGGTGAAGCGGGAGGAGTAAGGGCAGAAAATAAAATAAAGAAACGAAAAAGCGAGAGAAATTTTTGTTCGCATTCAGAGCTCTTGCTCTCGAGTATCATAGAAAAAACAGAATATGTTCATCCTACTCAAAAGCCACTTGAGCTTATTGCTATCCCATTAAAGAATAGTAGTAAAAAGAATGACATCGTAGTTGATTTATTTGGCGGAGCGGATCAACATTGATGACGTGTGAGCAAACAGATAGAGAATGCAGAACGATGGAACTAGATCCAGTTTTCTGTGATGTTATTAAGCAACCGTTCTATGAAAATGCTGGTATTGCAGTCCTGTTAGAATCGTAAAAACAAAAGGGGCTGGGACATAACTAGCTTCGAATAATAAAAAAGGATTGAATCATCAAATTTTGTTGATCCAATCCTTTTTTTGGTCTGTACGATTCCGTGTTTTTATCATGATCATTGTTATTGGCAGTATATTTCCTTAAGTTAACTGTCATTAACGCAAATCCTATTTCATTGGCTACTTTCGATTTTCCTCTAACGAAAATCGAGTGAAGCACAAATAGCCTTCAAGAATCCAAAAACTGGCTCCACATCGACTTTACGTTTTTATAAACTTTACCAGTCTTCTTCTCTGAAAGGTTCGCTCCATTTTGTTAGAATTAGGACATATACATTCGGTAAAGCCGATAAAGTTATTGATGGAGTAAAAACTAAATATACGGGTAAATTTGTAAAAGCTTCCTCTGGAGGTAACATTAAATAAAAGGGAGCGTTTTGATGAAAAGGATTATCCTTGCTTTTAGTCTATTACTTGGTGCACTTATCTATTTAGTGATGAGAATTTCCGTAAACACTTTAACCTTAAAAGATATATCATTGGATGTAACCAATCCTGTTACATTCAATGGATTAAATATTGGTATCAAAACCAATATAGTTGAGAATAGTCAAGAGTCCATTTACTATATATCAATGATTCCAATCTATCTTTTAATACTAATCTCAATAATTCTATTAATTGGAGGGCTAAAAAGGAAAAAGTAACTTAAATCTAATCTAATCCCCTCAATCAAAAGGGGATTAATTTATTACCTCACATTTAAACTTATACTACCACGAATACAACGCTTTAAGTAACACCCGATACTTTCTACTTTCCGGATAGTGATAGTGCACTTTCCACCTTTAAATCTATCTAGTCTGCGTTGACTTTTATGTAGACAATTAAGAGACTACATAAATTAAATGCCATTTCCTACATTTTATGGTGCCATAAATAAATAATATCATTTCGATTAGCTAACTCTGATCTGCATCAATATCCATTTGTTCAATGACAAAATCAATAAACTTTTTTGAACCAATTTTGAATCTAAATAGTCTACTAAAATTTCTTCAATCTCACCAAAAGTATAATCATTACGCATTTTTTCAGAAGCTAAAGGCTGTATCTTGATTTATATAAACCCAATTAAAACATGATAATAAAAGTTTGTTCAAAAATCCTCCTCATATTATCTCGGTAAATTGAATACTCAAATAATATACAGCAAAGCACGAAGCTCATGATAATAACAATAGAAGTACTGTTTGGATAAGTACTGACTCTTCATTTTCTCTTCAGAATATTAGCAATAGTATACATTATGTTTTAAAATAATAGAGGGTTTTTCCAATTTATATTGAAAAAAGTATTATGTAATCAAATCACTAGAGAGGTAGGATCCGCTAGTAAAAAAAGATTGATGATTAATAAAAAACACCCTT
This sequence comes from uncultured Bacillaceae bacterium, assembly GCA_963748745.1. Lineage (GTDB taxonomy): Bacteria > Bacillota > Bacilli > Bacillales > Bacillaceae_C > CAVVKR01. The sequence continues at coordinate 14,245 of CAVVKR010000036.1, read as the reverse complement.
TATTCTGTATTGTATACAAACTAATGTCAATGATTATTTGCATTTAAGAAATGACCAAGCATATATCAGCTGTAAAAGCATAAATGTTTTAAAGCATTCCATTTTATATCACGTACCTTATGACCATGTTTGTCACCATAAAAAACGATAAGAAATGGTACGGATTAACATATATTTTAGATGATATTTAGTGTAAAACGCTGTTTAATCAACCCTATACAAATGGATAAAAAACCTTGTAAATCAATTTTGAAAGGGTGCTACTCATATGAAACACAATAAAAAAAGTTTTAATGGTTTAGTGGTAATGAAAGTGGCCATTTATACGTTTTTTATTATGTTTTTAATTTTGCCTCTTTTTTCTGTTTTTCTCGTTAGTTTTACTGGCCAACCAGTCAATATATTAGGATCATTAACGAATGGAGAAATATTAAGGGAAACAATTGCTAAATTCAAAGAGGCATCTTTTGCAAACTACCAATCTATTTTTACGAGCAAAACCTATTTCAATGCATTGGTCAATAGTTTAAAATTAGCGCTGCTCGTGTCTATCATCGTCATTTTCCTCTGTATTCCAATTGCGTATGGGATTGCGAGAACGAACATGCCATTTAAAAAGACAATTAGCGCACTTTGTACCGTACCATTAATTGTTCCTACTTTTATTTCCGCTTATGCCTTTATTATTATGTTCGGTCGATCTGGGTGGGTGACATATCTTTATCAAATGCTTGGTGGCAAAGATCTATTTATTGATCCATATTCGATGACAGGTATTATTCTTGTACAAGTTTTTTTCTTTTTTCCCTATGCATTATGGCCGATGGTAGCAGCTTTTAAAGTAAGTGATATCACTTTAGAGGAGGCATCGCAAAGTCTCGGTGCGAAAAGTTGGATGACTTTTTTTGCTGTGACACTTCCACTTGCAGTACCTGGTGTGATTTCAACAGCTTTAATTATTTTTTCCGTTAGTTTTAGCGATTTTGGAACGCCGATTATTTTGGCACCGAAAGAATTGAATTTACTTGTTGTTGAAGCATACCGTGAGATTTCAGGTTTCTTCAATTGGGCGGGTGCAGCAATCTTAACGGTTGTGATGATTTTGGTCGCTGCTTTCTTTTTTTGGTTACAACATTTGCTGACGAAAAATAAAAACTATGGGGCTGTTTCAGGCAAACCGAAAGAGCAAAAGTTAAACGATCATAAATTTCTCACTCGTTCCTTATCTTTGTATTCCGGTTTTATCGTTTTCATCCCTCTTTTAGCATTGATTTCAATATTTTTACAATCAATTGCTACAACGTGGGGAAAAGATCCTTTACCAAATGGCTATACATGGAAGCATTATGAAACAATTTTCACTTCTTCTTTAGGGAATATTCAGAATAGTATTATTTTGGCTCTTTCAGCATTGTTGTTGAGTGTGATTATCGCTACTTTCACTTCTTATTTCGTTGTAAGACAAAACGCATCGAAATTAGATTTTATGACAACGATTCCACTGGTCGTTCCAGGTATAGCGTTTGGAATTGCCTTGATTCAAACATTTAATACCGCGCCATTGCAACTAACTGGTACGGCATTATTATTAATTATTGCCTATACCATTAGACGTTTACCTTATATGATTCGCTCTACGATGGGAACGATGCGAGCAATAAAGCAGGATATTGAAGAAGCAGCTATTAATCTGGGAGCAACTCCTTTTACAGCTGCCTTAACTGTTATTGGTCCACTGATGATGCCAGGTATTGCCGCAGGCTCTATTTTAGTCTTTATTACAGTGATAAAAGAAACGAGTATTTCTATCTTACTAGCACCAGCAGAGTGGGCACCGATGAGCTTGGCAATTTTCCAAAATATTTTACGTGGGGAGTATTATACAGCTGCAGCAATGTCTGTTGTGCTCGTTATACTAGTTATCGTCCTGCAGGCAATTGCAAATAAATTAACAAAAAAACAAGTATAGTATCTGGAGGAATCAACTTGAAAAGAGGATTTATTTTTGATTTGGATGGAACGGTGTATTTAGGTGAAAGGTCGATTGAAGGGGCTGCCGAAGCGATCAATACAATTAGAAAGCGAGGTGATAAGGTCGTCTTTTTAACGAATAAATCGATCGCAAGGCGAGAGGATTATGTAGAAAAATTAAATAAGATGGGAATAGAAACAACATTGGAACAAGTCATTAACTCTAACTATATTACAGCGAAATATTTAAAAGAAAAGATGGCGCAAAATGAAAAAGCGCTCATTATTGGTGAGGATCCGCTCTTAGATGAGCTTGCGGATGCTGGCATAAAAATGACAAATAATCCAGATCAAGCAGCATATGTTGTGCTAGGTTGGGATCGAAAATTTACTTATGAGAAATTAAACCTTGCTTTTCAAGCATGGGTCAACAATGCTAAAGTGATCGCCACAAACCCAGATCGGACATGCCCGCTAGATAGAGGCGAAATTCCAGATTGTGGAGCAATCATCGGTGCCTTTGAAGGAGCAACGGGCCGACGAATCGGCACGATTACGGGAAAGCCATCGCGGTTGATGGCCGACTACGTAGTAAAACATGTGCTGAAATTAAGCCCTTCAAAGTGCTATATGGTTGGTGACCGATTAGAAACGGATATCCGCATGGGTAACGAGAATGGTCTTCACACCGTCCTAGTACTAACTGGGGTTACAACAAAAGAAAGATTGTACAAATCAAACTATCAACCGAGTTTCACTTTGGAAAGTGTAAAAGAAATCGTTCATGTGTAATGATGAGTGATGTTTATAAATCTAAATTCCATAAAGAGGGATTCCCTGAAGATATGGCTAAAGCACCACTCTCTAACGCTTCAAGAATTTCCTTTTTATTTCTTATTAAACCACCAGCAATAATTGGCAGGCTAATCTTCCGTGTTAGTTGATCGATCACAGAAGGCATTAAACCAGGAAGCACTTCAATTGCATCCGGCTTAGAAGATCGTGCCATTTCAATTCCTTTGGTTGTGGCGCTTTTATCAATTAAAAATATTCTTTGAATCGTCATTAGATCTTCTTCTTTTGCAAATTTTATTAAGTTGCTTTTTGTCGTAATAATGCCTGTAGGTTTCCACGTGTGAGCAATGTATTTAATCGCACTTTTTGTATTAGAGAGTCCTTCGATGAAATCGATATGAATAAAGGTATGTTTATTTGCTTGTTTTAGTTTGGACAAATAGTCATTCATATTAATTAAATTACCTGTTAATAAGAAAGCAATATTCGATTGACAAGTAATTGCCTTATCAATGTCATTTTTATTTTTTATAGAAGCAATTACTTGAGATTGAACTAGATCGACGATATTAGTCATTGATCATTCTCCCTTTAACTATTTGTTATTATTTTATCATAATAACATGTTCGTATTGAAAGTCATCCTTTTTATTTATTATCAATGTAAAAAATTTCACGATATTGTAAAGGAGGTGGAGAAAATTGATATAGTTACTATTTTATTCAAAAAATAAAATGAAAGGATGAATATTTTATGAGAAAAATAGCTATGAAGTTATCATTGATCTCTATCTTTTTTTTCGGATTATTTGGAAGTCAAAACAATGTTGCTTTTGCGAAAGAAAATAGTCAAGCGTTAGCAAGTGCAGCAAATCCTGAACGGATTTTGAATATTGCACATCGAGGTGCTTCAGGACATGCACCAGAGCATACACTTTTAGCTTATAAACTTGGCGAAAAAATGAAAGGGCATTATATTGAAATCGATTTGCAAATGACAAAAGATGGTCATTTAATTGCAATGCATGATGAAACATTAGATAGAACGACAAATGGGACAGGCTTTGTCAAAGATCATACATTAGCAGAAATAAAACAGCTTGATGCGGGCTCATGGTTCAATGAGAAATATCCAGATAAAGCAAAGTCGGAATATGTTGGATTAAAAGTGCCAACACTAGAAGAAATATTCGAAACATTCGGAATGGGATCGAGATATTACATTGAAACAAAATCTCCACATCTCTATCCGGGGATGGAAGAAAAGCTGATGAGACTCTTAAAAAAATATCGAATGTTAGGAAAGAATAGTCACTCTAGCAAAGTGCTTCTCCAATCATTTAGTAAAGAGAGTTTGTTGAAGCTCAGAAAATTACATCCACAAGCACCACTTATTCAACTTATTTCTGGATCAGGAAAAGCGGAAATAACTGATGAGGAATTACAACATATCCGTTCTTATGCTATTGGTATTGGAATCAATTATAAAAGAATAGATAAAGAGTTTATTCACCAAGTGCGAGCTAATCACTTACTTATTCACCCATATACAGTGAATAATAGATCAGATATGGAGAAACTTCTTGATTGGGGAGTAAATGGAATGTTCACAAACTTTCCTGACGTGCTCCACGATGTAATAAAAAAACGCTAAGAAGGAAAGATGGAAGAGAGCGGTATAGAGGATAAGTCATTTTTTGAAAACTTATTCTCTATCCATTTTTCCCAATATTCCGCATTTTATCAATTCAAAAGATAGAAATAATTAATTTTTACTTTTTAATCTTTGTCATATATTTTATATGCAACGTTTTTGTTAAATATTTTCGGATGGAAGAAAATTTTCTTTACAAAAGTGGGTGAGTATTGGTGTTTCAATTAAAACCAATTGCGTTTGTAAAAAATAACAGGAAAAAGGTTGAAGACGATCAGTGGCAGAAAGTAATGTCGACGATTGAACTTATTGATGAGTTGAATGAAGCATGTATCCAAGGGATAGAGCAATTTTCTCATATCGAAGTAATCTTTTATTTCGATCAAGTAAAAGATGAAAAAATTGCATATGGTGCTAGACATCCACGTAACAATAAAGCATATCCCAAGGTTGGAATATTTGCTCAACGTGGTAAAAATCGACCGAACAGAATAGGTTTAACGACAGTTCCACTCTTAAAAAAAGTAGGAAAAAAACTATTTGTAGAAGGGTTAGATGCAATCGATCAAACACCTGTGTTAGATTTGAAGCCTGTAATGAAAGAATTTTTACCTAAAGGCACGATCGAACAACCGCAATGGTCAAAGGAGATAATGAAACATTACTGGTAGCTATTAATCTGCAACTTTCAGAATCATGACCATGAAACCCTTGTGCACGACTTTTACTTTTTAATTTGAGATGTTCTCATCTTCCTTTTCTCCTCACCTCAATGTGTCGATAATGAAAGAAGTCTCCCTTTTCTATTTCATCGCTTGAAATAAGGTGCTATCATTGTAAGATGATAAAGTGAGATAAATAGAGTTATGATAATATTTACATAAATAGTTGTAAGAAGGGAGAATAACGAGCAATGACAATTCCAACAGCGTTAACCATTGCTGGTGCCGCCGCGCGAGGAGGGGCGGGTATACAGGCAGATTTAAAGACATTTCAAGAAAGAGACGTTTTTGGTATTAGTGCGATTACTGCCATTGTTGCTTCACATCCGAAAAAAAGTACGAATATTTACCCACAAACAGTAGAGGCAGTAGAGGCGCAATTTTATACTGCATTTCATGATATCGGCTTTGACGCAATGAAAACGGGCATGTTATTTACAACCGAAATGATTGAGCGTGTTGCTGATCTTGTTCAACAAACGAACTTAAAAAATATCGTTGTCGACCCTGTCATTATTGGCAAAATGGGTTCCCAACTCTTACAAGATGAAGCAATTACAGCGATGAAAGAGCGTCTCATTCCACTAGCAACCATTATTACACCGAATATGCCTGAAGCTGCAAAACTCCTCGATCAACCTGAGCTAACGACAGTCGATGAGATGAAAGAGGCAGCCGTTGCATTACATGAATTAGGACCTACATATGTACTAGTAAAAGGTGGGCGTCTGCAAGGACCGGCAATCGATGTTTTGTATGATGGGAAAGATTTCAAAACATATACAGCAAAAAGGATCGACACGAACAATACAAATGGAGCTGGCTGTACCTATTCAGCAGCAATTACAGCTGAATTAGCAAAAGGAAAATCCGTCCACCAAGCTGTTTCATTAGGGAAAGCATTTATTACGGCAGCAATTAGACATTCACTAACATTTAAACGTGGTGTCGGACCAACATATCACGCTGCTTACCGTAAATATGGTAACAAATAAAAGAGATGAACATATTATTGCCTCCTTCATATACTACAATATAAAAAAGTTGGTGTAGGGAAAATATTTGTTGTATAGGAAAAATGAACGTCAAGTATCAAGAGGGAGGCATAAATATGATGACCGAACATTACACTCCAAGAGAAAGTTATGATAAACAGTTCGTGGCGAGACGCTTCAAACGATTCTTTTATACGATACTTCCTATCCTTGTTGTCTATGGAATAAAAAATCTCTCACTATAGATAGCAACTGTTTCCTCAGAGAAAGTTGCGAGTAGTATGGGGTGAATAAAATGAAAGAAAGATATATGCAAGTAAATGGACTTAATATTTATGTAAAAATGATCGGAAAAGGGAAGCCGATCATTTTCCTCCATGGCGGGCCAGGAGATGAACATCATTATTTTCTACCTCATGTTGAACCTTTAGCAAATCATTTTACCCTTATTTTTTATGATCAGCGTGGTTGCGGAAAATCAGAAAAGCCAGGAGAAGAGGATTATTCGCTGGAGACAGAAGTCGAAACACTCGAAGGATTAAGGAAAAAATTAGGCATCACTAAGGTCAATCTTCTCGGCCAATCATGGGGGACCATCTTAGCTTTGCTTTATGCAACATCCTATCCGGCAAACATAGAGAAACTTATGCTTGTATCTGCAATTGGATCAGTAGGGGAAGACCTTACTGCTTTTGGAGAACAGCTGAAAAAACGTATGACAAAAGAAGACCAAAAAAAACTAAGTGATTTAGAAAAAAGGAAAACTATGCCTGAACATGAGCTAAAACAAATCATTTATCCTTATTATCTGTATGATCGATCAAATATAACAAAATTAACTGATACAACAATCAATGAGGTTGCAAATCAGCGAATATGTAAAGATATCGAAGAAAATTATCATATTATTGATAAATTAACACTATTAAGTGATATTCCCATTTTTATTTTACAGGGAGAATATGATCTTATTACTACCGGCATGCTAAAAACATCCTTGCTGTCATATGTCCCACATGCACAATTAGAAACATACGATCAATCGGGACATTGGCCTTTTATAGAGGAAACAGAGAAGTTTCTGAAGCAGACAAAGGCTTTCTTCCTAACAAATGAATAGTTGGCCATGCAGACTTTTACTTTTTCTTTCCAATTACGGTAATATAATGTCTGTCTATCAAAATGTAAAACCTAGCACATATGCTAGGTGAGAGTTCTTTTACTTAACTTTTCTCTTTTTGTTTTTCTTCCCCTTTATTTACATGTTGTTCCTGTTCACTGACTCCTTTACTGACAATTTTATTTGCACTATAGTACATCACTTCTTCGAAGATACCGAAAAGCAAGATGATATAGATGATGAGGAAAATCCAAGTCCACATATGCTCCCCTTCCTTTAAGTGCTTTTCTTCATCATATTCATGATGGTGAGAGCATATGTGCATTTGATGTTGGCGAAGTTGGATCCTTCCGTTTTTAGTAAAGCTTCAATCTTACTAATAATTATTTTTCATCTCGTGAAAAGGCAATTCCGACGGTAATGAAGGAACCGATAAAAAGCATCAAGATGGAAAACAATCCATCCCTTACAGCGTCGGAAGGTACACCTACTAATAAAATGGATGAGAGAAAAGAAAAAGCCAATAGAATAAGACCTGGAAAAAACCTTTTCTCATAGCTGATTCGCAAAGTAATTGCGATAACAAGCAGTATAATAATAAGAGGGATGATGTAGAAAAGCATATTTTCCACGACCAATTCTCCTTTCTGACTCTAATGATAATCATCATACCATAAAGAGCGTAAAAAATATGAAAAGAGTACAAAATAATAACGATCACATAGTAACTTTAAGGAGAAAAACAAGTGGGATTGTTTTCTATTATTTACTTTTCTAGTTAATCCCTGTATCATATACTGATAAGTATGGAGGTGCTTGCATGCAGCATAAGCAAAAAAACGCTGATCATTGGAATGCCTATTTATATGATCGAAATCATGCCTTCGTTTCACATTATGGAAATGAGTTGATTGATTTATTGCATCCGAAGGCAGGTGAAAAGATCCTTGATCTTGGTTGAGGAACTGGTGATTTAGCGGCAAAATTGCATCAATTAGGAGTTCAAGTGGAAGCAATTGATCAATCAGAAAATATGATAACAGAAGCGCAGAATAAATATCCCAATGTCAAGTTTCAAGTGAAGGATGCATTAGCGTTGGATTATGATCGTGAATTTGACGCCGTTTTTTCAAACGCTACGCTCCGCTGGATCAAACAACCAACAAAGGTTCTCGATTGTATTTATCATAGTTTAAAAGAAGGAGGACGCTTTGTTGCAGAATTTGGTGGAAAAGGGAATGTCCACCTAATGACGCAATCGATTCAAAAACAGTTTGAGTCATTCAATCTATCAAGTTTTACAGACAATTTCCCGTGGTATTTTCCAAGTATTAGTGAATACACGACATTGATGGAAGAAGTAGGTTTTACGGTTACTTTTGCTCACTTATTTCAGCTACCAACAAGATTAGAAGGAGATAATGGATTACGCCATTGGCTCAAAATGTTTGGCAAAGACGTATTTTCAGGATTGCCAGAGGAGAAAAGACAGTTGATAATGACAAATATTGAAAAAGATTTAAAAGATAAGATGTTTAAAGATAATCATTGGCTCGGGAGATTATCGAAGAATAAGAGTGAAAGGAATAAAAGAAAAATAAACTATTTCATTTTCGCTACCTAAATAAAGATGTTCTTGGAGAAAACATTATTTTTTCAAAACTAAAAAGATGCAATCGATTGAATCGTCAAAATATTCACTTTACACAAATTATTTTATATGATACGATGACAGCCAAAGGATGGTATTTGATGGCGAAAAATAATCTAAAAGAACGAATTATTGCTACTGCTCTCGTATTATTCGAAAAAAAAGGATATCATGGTGTAACTGTCGAACAGATTGTTAAAGAGTGTAATACTTCAAAAGGCGGTTTCTATCATAATTTTAAATCCAAAGATGAATTACTTTATGCCATCCATGATATTTTTATCTCTTATGTATTAGATAAAGCAAAGAAAGCATATGCTACATATGATACTCCTGTTTCACGATTATATGCCATTATTCAATCCTTCACGAAAGTTTTTGGTTTATATAAGTCTCATATTACTGTCTTTTATCAAGAAAGCATGTATTTAAGGGAAGAGTTTCAACATATTATTCAAAAAAAACGAAATCAATATCGAGATATCATTTTACAAGTCATTAAAGAAGGACAGGAATCTGGAGATTTTCGTACTGAAGTTCCCGCAAATATTGCAACGATGGCACTAATCGGTATGATTAATTGGAGTTATAAATGGTTTAAGCAAGACGGTCCTCTCACCATTGAAGAAATTGCACACATATTTACTGACCTCACATTACATTCCTTATTAACAGAAGAAAGCTTAGCAAATGTTAAAAAAACCAGCCATTATATTTTTTAGGCTGTTTTTTATAAAAAAGTTTCAGACCGACTAGTCGGTCATAGAAAGGGGAGGGGGAAAGGATGAATTTCGAATATACTAAAGAACAAGAAATGATCCGTCATATGGTAAAAGAATTTGCAGAAAATGAAATCAAACCATATGCACAAACGTTAGATAAAACATCCGAATTTCGCTATGAAACATTTGAAAAATTAGGTGAATTAGGACTGCTAGGCATTCCATTTCCTGAAAAATACGGTGGTGCAGGAGCAGACACGATTTCATACTGTATTGCAGTAGAGGAAATCGGTAAAGCATGTGGTGGAACTGGCTTAAGTTATGCTGCCAATATTAGTCTTGGTGCGAGTCCAATTTATTATTTCGGTACAGAAGAACAAAAACAGAAATGGCTCGTCCCAATGGCAAAAGGGGAAACTTTAGGAGCTTTTGGCTTAACTGAACCTAATGCTGGCTCTGATGCTGGAGGAACGAAGACCACCGCAGTACTCGATGGTGACGAATATGTCATTAATGGAGAAAAATGTTGGATTACGAATGCTGGATATGCTCGGCAAGTAATTGTAACCGCTGTCACAGGCAAAAGAGAAGATGGAAAAAACATTGTCTCTGCTATTATCGTCCCAACTGATACAGAAGGAGTAACGATTAGCTGTGCATATGAAAAGATGGGCGTACGTGCCTCAAATACATGTGAAATTGTGCTGGAAGATGTTCGCGTTCCGAAAGAAAATCTCCTCGGAGATCCTAAAAAAGGATTCAGTCAATTTTTATTCACCTTAGATGGAGGAAGAATTTCAATCGCCGCTTTATCAGTAGGAATCGCTCAAGCTGCATATGAGAAGGCATTGCAATATGCAAAGGAAAGAAAACAATTTGGGAAATCAATCTCAAAGTTCCAGGCGATTCAATTCAAACTAGCTAATATGGCAATGGAAATTGAATTAGCTAGAAACATGGTTTATAAAGCTGCTTGGTTGAAAGATCAAGAGAAACCATTTTCTAAAGAAGCTGCAATGGCAAAGTTATATGCATCTGAAACTGGATTTCGCGTTTGTAACCAAGCTGTACAAATTCATGGTGGTTATGGCTATATGCATGAATATGATGTTGAAAGACATTTACGTGATGTCAAGTTAATGGAAATTGGTGAAGGTACTTCTGAGATTCAACGACTTGTTATTGCTCGTCAAATAGGATGTTAGAAAAAACAAATTGATAGGAGGATGTATTAATGGCCGATTTAATAAAGAAACAATCGGTCACTTTTAACAAAGATAGCAAAACAAAATCCTAATCATGAAGCAGTTGTTTACGCATGAGCGTGGTCTGCGCTATATCGTATTCATGAATTTGATGAATATTGCAAACAAGTAGCGAAAGGACTTATGGCACTTGGAATTGAAAAAGGAGAAAATATAGCGATTTGGGCTACAAATAGATTGAATGGCTGAGTCTGCAATTTGCAACTGGCAAAATGGGGGCTGTGTTAGTTACAGTTAATACAAATTATCAGTACAAGAACTTGAATATTTATTAAAACAATCGGAATCAACTACTTTATTTTAATTGAACAATATCGTGATACATCTCATACATTGATACATTATGAGATCTGTCCAGAACTAAAAGATTGTGAACCTGGTCAATTACAGGTCCGAAAAGCTACCACTTCTTAAAAATGTCGTTATTATTGGAGAAAATACATATAACCTGGGGCTTATAATTGGGATGACATTATTCCGCTTGGGAAAAAACATTACGGATGAAGCACTTAAAAGCAACATAAGTCGCTTGATCCAGATGATGTGATTAATATGCAGTATACATCTGGAACAACTGGCTTTCCCAAAGGGGTTATGCTCACCCATAGCAATATCATTAACAATGCGTATCAATATTGCCGAATGTATGGAACTTAACAAACAAGATCGATTATGTATTCCTGTTCCATTTTTCCATTGTTTTGGTTGTGTGATTGGAACATTGGCTTGTGTCACAGTCGGTGCAACGATGGTTCCTATAGAAGAATTTAATCCAGAAACAGTATTAAAAACAGTGGAGAAAGAAAAATGTACAGCGCTTACACGGTGTTCCAACAATGTTTATTGCTGAATTAAATCACCCGAACTTTGAGCAATATGATTTATCAACATTACGTACAGGTGTCATGGCTGGATCTAACTGTCCTGTTGAAGTAATGAAAGCAGTTATTGAAAAGATGGGAATGAAGTGAAATTACCATTTGTTATGGACAAACAGAAACTTCACCTGTTATTACACAAACACGTACGACGATCCGATTCAATTTAAAAGTAGAAACAGTCGGACGACCATCTACCGAATGTTGAAGTAAAAATTGCCGAGCCAGGAACAAATAAAGAAGTTCCGTCGGATGACAAGGAGAACTTTGTGCACGAGGCTATCATGTGATGAAAGGATATTATAATAATCCGGAAGCGACAAAGCAAATCAATCGATCAGCAGATGGCTGGCTGCATACGGGAGACCTTGCATCATGGATGAAAACGGATATGTGCCGAGTCACAGGACGATTAAAAGATATGATTATCCGTGGTGGGGAAAATATTTATCCACGTGAAATTGAAGAGTTTTTATATACAACATCCTAAAATACTCGATGTCCAAGTTGTCGGTGTACCAGATGGAAAATTATGGTGAAGAAACTGCAGCTTGGATCATTTTGAAGGAAGGAGAAACAGCAACAGATGATGAAATCCGTGAATTCTGTCAAGGAAAAATCGCACACTTTAAAATACCACGCTATATTGAGTTTGTCGATCAATATCCAATGACGGCTTCTGGTAAAATTCAAAAGTTCAAATTAAAAGAACAATCAGTCCAACTGTTAAAGTGAATGATAGATGGAAACATAAACTTGACACAATCGACAGGGACTGTCCCATAAGTTCAACATGTAGGTCTAAGCGGAAAATAAATATTTTTTCGCTTCCGACTTTTTAATAGTTAGTCATTTGGCGAGGTGCCGATTCCTGCGGGCATAGCTTGAGCAGAAACCTTGAGACAGGTAGCCAAACCCGTGGAAATGGCTTCTTCAGAAAAGAAAATGTGCAAAATGATTTTTCCGACAGCTCCTGATTCATTTGATGTAAAGAAAAACTATAGAGGTAGCATTTCCTTTACGAATGTGTTCTGGCCATCACTGCTAGCTGAATTAGTGGGCAACTAAATTTTATTGTTTAACAAACTCTATTGACCAGTTCATCACTGAGACAGATTCCTCTAAACGTTTGCATTGATACTGTGGATTTCGATCTTTATCAATAAGCACAGAACGAATATCTTCGAAAAAGTCAGCAAATGTTGCAAAATTTAATGCGAGTGTAACATCCTTTTCTCAAACATGCTTGTAAAGACATTTTTTCCCCTGCAATCAAATGTTTTAAGGTTACCTTTAAGGAAGTTGGGAAACAGATAGGAGTGTCTTTTTCGTTTCCTCCGCAAAACGACTATTATCTTTAGCTAGTGTGGAGGAATAATTTCTTCCATTGAATTGTTCGAAAAATGTCGATCTATTTGTTTCGCGAAATCTGCATAAGTTTGCTATTTCTTATCGACAGCGTATTTTCATATTGGGAAATTAATGATGCAAGTTGTGAGTGAATGGATGCATCGTGCCAATTTAATTTTTCAAGATGTGTTAAAAAGGAGGCTAAGTTGTCACTATTCATGTAAATATCAGCTCCTTTTATGTAGAGAACATCAGCATACGCCAATTGGATGAAGTGAGAGCTAATCGTCCACTATATCCTGGAGTTTTGTTTAAGAAATAGGCTGCACCAACATCTGGAAAAAACTAATATCCATTTCAGGCATTGCCCATTTTGTTCGCTCTGTCACGATGCGATGACTTGCACCTGTATGTTAAGCCAACACCACCGCCCATGACGATTCCATTAAGCAAGCGATGATTGGCTTTGGAAATTGATAAACAGCAAGATCTGTTCGGTATTCTTCTTCAAAATATTGTTTCACCATTTGTAGAAATGATTTTTTTGTATGGTTCATGTAAAGCTGCTTCATATCACCGCCAGCACATAAGCCTCGTTCACCAGTCCTTTAATGACAACCACTTGGACACGATCATCTGTTTCCCATTTTTTCAAAACAGTTCCTATCTCTTTTACCATTTGATAGGATAGTGAATGGATGGCTTCTGGCCGATTGAGTGTAATAGATGCTAAACCATTGTCAAGAACCGAAAAAAGTACTTCGTTAGTCATAAAATACACCTCTTTCAATGATTCTGTTTTTACCTAAAAATGCAACTATTCATTCATAATATCATAAATTTTCGTTTTAAGGGCAGGGAAAGGTACGCCATTTTTCTTTCCGCTAATACGTATGGTAAGATAAGGAAGATGAATGAAAGGTAGGAAGGAGAGTTCGCTAATGGAAATATTCATTCATTATTGCAAGACTCAGATTATACTGTCGTATTTACAGGAGCTGGTATGTCTACGGAGAGTGGCTTGCCAGATTTTCGCTCTAAAGCGCGTGGTTTATGGACAAAATTTAATCCTGATCAATTAGCGAATGTAAAAGCTTTGCAAGAAAATACTGATGAGTTTAT
>CAVVKR010000035.1:0-35657 GCA_963748745.1 uncultured Bacillaceae bacterium | reverse complement strand
TATTTAAAATAATATCTTGGTGTACACGAAGATCTATATTTTCTAAGCTTTCTCATAAAATATGGGTCAGGCATCGTTTCTAAAAAGTTACCACCAGACGTATATAGCACTTTTAATTTTCGCTCATGGCCAGTTGGCAGCAAAGCATTTTCAAGTGATACCCCGATAATATCTCCTTGCCATCTAGGAATAGGAAATTTCCATATTTCTTGACCTGAAGGATGTTTTCTTCATTAAAATCTCCTCCTGGTAGTACGAAAGGATCTGCTCCCATTTCCCCGGAACCTTGAACACCAGTATGCCCGCGAATAGGCATTAACCCGCAATGTTTACGGCCGACAAACCTCTTAAGAATGCGAAATTGGCTACCTGGGTTACGTTATCTGTTCCAAAACGATGCTGGGTTAATCCCATTGACTCCAGACGAAGACACCGCTTTTAGCTTTGCAAGTAATTTAGCAAATTCTTCATTCGTTCCTTTGATATCACCGGACGATTTCTCGACATGTCCCAGGATATCTCCTCAATATGAGCTTTTAGTTGCTTCACATCCATTTGTCATGGCATTGAACAATTCCTGATTGATTGCCTGCCCAGTTCACGCTCTTCCATTTCAAACCAATGTTTCATGACCCCATTCATAAACGCAATGTCGCCACCGATATTTACTTGGTAGATATCATCAGCTATTTTTGTCCCGAATAGCGCCGACTCCGGGATCGATGGAATCCAATATTTTTCCATCGCAGGTTCACGATGAGGATTGATACAGATGATTTTTGTCCCTTTTCGTTTAGCCGCGTACATATATTTCGTTGAAACTGGTTGGTTATTAGCAGCTACAGATCCCCAGAGATAGAGGACATCTGTCCCGATCCAATCTTTATAATTACAACTGGATGCTCCAATCCCGATCGAACGTTTGAGCGCCGTTTTAGATGGGGAATGACAAATTCGTGAAGCATTATCAATATTGTTTGTACCAATAAAACGAGCCACTTTTGCAGCCGCATAATATGACTCATTCGTAATTCCCCGTGCAGTTAAATAAAACGCGAGCTTGTTTCGGATCGATCGCTTTGATATTTTTGCCGCAATGCGTATCCAATGCTTCATCCCAAGAAAGCCGACTAAAGCCATCATCGACCAGGGCGTTTTGAATTAGTGGATAAGGGATACGGCCAAGCTTCCTTAATGCATACTATCCATTTGCCGTAATTCATCAATATCG
Source organism: uncultured Bacillaceae bacterium (assembly GCA_963748745.1). GTDB lineage: Bacteria > Bacillota > Bacilli > Bacillales > Bacillaceae_C > CAVVKR01. Next base: position 34,426 of record CAVVKR010000035.1, on the reverse strand, counting down.
GCGGATGCAAAATTTCACTTTGATATCGCTCCCATTGTATTTAGACGCAAGACATTTAACCTTGTCGTACAAAGGTGTGGCCTGCAACTGTTTGGTCATAGAGACCAGCAACTCCTAAGGCACAACCATCACAAACCCCTTGAGTTAAAATACGTGTTGCATATGGAAGTTATCACGATTGTCCCAAGTAACTTTCATCGTGTCACGCATATGTTTTGGCTTGATCTTACCAAGTCCGAATGGAATGGGACTCACCCATAATTCAGGACGCGGCTTTTTCGATATTTTCATTGGTCCTGGATGTTTTGTATTACCCATTACAATCACCCTTTCTTTTTACTAAAATATTATTGTTTTATCACTTATCCACTTTTTTTCTGATAATCATTATTTTTTGTAAATGGATATGTGAAAAGGAGGAAGATTCATGATGTTTTTTAGACAAAAAAACACCGTTATTGCTTATTTTCATAAGTAATACGGTGTTAGTCTTTAACAGGTTCGCTGCCAAGTGCCAACTAATATGTGAATGGTTATTATTATTCTATGTTTTTGCTGAACTGTTTTTTCCAATTTCTTTATTAAAGACGAAAATGGACATACCGATATCTTTTTCAATATCAATGTCAACAAATAGATCAATGAATTTCGCCCCGAGTAGCTTTTCCATTTCAACAGGATGGTGATGTTTGTAGATATCTTTTACCATTTCTGTTCTCGCTGCACGTAGCATTTGCTTTCCTTCATCTGTAGTGGCAATAAACTTTTCAACAGGTGAGAGATTACCTTCCATTTCGCAGATAGCCCAGTTTTTACAAAAGGTTGTCCGAATATAACTCGGTCCTTTTCCCATATGACGCTTTCGAAAAGATCGGACTAAGTTACTAAACTCAGCTTCATACTTTTTCATTTTTCACAATCCTTTTGTTTAATCTCCATTCAGTTATTTTTTTAACCTGTATTGTATTTAGACAGCTGATTTTATTTTTTTGTTTTTTGCTTGGATTTTTTTAATATCTATACGAATGACGAGTGAGATAATAAGCGCAATGACAAAAAGCCCAGAAAAGAATAGTAAGCTATTTGCATAACTTCCAGATAACATCTTTCATCCAGGCAGCAAACATCGGTCCTACTAAACCAGCGGCTGCCCATGCTGTTAAAATATAACCGTGGATAGCGCCTAACTGTTTAGTACCAAATAAGTCACCAATATATGCTGGAATAGTAGAAAATCCTCCACCATAGCAAGTATAAATAATGGCGAGCATGATTTGGAATAAAATAGAAATAGTCGTAAATGGAAGCAGAGCAAACAATATGACCTGTATGACAAAAAAGGTTGTGTATGTATTAGGGCGTCCATAGTAATCGGAAATACTTGCCCAAACAAGGCGACCAAGCCCATTAAAGATCCCTAATACGCCGACAAGTTTGGCTGCTTCCAAGGAACTGATCCCAATGCTTTCTTCGGCCATCGGCTTTGCTGCAGATAAAATAGCAATCCCACATGTAATATTAATGAATAGCATTATCCATAAATAATAAAAGCGAGCAGTTTTAATCGCTTCATTCGCTGTGAGCTGTGATAAATCTTTTTTTATTTTTACTTTTCCAGCAGCGACTTTTTCCTTCAAGCCTTTTGGTGTCCAATTTGCCGGCGGCTTTTCTAAATATAAAGAAGATAAAAACATAATGGTAAAATAGATAATACCGAGAATGTGAAAGGTATTAGCTGTTCCGACATTTTTGATTAAGAAGTCCATTAGTGGGCTACTAAATGCAGCAGCAAATCCAAATCCCATAATTGCAAGACCAGTTGCTAGTCCTCGACGGTCTGGAAACCATTTAACGAGTGTGGATACTGGAGCGATATAGCCAACTCCAAGGCCGATACCACCTAAAACACCATAAAAGAAATACAATAAATGTAATGACTCCATAGTTACTGCAATACCTGCGCCAAATGTTCCGACTCCAAAAAAGATAGAAGAGAGTAAACCAGCTCTTTTAGGACCGTATTTTTCAACAAAATGGCCTAGGAATGCAGCAGATAATCCTAAAAATAAAATAGCAATACTGAATGTGAGTTGTACTTGACTTGCTGTCCAACCAAATTGATCCATAAGTGGATTTGTAAAGTTGCTCCATGCATAGACGGAGCCGATAGAAATATGGATCCCAACTGCTGATAATGCAATAAGCCAACGATTTTTCGTTTTTTTCATTATTTTTACTATCCCCTCCATTCAACATTGCCTTTTCGCATAAAAATTTACCGTTAAAGTGACGATCTGCTAGGTAAAATCAACGGTAGAAATGGTTTGCTACTCATATTGGCATTGGTCTTTAACTACCATTTCACTTGGCTACAGGAGCGCTGTACAACATCAAACGGCAGTTAAATTTTTTATGGAAAAGTGAGAATTTTCTTGTATTTTATCATGACTATCATTGTTTGTCATTAGTAAAAATTTATTGAATGATTGCTTGGATTTATCGTTAATAAAGCGAAAGAATTCTCATCATTTTTATTTTTCAGCATATATATTCAACAAATAATAGCTATATGCAAGGAGGGAATGGATGATGACATAAATTTGATTTTTAAGGTTTATTTAGAAAGAGATGGAGGAAATTTACTAATAAGTGATATCATCATATCTAAATCTAATAAACTCACAGCATATTAGCATAGTTGATGATGTGCTTCATTTAACATCCTCGACATGTATGTAGGACCACCATTTTTAGTTCAGTTCGAGGTGAACGATGGATGAAAATTTAGCTCGCCAGACAATATTCAAAAGTAAATGGTGTTTTCATTCTTCATATTATTGTAATAAGAAACACATCTCTACTTGGCACCATTCTAGTGAACTATCTCTTTATCCGTTAGCTTGGGCTTCCATAAGGGCAGTGTTATGTATAAGCTTAAGGTCACACTAATAACGACCTTGATCCAGTGATCAGTTCAACTTAGTTTTTTATCAAAAAAGAAAGATGGCTTCTGTTAAGAGTTGACTAATGACCTTTTCGTTTTATAACATAAAAGTATTACCCTTTCCCTTTATGCTCGCTCGCTTTTATCATTTCAGCAATCTGTTCAATTGTCAGAAAATACCCATGTTATGCTTGATATTACTTAAGTAGCTTCGTATAATCAGCATAACAAGCATTTAAGCGCGTCAAATCAAGTCATGGAGTTGTAAATCTAGGCTCATGGGATAAAGAAAGGTAAAAATAATAAAATGATTAATAGTGGGAGGAAAATATGAAAAAAAGAAAACTATTTCACTTTTTTACGTTAATGATTATTTCGATGTTCGTTTTGTCTGCCTGTGGAGGAAATAAAACAAACATAGCAATCGGTCCTGCTGCAAGTGAAACTCAATCTGCTTCAAAGCTGATACTTGAAGCGTATGATTTAAAAGAAACCGATTACAAAGCTTATCAGGAATCATTTGGAGATGCAGCGGAAATGATTCAAGATGGAAATATTGATATTTCGATGGGAGTTCTTGGCCTACCAACATCAAGTATTGAAAGCTTGCAAGCTTCAGCGAAAGATGTAAAATTATTAGGCCTTTCTGATGAAGCAATAGATTATATTGAAAAGAATAGTGAATATAAAAGATATACAATTCCAGCTGGTTCTTATGACTTTCTTGATGAAGATATTGAAACGGTTACAGCATTTGCTGTTTTAATGGGGAATACTGACACTATTGATGAGGAATTAGGTTATCAGTTAGCAAAAACGATGATCGAGCATAGTGAAGAAAATACGCACCAAATGTCTAAGCATATGAAGTTAGAAAATGCTTTGAATGGTTCAGAAGGGTTACCAATTCACCCAGGTGCAAAGCGTTATTATGAGGAACAAGGGTTAAAAGTAGATAATCCGGTAGCGAAAGTATCTGCTGATAAATCGAAGCGGAAAAAAGAGTTCATTTTAGGTACTGGAAGCCAAGGAGGTACGTATTATCCTCTAGGTGGGGAGATGGCTAACATTTGGAATAAGTATCTTGATGATGCAAATATTACGAATACAGAAACAGGTGCTTCAGTCAAAACTTAGCTGGACTTCGTGATGGCAATCAAGATATCGCTTTATCTGTGCATGTTCCTGCTATAGAATGGGTCTGTTAAAGGAAAAGGGGAATTTAAAGATAATAAAGCAGATAATATTGCTTTTATTGGTCATATTTACCCTGAAGTTGTCCAAATAGTTACTCGTGAAAAATCAGGTATCAATAGTTTAGATGAGATTGGAAAGTAAATAAGAAGTATAAGCTTTTTCTACAAGAAGGGAGGAGCAAATCTTCTGAAGGCAATTTTAGTATGGGTGGTGACAGCAGATGAAGAATGAACAACAAGTAGATGCACAAGAATTGCTAGAGAAATATGATAGGGAATCTAATTTCCGACAAAAGCTTGGACCGTGGGGATGGGTCGTTACTCTCTTAGGGGTTTCATTGACTTTATTCCATCTCTACACTGGTTTTTTCGGTACATTACAAACACAAATTCAAGGAGCAATCCATTTAGGAACAGCTCTCGGAATGATCTTTTTACTGTTTCCTATTAAAAAAGGCTTGCATAAAATCCAAAGAAAAGTTCCGTGGTACGATGTGTTGTTAGCTTTTATTTCGGTGTATGTCGTGTACCATAAAATTTTCTTTTTTGATCACTTATTACAAGGTCGGATCTCGGGGTACAGTACTTTCGATACAATTGTGTCTATTGTTGGTATTATACTTGTTTTGGAAGCAACCCGCCGAACAGTAGGATTACCAATTATAATTGTTGCGAGCATTATGATTCTCTATACAATCTTTGGTAAATATATCCCTACTAAAATCCTATCTCATCCAGGATTTTCAGTCGAGAGAATCGCAAATAACCTTTGGTATCGGGAGAGCGGAGTATTTGGAACACCACTCCAAATATCAGCTAAGTTTATTTTCCTTTTCTTGTTTTTTGGTGTCATTCTCGTTCGGACAGGAATCGGGAAATTTTTCAATGACTTAGCCTTTGCCTTGACTGGACGCTTTACAGGTGGAACGGCAAAAGCAGCTGTTGCAGCAAGTGCACTTCAAGGAATGGTGTCAGGAAGCTCGGTTGGAAACACGGTTGCTTCTGGATCATTTACGATCCCGATGATGAAAAAAGCTGGCTTTAAACCAGAGTTTGCAGCAGCAACGGAAGCATCAGCTTCAACTGGTGGACAAATTATGCCTCCACTTATGGGTGCGGCAGCTTTTATAATGATGGAATATATTGGTGTTTCTTACTCAGACATCATGCTTGCAGCTTTAATACCTGCTTTGCTTTATTTTACTGGGATTTTCATGGGAACACATTTTGAAGCGAAAAAACTTGGCATTTATGGTTTACCGAAAGCACAATTGCCAGAAGTCAAAGCACTCATGTTAAAGTATGGATATATGCTACTCCCGTTAATTGTTATTGTGACAACATTGATCGGAGGGTTTACTCCACAACGAGCTGCACTATTAGGAATAGGGACCGCTTACTTAGTCAGTTTCGTTCGTAAGGAATCTCGTCAAAACCTTCGCCAAACAATTCAGATGTTAGAGGAAGGAGCGAGAGTCGCACTGCCTGTTATATCCGCAGTTGCAACTGCTGGAATCATTGCGGGAGTGGTGAGTGTTACCGGACTTGGTTCAAAGTTTGCTTCTGGTATCGTTGCGCTTGCCGGTGGAACTTTGATCTTGGCATTGTTTTTTACAATGATCGCTTGTATTATCCTCGGGATGGGCTTGCCAACAACAGCAAACTATGTTGTTACAGCAACAATTGCAGCACCAGTTTTAATTAATGAGTTTGGTCTTGCAGCAATTGCTGTTCATATGTTTGTCTTTTACTTCGGAATCGTTGCTGATATTACACCGCCGGTTTGTTTGGCAGCATATGCAGGAGCAGGAATTGCAGGGGCAAACCCGTTTAAAACGGGAATGAATGCAGTCAAATTAGCGATTGCCGCCTTTATTGTTCCTTATATATTTGTTTTTAATCCTATCCTAGTGATGGTAGATGTAACACCACTTGCTTTAATAGTTGCACTGGTGACCGCGATAGTCGGTATGATGGCGGTAGCAGTTCCATGATTGGATTTTTTATGCGAAAAATGAATATGATCGAACGAATTATTTTGTTTTTGCTGGTCTGATGCTTATTACACCGAACAGATTAATTGATGTAGTCGGTTTAGTTATTGTTGTCATGATGGATCGTACAGAAACGTCGACCAGATGATGATAATAAAGTGTCTTGAAGCATGCTGAAGTATAACAATATGAAAAATGACCTTTTCTCAGTAAGATACGAGAAAAGGTCATTTTTATTTTTGACAGGAAAGTTGATTTCACATAGCAATCGCCTCTAGCCAATAGCTTTAATAATTTGAATTGATGGTCATCCACCTCTCCATTAGTTTGTTGTACTTTTCTATCAATCGACTGATTCTTATCCACATTTATAAAAGCAGAGTTGAAAATTTAAAACTAATCTTTACAATAAAACAGTCGTATCCATTTTAAAATTATTGCTAGACTATTTTAACTGATTAAAAAAGATAACATAATAATTAGCAGAGAGTCGAGTATATTCATTTTCTCTCTCGAGATTATTCTGTTTAAAAATGGGGAAAGTATGATTATAAAAGTGAAAAAGGGGACACGGCAACATGAGTAAACGATCACAAGGTGAAAATAATACGTTATTCAATTATATAAAAAAACAAACGAATCATTTACCAATATCAAATAAAGTGAAAGCCAAAATGCTTGCTAAGCTTAGTGAACTGAAAGAGATCACATTAGAAGCCCAAGAGAGTGAGCCTCGGATTGCTTTAGTTGGAAGACGGGGTTCTGGTAAATCTTCACTCATTAATGCTTTATTTGGGATGAGAAAGCAATTTGTCAGTCCTGTTAAAGCTGGGACAAAGAAAGGAAAGTGGTTTTGGTATCCAAATGATGAGGATAGGAAAATGAGATTACTCTTGATACACGAGGACTTGGGGAATCAGAAACGCCAGCTGGAGCCAATAAAGATATGACACCTTTTGATGAATTAAAAGAAACCTTTACGGAAGAGCCACCAGATGTTTTTCTATTTTTAGTGAAAGCAAAGGAAACGGATGCTCGCGTAGAAGAAGATTTACATGCATTAAAAAAGTTGCGAGATTTTGTAACCAATAAATATAGATATGCTGTCCCTGTTATTTGTGCTGTTACGCAAGCAGATGAACTTGACCCACCTCATTATCTCCAATTACCACTTGATGGGAATGAATGGAAAGCCAAAAATATTCAAACTGTGATGAACTTAATGAAAAAGCGATTTGCCGAAAATAAGATTCCACTATTGAAGATTATTCCTATTAGTACATATGTTGATTTTGATGATAATGGAAATATTATTTTTGATTTACGTTGGAATGTAGATAAATTAGCCATTTATTTAGTTGATTCTTTACCTAATGAAGCAAAGTTAAAAACAGCAAAATTAATGAAAATGGAATCTGTGAAAAAAAAGTAGCCCAGAAGATAGTGGGAATCATTGCTAGCATTGCCGGATTATTAGGTTTTCAACCAATTCCACTTGCGGATTTGCCATTTTTGACAGCACTGCAATGTATTGTATTGTTATGATTGCATTTATTGCAGGGAAAGAAATAAGCACAAAAACAGCAGCTGAATTTATTAGTGCATTAGGAATAAATCTAGGATTAGCTTTTGTTGCTCGTGAAAGTGTCAGGTCTATTGTAAAGTTCATTCCTGCCGCTGGGAACGTGATTTCCGGAGCTGTTGCAGGAGCGGTGACATATGGGATTGGCCATGCAGGTATCACTTATTTCATTGAAGGATCTGACATCGAAAAAGCAAAAAAGGTGTATAAACAAAAGAAAAAGAAACATATGTAGTGGATTATTCCATTGAAGAATAAGTGACGATGGAGTTTGCTACAAAATAAACTGCTTCATTCGGTTGTGAATGAAAAATAATATAGGTGAATAATGCGAATGCGTTTGTCGTGTTAATACGTAAGAATGGGAGTAAGTGAAGCTGACAAAGAGATTGAGAAGTCAATGATTCACATATGAATAAGTAATGAATAAGTAGTATAGCTTATTTGTAATGGTGTTTCCCTCCATAGACCGTGTAGCAAATTATTAACGTTAATATAAGCTATTTCATACAATAACAAGGAGAAAAGGTAGACTGTCAGGGAGGGAGGAAATGCCAGCATTTTTAAAAAGAAGACTTTTTATTCTTACTATTTTATTATGTATCGGTAGCTTTATTTTTATCAAAGAGCTGTTTGCTCCTACTCCAGATAAAATAATTGATCAGATGATCGTTGAAATAAAAGCGGGTGAAACATATCACCTTTCTATCGATAGCGATGAAACAATTTTATTGGAAAAGCTTGTTAAGAGTGAGAATGACTATAAATTGATGAAAAAGGATAGCGATTATAACAAAGCAGTTTATTATCTTACCTTTCCACAGCAAGGAATTGTATTTGAATTTATCTTTATAAAAGAATATTGGGAGTGGGAATTAATGAATATCTGTTTGCAGACGGATGAAAGTGCAGTGAACAAAGTGCCTTTTTTGAAGACGAAAATTTAAAAGCCCTAATATGAAAGGGCTTTTTAAATAGTTAGTTACAATCTTCCGTATTCTCTAAGTGGAGTGGAGGTGGAATGAGCCAACCTTTTTCTTTGTTTAATCTTAACAACTTTGCTCCGAATTGTGCTTTACTCATATGAAATTGGCCAAACATCATTGCAATATCTTCACGTATCGATTGCCCCATGATCTGACTGCAGGCAACGAGTCCTTTTGCAACATCCATTGACATAACGGCACTTATTTCTGGATCATTCACTCTTGCTCCAACGGGGATTTTTTCCAATTGAGCAACTGGACGATCTGGCGGAGATGGGGGAAGCGCAATACCATTCTCTTTGAGTAGCTCTTCTAGTTGTTTATTTTCACTCTTAATTCCTTCGACAGCTTCTACCAACATTTTTTTAAGATCTTCATCACCGGTATGGTTCATAAAAGTTTGATAACCAGCTTTTAAGCCATTATTGACAGATAGATATGTCCAAATGCCGAAAACTTCACCATAGTGCATCGGTTGTTTTTTGGGATTACCACTTAATATTCCCATGTATGTCACTCCTTTGTCTTTTAATTCAATCATTATTTTGTGATTATTCACTTGAATTATTCATAACATAGGAAAAGAAAAGATAATTACTCATCTTTTCATTTAGGTTTTTTACATATTTTTTAAAAAGATTATTATTCTGAAGTCTTATATTTCTCTTTGATAAATGAGAATAGTTACGGATATATCCTTCATATTACATTTAGATTCGTTAATTGAATGACTTTTCATAAGAAAAATGTTAATGTATGTGTAGGGAATTGTTTTATATAATAAGAATGTGTGATGAAAGACAGGAGGGATAATGAATGAATTTGTATGTTATTACGATTGGCTTGTTCATTATTTTAGTCCTATTTGGCGGGATATTATTATATTTTTTAATGCAAGTATTGGATTCTAGAGATGCATCATCAGTTGATTCTCTCCCTAAGAAAAATAAGGAAGAAGCAAAAAGGCATGATCCAAAACCGCAGGAAAGTAACTGACCGGAATGGCACCTATAAAGACGATGGTGCCTTTCTCGTTACAAAAGAAAAAGACACCAACCAATGAAATGTTATGCACTTCATCGGTTGGTGTCTTTTTTTAAGATAAACTTTCATAGCCATTAATAATAAGATCTAATTTTCCTGTTTCAGGGTGAATGACTAAGCCATGGACAGGAATATCTTTTGCCATTAAAGGATGATTTTTCACCATATCAACACTATGTTGAACACTTTCTTCTACACTATTAAAGCCTTCAAGCCAATTGTGTAGATCAATACCAGAATATGTAAGTGTGTCTATCGTATTTTGATCGATGCCACGCTTTTTCATTGTTTCAATGACATTGTTACTATCAATGGCACTCATTCCACAATCATGATGTCCAATAATTAGTACTTCATATGCCTTCAAATTCATAGACGGCAATAAGCAAGCTTCTCATAATACTTCCAAATGGATTATTAATAATTGCACCAGCATTTTTGACAATTTTCACATCGCCGTTTTTTAGATTTAATGCTTTATGTAGCAATTCTACAAGCCGAGTGTCCATACAAGTTAATATGACGAGTTTTTTATTTGGATATTTTGTTGTAGTGAATTCTTCATTTTTTTCTTCAACAAATCTTTGATTAAATGTTAAAATTTCGTTTAAATAGTCAAATTCCTCACCTCATGATAGATGTAAAATAAGAAGTCTTTGCATTTTTGGCATCATCTATTCAATTTTCAATTAATGACTTTGCAACCCAAATCCATCGCTAATCATAAAAAAATAGGATGGTGAAGCCACATCCAATTGGAAAAATGTTACTTATAATGAAGGGTATTAAAATAATCATACCAGATGTTTATCTGCATGAAAAGAATGTATTTTATTATTTAAAGTAGACACTAGAGCAGTTAAGGAGATGAAAAAGAGGAAAATACAAAGGTAAGAAGACAATAACAGCAGAGATCTATTGACATGATTCCCAACAACTTCATTATACAATGAAACTATCAATACATACCCTTGTTGGGAGAGGTTCATAGCTGTCACCCTCTATAAAAAACTATGGATATATGCTATTGAACCATGTCCATATGTAGGCATGGTTTTTTATTTTTTGAAGCCTCTCCCTCATGATGTCTATGTAACATACTAGGGAGGTTTTTTCTTCGATGAATGAGAGAAAGAAGAGAGTTTAAAAGATTTATCATTATTAGGTAGCGGGAAAACAGACTATTTAGATCAATATGCACCTGAAGTGCTAGAATCAATCGAAAATTTATACTCAGATCGTCCTTATTTTGTTAAATTTAATTGTCCTGAGTTTACAAGTTTTGTGTCAAAAGGGCACACTTCAGTGGTGACACTGTCGCTTAAACCTCGTGAATTCAGGGGAGGAATGAATATCGTTCACCCATTCTAACCTTGAGCCAAGCCTTTATATAAAAAATAAAGGAAGGTGCAGAGACTATCGAAACCACTCCTTTGCCAAGCGGTTTGAAAGTAGTAATGGAGGAAGGGAGTAGAGTACATCAATAGATGGAAGCGCGAGGATTCTTTATTTAATACCCCGCAATTAAATAAGAATATGATATAGTCCACTTGCTGTTTCAACAGCAATGCCAAAAACGGGACAACCTGATTTTGCTACGCTTTATATTAGTTATATTCCTTATAAAAAAATTGTAGAGAGTAAGTCGTTGAAGCTTTATCTGTTTAGCTTTCGTAATCACGGTGATTTCCATGAGGATGTTGTTAATAAAATCATGGACGATTTAATTGACTTATTAGATCCTCACTATATTGAAATTTGGGGGAAATTTACACCTAGAGGTGGTCTATCAATTGATCCTTACTGTAATTATGGACGGCCTGGAACAAAATATGAAAAAATGGCGGATGATCGCTTAATGAATCATGATATGTATCCAGAAACTATTGATAATCGCTAGTGAGGTATGTACATGCTTTTGTATTTAAATGGAATATTTGTTGGCTTGCTTATTTTATCTAATATATTAGCGGTAAAACTTATTAGTATCGGTAATTGGATTGTGTTACCAGCGGCAGTTATTATTTATGTTTTTACTTATCCAATAACAGATGTGATTGTAGAAGTATATGGGAAAAGAGCTGCTCGGAAAACAGTGATGGCAGGATTGATCACGCAAATATTTGCGATTATTTTTATTATGATTGCTATTCATTTTCCTCCTGCGCCTTTTTTTACTAATTACAACAAGAATATGAAGCTATTTTAAGTGGAAGTTTTCGGATTACACTAGCTAGTTTAACTGCTTATGTCGTTAGTCAGCATTTGGATGTGATCGTTTTCCATCGGTTAAAACAGAGACATGGGGAAAAAAAGCTATGGTTACGTAATAATGTTTCGACATCACTTAGTCAGCTAGTGGATACAACTATTTTTATTGTAATTGCTTTTGAGGGTGTTGTTCCAATATCTACTATTTTTATGATGATTGGGACACAATATCTTTTCAAATTTATTGTGGCATTACTCGATACTCCGCTCGTTTACCTTCTTGTTTACATGTGCCGACATGATAAAGTGGGGGTAAATAAACAACTAGATTTGAGATAGTTTTTGAAAACAAAGTAGTAAAATGATTGCCCTGATTGGAAAAAGAGATTATAATATATGTACAATATCGATCGCGGAAAGTACGTCCAATAGTACTTTTCCGCGATTTTTTACGGTTTTTTAAGCCAACATCAAGATATTTACAGCAAAAGGTGGTGTGTTCGATGCATCAACTTCGTTATGTTTTATTTGTTCTCATCGGTGCTAGTAGTTATGGAGTTTCTGCATCTATTATTAAGCTAACTCTTGGTGCCGGGTATTTAACTTCAGACGCAATGGCTGGACAATATTTATTTGGTTTTCTCATGTTATTATCTGTTTTTCTTTTTACGAAAAAAAAGAATATGACCTTTAAACAAGTGGGGGAATTGCTATTTTTAGGATTACTCATTGGTTTGACGGGGATTTTTTATACAGAGAGTTTGGCGAGATTGTCTGCTTCGATTGCTGTCGTCATCCTTTTTCAGTTTACGTGGATCGGTATCTTAATCGAAGCAATATATGAAAAGAAAAGACCTTCTCATGCCAAAATGTTATCAATCCTATTTTTATGGTTTGGTACACTTTTTGCTGGTAATGTTTCATCTGCTTCTGATTTTAATATAGCAGGTATTATCTACGGTTTTCTAGCAGCAATTACTTTTGCACTCTTTTTCTTTTTTAGTGGTAAAATGGGTGATCATTTGCCAGCGATTCAACGAAGTATGATCGTGACATTTGGTGGATTATTATTAATGTTTACTATTTTTTCACCTAGGTTTGTTTTCGATGGGACGCTTACACAAGGTTTGTGGAAGTATAGTATTTTGTCAGGAATTTTCGGGATTATTTTACCAGTCGTATTCTTTGCAATGGGAACTCCTCATTTAGATTCAGGGACAGCAACGATTATTGGTGCTGCGGAATTACCTTCAGCCATCATTGCAGCAACATTCTTATTAGGGGAATATGTAACTACTATGCAAGTAGTAGGCGTCATTCTGATTTTAATTGGAATTGCTATCCCACAAATTTATAATCGCTGGCAACGGCCGCCGAATATATTTAAAGAAAAGCATATTGAAATCTGGGGAAATGATATGTGAATATAGACATATGTATGAGGTAGATCATGGTTGCTACAGGAAATTTTTTTCTGTTTGTCCATACTTGATCTACCTCTTTTTTTATAAATCTAAGATTTGGTAATATGAAAGAGTTTGGGTTTTAAATGGTTATTTTCATTCATTGTTTGTAAGCTATAAATTGCACAAGTAAACAGAATGTGGACAAAAAAGAAACACGTATCGAACAAACAGACGCAAGAAATAAGGTGATAATGATATGAAAAATGCAAAAATGAGTTAAATCATTGATGAAAACATTGATATGGAAACGATGGAATAAAATATAAAATGCTTCATAAATACGGAATAAAACATGATGACGCCATGAGTACTGCACGAAAGGGGTTACTGGCGTATATTACGGGGTGAAATCATCCATCGATCCATAACGAAGGAAAAACCTTTCAAGTGGGGACGTAAAGATATATCTGCAATTGATGAGATAAGCTACTTAAGAGGGTTGAACAAAAAGAAATGTACCTACAGTGGTGTGAGAGGTCGATTAATCACCTACTCAATTTTTCATCAATCTTTTTTCTCATCATAAAGATGACAAGTGGAAGTGTTGATCAAAATGAAGTGAGCAACTTTTTATGTGCTCAATCAAGCAAACTATGCAATAAATCATTTAGATACGATTAACATGAACATGTTAAAGGAAAGATATTGAAACTTAACTCATTCTTATTCGTATGTTTTGATAAGTGTTCAACATGGAGGACAGGTTAAGTAACGAGGATATTAGGACAATGAGAAGAAGATTCGTAAAGTAGAAATGAAGAATAGGATAGATGTGTATGACTTTATTTGGAATACCAATTGAAACAGTTTATCTAATCATGCTGATTATGTCAGGTAGTGTGACGCTAATTTATATCCTTTTTTCTGATTTTTTAGAAGGTATAGTAGAAGCAATGGGATGTTTGAACCCAACGTTAATTTTAGCATTTATGACCTTTTTTTCAGCAAGTGGCTACATATTAGAGTATGTTACTTCTTTTCATAGTTACCTAATTGTTGGAATATCGGTAATGGTTGCACTTATATTAGACATATTGCTTAATGTTTTTGTGTTAGTTCCCTTAGCTTCTGCAGAACAATCCCTAGTTTATACAGAAGATTCGTTAAAAGGGAGAATTGGACGGGTGATTATTTCTATTCCAGAAAGAGGATTTGGAGAAGTTATCATTGAGAATAAAAGTGGCATGATCTCCAAACCAGCCGTTAGTTACAAAAATACTTCTATTTCAGAAGGGACGACTATTTTAGTCATTGAAATCGAAAATGGTGTCCTTCAGGTTGTACCTTATGATAATAACCGATTATATTACGAATAGGGGAGGAACAGGAATGATGGGGCTTTGGATTGTTGTAGGTATCGTATTTTTTTTACTTATTGCACTTATTGCTGTCTTTGTGATGAAATATCGTACAGCAGGGCCAGATGAAGCTTTAATTGTAACGGGAAGTTATCTCGGACGTAAAAATGTTCATATAGATGAAGCGGGTAATAAAATAAAATTATTCGTGGCGGCGGGACATTTGTATTACCAGTTTTCCAACAAGCAGAACCGTTAAGTTTGCTATCTAGTAAACTAGAAGTAACAACACCAGAAGTGTATACAGAGCAAGGTGTTCCCGTAATGGCAGATGGGACAGCAATTATTAAAATCGGTGGTTCGATAGGAGAGATCGCAACAGCTGCTGAGCAATTTTTAGGAAAAACTAAAGAAGATAGAGAAAATGAAGCAAAGAAGTATTAGAGGGACATTTGCGCTCCATTCTCGGTTCGATGACCGTCGAAGAAATTTATAAAAATCGAGATAAATTTTCACAAGAAGTGCAGCGCGTTGCTTCACAAGATTTGGCTAAAATGGGATTAGTAATTGTATCTTTTACAATTAAAGAAGTTCGCGATAAAAATGGATATTTGGATTCATTAGGTAAACCACGAATTGCGCAAGTAAAACGGGATGCGGACATAGCGACAGCAATTGCTGAAAAAGAAACACGTATTGAACAAGCAGAAGCAACAAAAGACGCAAAAAAAGCAGAATTAGAACGAGCAACTGAAATCGCTGAAGCAGAAAAAGTGAATCAATTAAAAATGGCAGAATATCGTAAGAACAAGATTTGGCTCGCGCTAATGCAGACCAAGCCTATGATTTGGAAACAGCACGTGCAAAGCAAGAAGTAACGAAGCAGGAAATGCAAATTAAAATTATTGAAAGACAAAAGCAAATTGAATTAGAAGAAAAAGAAATTTTACGTCGTGAGAAACAGTATGATTCAGAAGTAAAGAAAAAAGCAGATGCAGATCGATATGCAGTGGAACAGGCTGCAAATGCCGAAAAAATGCGCCAAATGGCCGAAGCAGATGCCCAGAAATATAGCGTCGAATCGATGGCCAAAGCGGAAGCAGAAAAAATACGAATTGATGGTTTAGCGAAGGCAGATGCGCAAAAAGCTCAAGGGGAGGCAGAAGCGGAAGTAATTCGCTTGAAGGGGCTTGCTGAAGCAGAAGCGAAACGAAAAGTAGCAGAAGCCTTCGAACAATACGGTCAAGCCGCCATTTTAGATATGGTCATTAAAATGCTTCCAGAATATGCAAAAGAAGTTGCTAGTCCCCTTGGTAATATCGATAAGATTACTGTCGTTGATACAGGTGGTGATAGTAGTAAAGGAGGAGCAAATAAAGTTTCCAGTTATGCAACCAATTTAATGTCTACCATCCAAGAAACATTAAAAGCTTCTTCAGGCATTGATGTAAAAAAACTATTAGAAAACTTGTCTGGTCAAAATAATATGAGTGGCAATATGGATGAACTAACAAAAGCAGTCAATCAAAAGACAGTTGATAAAGAGACAAATCATGATTAGCATTCGTCAGCTACTTCCCCAACTTCCTAAGTGAAATATAGGCAAAAAAATTCCCCGCTCCACTTATTCAAGTGGTGCGAGGGAATTTTATATTTAGAGGTAAACTAAACGGATGATTATGGACAAGATTATTTCGTTGCTTTTTGCAATTTATCAATATATGTGAGTGAGCGGCCTGTCCCAATTGCAACAGACTCTAGTGGACTCGGGGCAAGATGAACAGGAACAAAAATTTCATTGCTTAGCCATTCTTGCATCCCGTTTAATAAAGAACCACCGCCGGTAATGATGATTCCACGATCAACAATGTCCCCACTTAGCTCAGCTGGACAATTTTCCAATGTTTCTCGCAAAGATTCTAATATTTGTAATAACAGTTCCTGTAAAGCCTCTTGTATTTCAGTTGATGTAATAGAAATGGTCTTAGGTAAACCAGTAACGAGATCACGTCCGCGTATTTCCATTGACATTTCATCGTGCTCAACGAGTGCAAAACCAATCTCTTTTTTTAGTGCTTCCGCTGTTCGTTCACCAATCAATAAGTTATACTTTTTTCTCACAAAATGAATAATACTTTCATCAAATTTGTCACCACCGACACGAACCGTACTGGAAGTAACGACACCACCATAGGAGATAATTGCAACTTCTGATGTCCCACCACCAATGTCTAAAATCACATTCGCAATGGGTTCATCAACTGGTAAGTCGGCACCAATAGCAGCTGCTACAGGTTCTTCAATTAAATGAACTGTTTTCGCATTCGTATTTTTTACGGCATCATGAATAGCTCGGCGTTCAACAGAAGTAGTCCCGGAAGGTGTGCAGACAACAACTGTCGGTTTTCGAAGAGATAATCCCATTTTTTTGCTCGCTTTTTTCATCAATGTTTTCAGTAAAACAGTAGTGACATCGTAATCGGCTATTACGCCATCTTTTAAAGGGCGTACAGCTACGACATTACTTGGTGTTTTTCCAACCATCGCTTTTGCTTCTGTCCCTACTGCTAATACTCCATTTGTTTCTGTATTTAAAGCCACTACTGATGGCTCATTCATAATAATTCCTTTATCTTTACTATAGACTAAAAGGTTTGCAGTACCTAAATCAATTCCGATCGTTGAATTCGATAGCATATTCATCACCCAATCTAAAATAATAATCCGCTATGAAAGCTCATCTATTAAGTATATATGATTTTTCAAGTAGAAGGGTTGGGATATTTTAGCTGTTTCCGAATGTTACAAAAGGGTAAAAAAGGAATGAAAGGGTTGTCTCTTGATATGAAAGTATTTTCAAGCTAGTATCTTATCTTCATTCACATTGATTGTTATCTATATGTAAACATAATGTTAAATTCGTAAAGTATTTCTCTAAACTAATTTATTTCCAAAGGTTGGGTCCTAAAAAAGAAAGCAGGAGATATCATGGTAGTAAAATAGGAGCGTATAATTCCAATGTTAATAAAATTTAGCTTTCGTTGCAACTGTGATGAGAAACTGATTAATAGATGAAAATAAGAGTAGACAGAGAGAAACAGCCAGCGGAAAGATAGCATGTAAGTCTATCTATCCGCTGTTTCTCATATAAAAACGCTCAAATAAGTAATAGTAGATATGATACAAGACACAATAATAAGTGCTAGGAGCGGTCGTAATGCGTTTTCCTTTAATGATTTCAAGTGAATATTTAAACCAAGTCCTGTCATTGCCATTGTTAAAATAAACGTTGCGCCAACTGAAATGTGCTCAAGTGTGTCAGTTGTAACGAGTTGTTTTTCTGATACGAATGTTCCGAGCAAACTCATTATTATAAAGCCGATGAGAAACCATGGAAATGGTACAGTTGTTTTTTGATGTTTATTTGTTGTTTTTCTCTGTACCCAATATATGAGAAAAAAGCTGACTGGAATCAATAATAAAACCCTCCCTAGTTTTGCTAACAGAGCAAAAGCAATTGCATCTTCTCCAGCAGGAGCAGCAGCTAAGGCGACATGAGCTAATTCATGAAGACTAATCCCAGACCAAAGTGCATACTGTTCAGCATCGATTGGTAATAGAGGGTATAAAAGTGTATAACTAACAGAAAAAATCGTTCCTACGAGCGCAATCATGCCTACTCCTGCTGCAGTATCTTCATCTTTTGTCTGTAAGATAGGTGCAGTAGCAGCAATTGCAGCTGCTCCGCATACTCCGGTGCCGATACCTAGTAACATCGCCATTTGCATATCTGCTCTTAGCCATTTGGAGAACAGTACCATCAATATGATTGAGATGACAATTATCAATCCACCATGAATAATTACATCTATGCCATTTAGCACAATGAGATAAATATTTAATTTCAATCCATATAAAACGATAGCTACTCTCAGTAAAGTTTTAGATGAAAAACTAATACCAGCAGCAAACGGTACGGGAAATCCTATCAATTGTCGATAAATAATAGCAATAAAAATAGCTGAGGCAAGCGCTCCTAACTTGTCGAAAACAGGAACTTTTGCAAGTAGTGTACCGATCAATGCAATCAACATTGTAAAACAAACTCCACCCACAAGCTCAACTGTTTTTGACTGTTCTAAATGATATGCTTTTTTAAGCTCCATCCATCTCTCTCCAATCTCTTTCCATTAATTTAAGTTTAAGGTAAAATAGATTATAAATAAAATTAATAATTATGATAATTAACATAAGTAATAAATTATATACATGTATGCTGTTTTACAAAGAGCGTATGTTTAATGTTCAACCGAACTTTTACTTACAAAGGTATTTATTTACATGAGGCTTTTCTAGTTTACAGAAATTATTTGTTCACTTTGGTTGATGATGAAAGTGGATTTTAAGTGTGGGTTCGGTATTCTCGTATGTTTGAAGATGGAAGCTTTAAATAATTTTATAGATAAATATCAGATTCTTTAGAACATAATGAATAGGGAGATGGATAGGCTATATGCAACAAAAGTATCAAGTATTTTTAGCTGTTGTTGAAGAAAAAAATTTTTCAAGAGCTGCGGAAAAATTATTTATTACGCAACCTGCAGTCAGTCAATATATTCGTACATTGGAAAAAGAAATGGGGACCGTTTTGTTTGATCGTGGCGGGAAAACAGTGACCTTAACAAGAGCAGGAGAGATCGTTCTTGTTCATGTCCAAGAAATGAACAGAATATATGAGAGTATGCATCGTACACTTGACGAATACGTTCATCAGCCGAAAGGGGTGCTGAAAATAGGTGCAAGTTATACTTTTGGTGAGCATGTTCTACCAAAGATTATGGCATCTTTTTTAAAACGTTATCCTGCAATTGAACCATCTGTAACAATTGGGAATACACAGGAAATTTGTACGAAAATTAGCGCTCGCATGCTTGATATCGGTTTAATCGAAGGTGACCGAGTGCAAAAGGACTTACAAGTAATGACAGTAGGTGTCGATAAAATGTATATAGTGGCGAAACGTAATCATCCGCTGTACGCCCGAGATGGGCTTCGTTTTTCTGATTTAGAACAAGCGACGTGGTTAATTCGTGAAAGAGGATCAGGAACAAGAGAGGCAGCTGAAAAAATGTTTGCTCAATTACAGATAAAACCGCAGAAAAAAATTGAATTCGGAAGTACACATATCATTAAAGAATCTGTTGAAGCTGGATTAGGTATTGCACTTCTTTCTGAATGGGCAGTGAAAAAAGAGTTGAAACATGGTAGTTTGACAATTATCCCGTGTGAGGAGATGCCTTTTACGAGGAAGTTTTCAATCATTAGAGCACCAAGTCAATTTGAAGCAAAAACTTGTGAGGTGTTTCGCGAAACAGTTATTGAATTCTTGAAGGATGTCTAAACAAAAAATAAAAAATTACTATTGGAATTAGAAGGAAGTAACTATTTTATGATGGAGTAGTTCTACAAACGGGCTAGATTGTTGTGGAATGCAGTAAGAAAAAGAGAGGATAATTTGAAGTGAGGAAAGTTGAAGTAACGCCGTATAACAAGGATTGGCCTTTGATGTATGAAGAAGAAGCAAATAAATTACGCCGGATTTTTGATTCTGCAATAATTGAAATTCATCATATTGGCAGTACGTCCGTAGATGGTCTAATGGCAAAGCCTGTCATTGACATAATGCCTGTGGTTAGGAATATCGATAGGATTGATGACTTTAATACTGCAATGATTGATATTGGTTATGAACCAAAAGGAGAAAACGGGCTTCCTGGTCGACGATATTTCCAAAAGGGTGGAGACGAACGAACTCACCATATCCATTTTTATGAGATAGGCAATTCTGAAATCGAACGTCATCTAGCATTTCGCAATTACTTGCGTTCGCACCCTGATGCTGTAAAAGAGTATGGTAACTTAAAAAAGGAATTGTCCCAACGCTTTCCCAATGACATTGAAGCATATATAAGTGGGAAAGAACAGCTAGTTTCGGAGATTGAAAAAAGGGCGATGGATTGGTGTCAAGGTTCGAGTAAGCATTAAGGCTATTGCCGCAAACGGGCGTGATAGTGGAATAAGTTCAATAAAGAAAGAGGATGGGACAAAACCCTTCTAAATAAGAAAAAGGAGTTCAGTTGATGATAAAACGGGACTCCTTTCATTTTTTATAAAAGAAAATTGCATTCTTTTTTATTGAGTGATGTTGACTTTCACTTCAGACAGTTGCTTTCCGCGGGCACGCCCTCAGCTTCTGTAGCTCCTCGTCCGCGTCGCTACAGGGATCTTCGGACTCGTGCTGTTCCCGCAGGAGTCAACTGTCTTTCGTTCCAGTCAACATATCGTTATTTCGATAATTTTTAAGTAAACAAAAATGAAATAGGATTTGCGTTAATGGCAGTTAACTTAAGGAAATACACTGCCATTAACAATGATCATGATAAAATCGTACAGAACAAAAAAAGGATTGAATCAACAAAATTTGATCATTCAATCCTTTTTATTATATGAAGCTAGTTATGTCCCAGCTTCTTTTGTATTTCATCGGCTGAAAAGCAATCATTGAAAAAAGGAAATTTCATGTAAAAACTGCACATACTACGAAAGCGGTTGTATTCATAGTCCACAAAAACGATATGTACGGTGGTGTTCAGATGACGAAGTATCTGAATGTGAGGATTGGGGGGCCGATTGGAAACAATCGTGCACGAAGGTAAAGGCAATCGCTAAGTCCAGGAAATCCGGTTGATGAAGAACCTTGATAACTAGCATTTATAAACACATAAAGCAGATGGTTGTAAGTGTGCGTTCGATAATATTGCGAGGGTGAAGTGAGCCCCTAATAGAGTCGGACTTATGACTAGCACTCATCACTGATATATTGATCCTTTAATGTACGTCAACATTAATAAGTCGAATCAGAAAAGATTGACTTTCCAATTCGACCTTAGATGTTGGAGTGATATTGAATAGTTCCCTTTGTAATGAAGTGTTATGTATGTTTGAGATACCGTCTTTCATTCGATACAATATATGTTTTCATTTAAAATGCCCAATTTCCAGTACGAAAGATAGGTTCTCTTTTTCCATCTTTATGAACACCATCTATATCCATTTCAGCTGAGCCAATCATAAAGTCGACATGGGTAATGCTAGTATTTAATCCGTTTGCCTCAAGTTCTTTTTGGCTCATTTTCTTACCACCTTCAATGCAGAAAGCATATGCACTTCCGATTGCAAGGTGATTGGAAGCATTTTCATCGAACAGTGTGTTATAAAATAAAATGTTTGATTGAGAAATTGGTGATTGATGTGGCACGAGTGCAACTTCCCCAAGATATCGAGAACCTTCATCTGTTTCAATCAGCCGTTTTACTATATCTTCACCTTGCTTTGCCGTTACTTTCACAATTTTTCCATTCTCAAATGTCATTGTAAACTCGTCTATAATATTTCCGCTATAGCTTAAAGGTTTCGTACTTGAAACATAACCATTCACACCATATTTATGAGGAACTGTAAATACTTCTTCTGTCGGCATGTTGGCCATAAATTCATGTCCTTGGTCATTTACACTACCTGCACCTATCCACAGATGATTGTCGGGAAGTTCAACTGTTAGATCAGTTCCAGGAGCTATGTAGTGGAGCTGTTTGAAGCGTTTCGCATTTAAATAGTCAACTTTCTTTTGAAGTAGTTGATCATGTTCTTTCCAAGCAGCAATCGGATCAGGAAGATCGGTGCGAGTAGCTTTAAAAATAGCATCCCATAATTTATTTACACGTTGTTCGGGTGTAACATCAGGAAACACCTTTTCTGCCCATGCTTCTGATGGCGCGGCTATAATTGTCCAGCTTATTTTATCGGATTGAACAAATTGACGGTATTTTTTTAAAGCTTTTCCAGCTGCTTTTTGATAATTAGAAATTTTTTCAGTATCCACATCTTTTAACAAGTCTGGGCTGGATGAAATGACCGACATAAAGGCGGCTCCTTTTTCAGCGAGATCTTCCATTTCACGTGCTCGATAATATGGATACTCCTTAAACACATCAACAGGTGCATAGTCATATTTGAGTCTGGTAACTTTATCGTCATACCAATTAACAATGACATTATTTGCACCTGCTTCATAAGCTTTCTTTACGATAAGTCGGATTAATGTAGTATGTTCAACAGGGGCTTGAATGACTAATGTTTGACCTTTTTGAATATTTACGCCAACTTTCACAGCGAGTAATGCATATTTCTCTAAATTCTCTTTATGGATGGTCAAAAATTTCACCTTCTTTTTTATGTTTATTTTATCATAAAAAATGCTATCAATTATTTATTTTTGACCGAAGAGAAATGAAATAAACGCTCATATTGGAGAGGATTTACAACAATATCAGCAAGTGTATATTTATCTAACACTACTAAATAAGCATTTAACGCTTCTTTTAATATTTTCTTCAACCCGCAGACAGGTGAAATAACACATAAATTTGAATTGTCATTAAAGCATTCAACGATGCGAAAGTCGTCTTCGGTTGCGCGTACAACTGCACCAATATTGATTTCTTCTGGAGGATAAGCAAGGCGAATGCCACCGTTCCTACCCCTAATCGTTTCAATAACGCCAATTTTTCCAAGCTCATGAATCACTTTCATTAGATGGTTTTTGGAAATATCATATGCTTTTGCTATTTCCTTTATATTGGATTTTTCATTTTGCCCCTTTGAAGCTAAGTAAATTAACACACGCAGCGAATAATCTGTATAGTTAGTTAGTCTCATTTGGAAATCACCTTACTATAGTATATATAAAAAATGATAAAAAACCAAATATTTCACAAAATATTAATTTTTTTACAAAAAACCCACCATTTTAGCATTTTTGCGCTTTATCCATACCGAAGCGACTTATTTAACATACATAACTTTTTCCAAAGATGGATTAGAAGAGGAGAAAGAGGCGTTTATTTCATTTAGAGTCAACGTAGTGGGTTTCTTAATCTATTGCATGTTTTATGAGATTCGTAGTCATTTATTCTCCTTGTTTTTTAGGAATACTGATGGTGGAGTGAAATTCACTTATTATTATTTTACCTTTTTTAAGAAAATTCCAACGAATGATTCTGCGAAATGAATACAACGTTCGATATCACTCTGTTCAGGTGTCAGTTCTACTTTTAATCCATCTAAAACGACATGAGCCCCTAGTTCATTTAGCCTATCAATAAAATGATTAACTGCTTTTGCAAACTCATCGTAATAACGATCACCAGAACCAAAAACTGCTGCTACTTTCCCTGTTAAATCTAACTCCTCCATCTCCTCATAAAATAGCATGAATTCATCTGGTATACTACCGTTTTCATACGTGTATGAGCCTATTAAAATGCCATCATATGCAAGCAACTCTCTTGGTTCTGTATCTAATGCATGTTTCATTGTGACCGTGATACCTTTCTTTTCGATTGTTGAAGCAATCTCTTCAGCCATTATTTCTGTATTTCCTGTCATACTTGTATAGACAAGAATGATTTTTTTCATTTCATTATACACTTCCCTTGGATGTACATGTTTGCAGTTTGGTTTGATCCATTTTTCATTTTACTAAATATCTGCTTGTTAGCATAACAAAACGTATCGTAAAGGATACTGTGAAGAAGGAGAGAAAAACAGTATGTGAAGCAAGCGTTTCTAAGTTTAGTTATGTTAAACTACGTGTTAGGCTGAGGAGAGAAGTAAAATTGCTAAGTAGCAATCTTAAGGCTAAAATACATATAATATAGTGACAAGTGTATGTATGAAAATAGAAAGGGAGATATGAATGATCGTTCTAAAATCAAAAAGAGAAATTGAAATGATGAAAAAAGCAGGAGAACTACTAGCTGCTACACAT
The DNA here is from genome assembly GCA_963748745.1 of uncultured Bacillaceae bacterium. GTDB lineage: Bacteria > Bacillota > Bacilli > Bacillales > Bacillaceae_C > CAVVKR01. The sequence continues at coordinate 9,816 of CAVVKR010000035.1, read as the reverse complement.
AAAGAAATTGCTAAGCGAATCGAGCCTGGTGTGACAACATGGGATATAGAAGTCTTTGTGAATGAGTTTTTAGAAAAGCATGGAGCAACAGCAGAACAAAAAGGATATAAGGGCTATAAATATGCTACTTGTGCAAGTATTAATGACGAGATTTGTCACGGTTTTCCTCGTAAACAACCGCTAAAAGAAGGGGAGATAGTGACGATTGATATGGTTGTTAATTTAAATGGGGGTTTAGCCGATTCTGCATGGTCTTATGCAGTTGGAAATATTGACCAAACAACTCAACGTTTACTTGACGTGACAAAAGAAGCACTTTATCGCGGTATTGAACAAGCGAAAGTTGGTAATCGTATTGGTGATATCGGTCATGCCATTCAGTCATATGCAGAGGGGGAAGGTTTTTCTGTTGTAAGGGACTTTATTGGACATGGAATTGGACCTACCATTCATGAAAAGCCAGAAGTTCCTCACTTCGGTCTTCCTGGGAAAGGATTACGAATAAAAGAAGGGATGGTATTTACTATTGAGCCGATGATAAATGTTGGTAGCTTCCATTCCAAAATGGATGGCAACGGATGGACAGCGCGAACAGTCGATGGTTCATTATCAGCTCAATATGAACATACATTAGCAATTACGAAAGATGGACCGCTCATTTTAACAGCTCAAGAGGAAGATCAAGCGTAAAAAATAAGAATAATGATGGACTGTATGATTAAACTGGTGTTAAGATCTCAAGTACAGTACTATTCCTCGTTAAGTTTCTTGTTCTTTATTGCAGAGCTGTATGATGATTTTCCTACTTAAAATCCAATTGATGTAAATTCCCATAAAAAACATCATTGTTGGAGGTCAAAGTATGAGGAGTTTTTCTCTTTTACTAAATAAAGGAGTACCTCCAAAATTATTGGGTAGATACTTTAATTTTATCAGAGGTTGTCCTTTTTGTTTACTTAAAAATCATCGAAATAACGATATGTTGACTGGAACGAAAGACAGTTGACTCCTGCGGGAACAGCACGAGTCCGAAGATCCCTGTAGCGACGCGGACGAGGAGCTACAGAAGCTGAGGCCGTGCCCGCGGAAAGCAACTGTCTGTAGTGAAAGTCAACATCACTCAATAAAAAAGAAGGCAATTTCCTTTTATAAAAATGAAAGGAGTCCAGTTTTATCATCAACTGCACTCCTTTTTCTTATTTAGGTGGGTTTTGTCCCAGCCTCTATTTTTTGCTAGCTATATGCTTATAAAATGACCTCATTTTAGTAGGTAATTCAGACTGAACATTGACCGAGGTATAGAGGTGTTTATGATAGGTTTACAAAAACATAACATTCGCTTCTATGTTTTTTATACTATATGAAAATAATATATATAAAGAAATATACCGATAATTAACCGTCATTTAGTTATAAAATATTATTTTTATATAATATATAAATGTGAAATTTTTGTGTAAAACGCGAAAATACCTTTCAAAGACTGAACATTGGGTATATAATAAATGAAATTGCATTATTTAACATGTTAAAAAAGGGATGATGAGAAACGGCAAAGGGAAAAAACATTAAAGGTGGGATTTTATGCAAACGATGCAAACCGTAAACTTGGAAAAAGAATCTTTAAACTCGTATGAAATTGTTCAAAAGCAAATTCAAACAGCAGCAACTACTCTCCAACTACCTACACACATAACAAAAATCTTACAGAAACCTAAGCGTGTTCTATCCGTTAGTTTCCCAGTTAAAATGGATGATGGTTCTATTGAAGTATTTGAAGGCTATCGCTCACAACATAATGATGCAGCAGGACCGACAAAAGGTGGGATTCGTTTTCATCCTACTGTGACCCTTGATGAAGTAAAGGCTTTATCGATGTGGATGACATTTAAATGTCAAGTTGTTGGACTCCCATATGGGGGCGGAAAAGGTGCGGTCGTATGTGACCCTACTAAGTATAGCAACTCTGAATTAGAGCGGATTAGTAGGGGCTTTATGGAAGCAATTGCTGATATTGTCGGCCCTGAAGTTGATATTCCAGCTCCGGATGTTTACACAAATTCAGAAATGATGGGCTGGATGATGGATACTTATAGTCGTTTAAAAGGAAAACATAGCCCTGGTGTTATAACCGGGAAGCCGATCATTCTTGGTGGTTCAAAAGGACGTTCTGAAGCAACTGCTCGCGGTTGTGTTATTACTATCATTGAGGCAATGAAAGATATTGGATTGCCTGTAGAAGGAGCAACGGTTGCTATCCAAGGATTTGGTAATGCTGGACGTTTATCAGCTGAATTACTTTCAGAGCTTGGCTGTAAAATAGTCGCTGTCTGTGACACAAAGGGAGCTATTTATGATCCGAAGGGTCTTGAGCTCAGTCAAGTATGTACTTTAAAAGAAAGTTGTATCATTACTGATTATCCTGGAGCCGTCGTACTAAAAGGCGAAGAACTACTTGAACTTGATGTTGACATTCTTATCCCAGCTGCCTTAGAAAATGTTATTACAGCTGAAAATGCTCATAAAATAAAAGCAAAAATAATTGCAGAAGCAGCGAATGGACCGACAACACCTGCTGCTGATGAAATTTTGCAAGAACACGGTAAAATTGTTATTCCTGATATTCTTGCGAATGCAGGTGGAGTGACAGTCTCCTATTTTGAATGGGTACAAAATTTAATGAATTTTTATTGGACAGAAAAAGAAGTAAATAAAAAATTAAAGGAAATCATGGTAAAAGCATATCGAGATGTAGCAGAGCTTTCGAAAAAGTATAACGTCGATTTAAGAAACGGCGCTTTTATGATTGCAATGTTAAAGTTAGCTAAAACAATGGATGCAAGAGGTTGGGTCTAGAGAAAGCTCCTTAGGAGACAGCTCCTAAGGGTTTCTAACCACTATGTATGACACACTCTCCACATGTTTCACGAAGGAACATCTTCTTATCCCACTTATGACATATAACCAATTTTAGGTTGCCTATGCCTTTACGTATTTGATTACTTCATTTTTTCACCTTATAATCCTCCACAACGTATAAACAGTCAGTCTATGATAAAAGCTACTTGCTACTCTAAAAGTCTAGTGATCCTCTAATATGTATAGGAGAAATGAAAGTATTTCCATTTTAATAATGATCATGTAGAGAACCGAATGAAAAATAGAACGTTCCTTTTGCTGGAACGTTCTGTCTGACATATCATACAATTGGTTTTTAAATTATTTTCTTAAATAGCCAAGCTCTTCAACTATCTCCTGCATTTCATTTGGACTAAATGTATTTTTTTTCATTACGATATTGTAAATGTCTTTTAAATCTTCATACTGCTCTTCGCCAAATTGAGATGGTTTTAAAACATCCACGTTTGCCATTTTTAATTTTTTCACTATGCCGTTTAACATATATTCAATATTTTCAGGTGATTTTTGTGATAGATCCATTTTTTCCATCCCTTCTACTAAAGAATATCTTTATGTTTTCATGATTTGAAGAAGTTGTCAAACGAATCTATGTTTTTTAAGAAGGAAGATTAAGCTTTGAAGATATTGCTTCCTTTTTTTCATCTTGAATCGTTTTAGTAATTCTTTTTGTTTCATAAATAATAACTCCAGATAAACCTAACAGTCCAACGAGGTTTGGAAAGGCCATTAATCCATTTAAAATATCTGATAGTGCCCACACAACTTTTAAACTTGTGACAGCACCGATGTAAATTGCGGATACAAATAGAATACGATAACAATGATATATTTTTGACTAAAGAGATAGGAAAAACATTTTTCACCATAATAAGACCAACCGATTAGCGTGGAAGAGGCGAAGAATAAGATCCCCAATGAAACGATTACCGAACCTGCAGGACCAAGAAAATGTTCAAAGGAGCAGATGTTAAATAGTCACTCTGAATACCACTTTTATTATAGAGACCAGCCATGACAATTGTAATTCCTGTGATTGAGCAAATAACAATGGTATCAATAAATACTTGTGTCATTGATACTAATGCTTGTCTACCAGGAAGATCCGTTTTTGCTGCAGCGCCGCAATTGGAGCAGATCCTAAACCAGCTTCATTTGAAAACATTCCGCGTGCAACACCATAGCGAATAACAATACCAAGTGCGCCTCCTGCCACAGCATGTCCAGTAAATGCATCTGTAAATATGAGTGACACGGCTGTTGGTAATAATTCGATATTCATAAAAATGATAATTAATCCAAAGAACAAATAGAAAGATGCCATAATTGGCACGAAAAACGATGTTACTTTCGCAATACTTTTTATTCCACCGATAATTGCAAGCCCAGCAAAGATGGTTAGCGCAATGCCTGTAACTTTTGGATCAATATTAAATGTCTCTTTTGCTGCGGAGGATACCGCATTTGATTGGACCAGATTTCCAATTCCAAAAGCAGCGAATGATCCGAATAAAGCAAAGAGAACACCGAGCCATTTTTGCTTTAAACCGTGTTCTAAATAATACATCGGTCCGCCAGACATCTCACCATTTTTATCTTTCACACGGTATTTAACAGCAAGGATTGCTTCAGCATACTTTGTTGCCATCCCGAAAAAAGCGGAAATCCACATCCAAAATATTGCTCCTGGTCCTCCAGCCATAACTGCCGTTGCAACCCCTACGATATTACCTGTTCCGACTGTGGCAGCTAATGCTGTCATGAGAGCTTGGAAGTGTGAAATATCTCCTTCCGATTTTTTATCCTGTTTAAATTGAAAAGATAGCTTTAATGAATAAGGTAATAGTCGTAATTGCAAAAAACCTAATCTAAATGTTAAATAAATTCCTGTTCCGACAAGCAAAATAATGAGTGGTAACCCCCACACAAGCTCACTTATTTTGTCAGAGTATTGTGAGAACATTTTTCTCATTCATATTTATCCTCCCTCTTAAAAAGCGTATACAAGAATTTTCTGAAAAAAACCTACAATGGTCAAGTGTTTTTTTGCAAAAAAATCATTTTTATTTTTTGAGATAAAAAAAAACCTATAAAATGAGGATGTTTGTTTTGGTGAAGGAATTGTTCACTCTTCGTGTGACAGATTAAATGTGTAGAGAAAATGAAAAAAGGGTAATGATGGAAGGAAGACGATAAGTATAGGAATTGTGGGGTGTCACGATGAGGGAGGAGAGAAAATACAACCGTTATTATTTTTTCATCAAAAGAATGATTTATCGGATTGGGAAGAATGATATTACCGGCTTAGCAGCGCAGCTCGCTTTCTTTTTTTTACTTTCCTTATTTCCATTATTAATTTTTTTAGTTACGCTTATTCCATTTCTGCCGATTAGACAGGTAGATTTATTAGGATTAGCAAGAGATTTTGTCTTCTGATCTTCGTATCATTGATTGAATCAACTTTAAATGAAGTGATGGCAAAGAGGAATGGTGGTCGTCTACCCTTTGGTATTATTGGAGCTTTATGGTCTGCATCAAAAGGAATGAATCCGTTGTGAAAGCATTAAATCTAACATATTAACTCTGAAAGGAAGAGACATCCCTCTTTTATTGCACGTGGGATGCTCGAGGATCATTTTAGACGATTGGGAATGATTATCGTTGTGCTGGTTGCCTTGCTTCTCCCTGTATTGGTAAGCAGATCGGTATTTATCTTTTTTCTTTATTGGCTTTTCAAGTGAATTTGTCGCTATTTGGAATTCGCTGCGGTGGACTGTTGCACCAATGATTTTATTTATCGTATTTTTAAGTTTATATATTTTTGCACCAAATGAAAAAGTAAAGTTGACTTCTGCCATTCCAGGAGCAATCTTTGCTACGATAGGTTGGATCGTTGTTTCCCTTGGCTTTTCCTATTATGTAGGGAATGTTAGTAATTATACAGCAACTTATGGTAGCCTCGGAGGGATCATTGTCTTAATGCTATGGTTTTATCTTTCTGGCATTATTTTATTGGTAGGCGGAGAAATCAATGCATTGCTGGTGGAAAAACAGAAAAAGGTATAATTTTGTCGTTAAAATAATCGGAATAAGTCATGAAAATGACAGGTGACGGTCTTTTTTATCTCGTTCAGTAAAGTATCCATGGCGAGTTGGACGGCTTTCCGTGGACTCGACTTCAAACCCCACCATGACTGAAGTGTGTGGACTGTGGCTTGCGCCAAGCTATTTACAGGAGCCGCCACCTCTTCACACGAATTTTTTTGAACTTTTAATGATCAATTTGGAATAATTGCTTTGTACATAATCTGTTAAAGCCCGTTTGGCATGGAGAGCTCAGTCCCATCTCTCTATTTTTTCACCAATCTAAACAAAGATCAGCCCCTATCAAGTGATAGCGGTCATTTTTTATTACTAGGCTATGTAGATAGCCTCTTTTTCATGTTTTTCTACCAATTAATCTTTATGATTATCGTAGTCTTAAGCTATTTAATATAACTAGAATCGTACTTCCTTCATGACCAATTACACCAAGAGGTAAATCAACAACTTGGAAAAAGTTAGAGATGATTAACAGCACAATTACAGCTATGGAAAAAACAATATTTTGTTTAATAATTGTATTCATTCGTTTGATAAGTGCATCGCTTCAGCATATTCGTGGAAGTCATTTTTCATTAATACGATATCAGCTGTTTCAAGAGCAACATCTGTTCCTTCTCCCATCGCAATTCCGACATTCGCCGTTGCTAATGCAGGAGCATCGTTAATTCCATCACCAACCATTGCAACAGTTCCATATTTTTTCTTTAACTCTTTCACATGGTCCACTTTATTTTGTCGGCAAACATTCAGCAATGTATTCATCTACTTACTTCTTTTGCGATCGCTTTGGCTGTTTTAGCATTATCACCTGTAAGCATGATCGTGTGAATGTGTAGTTTTAACGTCTGTCAATTGCTTTTTCTGGACTTTGCGAACCGTATCTTTTAATGCAATGACGCCGACGATTTCTTTTTCACGTTGCACAAACACGACCGTTTTCCCTTCCTGCTAACTTTTTCACGACGCCATTTGAAAAAGTGTTCATCTCTATTGCCGACTAAGCGCCTTACCAATCTTCCATTCTTTATCTTGAACGATCGCTTTACACACCAAATCCGGTGATGTCTTCGTATCTATCTGGTTGTTAATTGTTGTTTGTATATTGTTCTTTGTGTATTGGACAATTGCTTGTGCTAACGGGTGGTTCGATTGTTTTTCAATGGACGCAACGATATGATAATATTTCTTCTTCTTGTAAATCTTCACGGACATGACGTCGGTTACTTCCGGTTTTCCATTTGTCAATGTTCCCGTTTTATCAAAAGCAATCGCCTTGATATTGCTTAAATTTTCTAAGTGAACGCCACCTTTAAATAATATTCCATTTCTTGCTCCGTTTGAAATGGCTGATAAAGTTGCAGGCATAATAGATGCAACTAATGCACATGGGGAAGCGACAACGAGTAAAATCATCGCCCGATAAAACGTTTCAGTCCAGCTCCAGCCTAATAAAAAATGTGGCAAAAACATCATTAATAATACCACAACAAGAACTATTTTGACATAGGTTCCTTCAAATCTTTCAATAAATAAGTTGTGAAGGTGATTTTTCGCTTTGTGCTGATTGAACGAATTCAATGATCTTTTGGAACAGTGTTTCATCACTAGGTTTCTTTACTTCGAACAGTAATCGAACCATTCATATTGACGGTACCAGCAAAAACTTCTTCATTTTTTCCTTTTGAGACTGGAACAGATTCCCCAGTAATCGCCGCTTCATCAATGTAGTCAGCCTTTATATAATTTCTCCATCAGAAGGTACCCATTCACCTGGACGAACTAAAATATGGTCACCGATTGCAAGCTGTGAAACGTGCACTACGTTCTTTCTGTCCATCTACTATTCGCCATGCTTCTTCAGGTTGAATTTCCATTAATGACGATATTTCTCTGTGGCTTTTATTCAATGTATATGTTTCTAAGTGCACCGCTTATGGCAAAGATAAAAATCAAGATCGCTCCTTCCGCCCAATAGCCAATGATTGCCGATCCAACCGCTGCAAAAATCATTAACATTTCAACATTTAATTCTTTCTTTTTGACAGTTTCTTCAATACCTTCTTTTGCCTTTGCAAATCCACCGATGATAAAAGCTAATAGATAAAGGGTAATCGATGTTGTTTCATTATCGAGCTTTGATGTCCACCATCCTGCTAAAATAAGTACACCACTTAATAAAGCGGCAATGAGTTCAAGATGTGGTTTTACTTTTTGAAAAAATGATGCTGGCTTGTTATCATCTTGCTTTACCTTTACTATTGCATCTGTTTCGCTCATCATTTTGCCTCCCTAAATTGTTTCTAATTGAGAAAAATAATCAACATCAAGCTACTTATTAATGACGAAAAGCTGCCACTTTTTAAGCGACAGCAAAACTACTAAATACATAAAAAATTGATTATATCAGCATTTATCTACTGTATTTATTGTATCATAATTACCTACAATAATAAATAATATTTTATATTAAATTATAATTATTATTAAAAGGTAATTAGTATAATTTATTATAATGCATTAATTAATAAACTGCAACAGTAAGCAAATTATTTCTTACTTTTGGACTATAATAGTATAGTTACATATAAGAAAATGGACAAAATAAAAAGTGGAGGATGATAGAGGATGGAATTTCAATTTAAAGATGGGGCCTTTTCGGGGGATCTGCCATTTGGAAAATTAAATGTTTCAGGTGATGATTCAAAAGGATTCCGCCCGTATCAATTACTTACATCATCAATAGGAGTTTGCAGTGCTGGTGTGCTTTTACAAATTTTGACTAAAATGCGGATGGAATTAGAGGATGTTAAAGTTCGGTTGAAACCAGAAAGGAATGAAGAAGAAGCAAATCGAATAGAAACGATCAATATTCATTTTATTATTAAAGGAAAAGACTTAGATGAGGAAAAAATCAAAAAAGTGATGCCATTAGTCGATAAACACTGTTCCATGATTCAGTCAGTAAAAGATGCAATTAATATCAAGAAAACGTATGAAGTGATTTAATTTTAATATTAGCTAACTAAACCGTCTTTGTTATAAGGCGGTTTTTTTATTTTCTATATTTATTAAAAGACAATTTTCACGGATGAGGTAGGCGGTGCGAATAGATGATTTGTATTCACAATATTTTCAGTTCCCATCATGAGCTAGCCATCCTGTTATTGTTTTCTGCATTTTTTCTTCCCTAACGAATGAACAAGGTGCATTTCATTCGTTTATTTTAAACTAACTAACATGCTAGTAATAAGATGAGTATTTTTAGACCATCCTAATCTTAGTAAATGAAACGAATGGGGTGGTTGCATGGCAAGCATTTTTACATGGATGGTGTTTATTGGAATGAGTCTCACCATCACCGGTTCATTGCTTCATTGGTCAATGGTTTTGATGTTTATTATTTATTGTTTAACAATTATAGCACTTGCTTACTATATAGGGAGAGCGACGGAAAGCTTAGCCATCGTTTCTGGACCAAGAATAGGGGGATTACTAAATGCAACGTTTGGAAATGCAGTTGAGTTAATCATTTCATTATTTGCTTTGCGATCAGGTCTAGTTGGAGTAGTTCTTGCTTCTTTAACTGGCTCAGTGCTTGGGAATTTACTGTTAGTAGCCGGTTTTTCTTTTTTTGTCGGTGGTTTAAAATATAAGCGCCAAAAATTTAATGTTTATGATGCGAGACATAATTCAGGATTATTAATGTTTGCAGTTATTGTAGCATTTGTTATTCCAGAAATATTTTCCACAAATATGAATGAAACGGAAACACTTTATTTAAGTCTCGGTATA
>CAVVKR010000034.1:0-16996 GCA_963748745.1 uncultured Bacillaceae bacterium | reverse complement strand
AATAATATAAGGAACGATTAACTTTTTTGTTAGCTCGCGAACATATCCCTTACGGTAAAATCCTTTTGCAAAAAATCCCGAAATCAAGATAAATGCAGGCATATGAAAAGTATAAATAATCTTATAGAAGCTGTATACGACTGAGTCTACCTCAATATAAGAATAAAGGAGGTGGCCAAACACAACAAAAAAGATTAATATAAATTTAGCATTATCAAAATAAGAAACCCTATTACTCATAAAAATATCACCTAACTATATTGTAACGAAAATTTGTTTACCGGTGTGTTACATTCAGAAAACAATTTTTTCAATGAATGTTTACTCCTGATATTAAATGTGAAATGTTTACTTTCCATGAGGAATTATACAATTGCACCCCATTGCAGCAACTATGATGTTAACTATTGTTCAAATACAGAGAAAATGAAAAAGTGTAATCAAAAACCTGAAAGTTCTGTTAAAGGGGAGAAGAAAAGTGAATGTAAGCAATTCAACGAGAACATCAATTGAAAATCAAAAAAATGAGTTAGACATATTTAATCTTCATTCAACAAATGAAAAAATTAATCTTCACAATCATTTAGAACATTGTTTGCAAGATTCCTATTTTAGGGAAGAATTATTCAATGATTTTTTCGGGAAAACGTTAGATGCAATCTTATTTTTCGATGAAAGTGGAAATATTATTAAAGCAAATAATGCAGTCACGCAAATTTTTGAATGTCAAATGGAACAATTGCTTCAAAAAAATATTACTGAATTTGTTTTTAAACATGAGCATTATTTAAGTCAGATCATTCACGTATTAAAAGCAAAAGGAAAGGTCAGGGATGAACTGCTATTTCAAATGCCGAATCATCAGCTTAAATATTTAGAGTTTACTTCTACTGTTCTCTCACAATATGGTGTAGTCGTCTCTATTTTTCGGAATGTCACGGAGCGTTATCGAATGGAAAGAAAGCTGCGTGAAAGTGAGGAACGCTTTCGCAACATCTTTTCTGGAACAGATGATGGTATGGTTTTATGGGATCGTAATTATCAAATTGTTGATATGAATATGCAGGCATTTTCACTTTTTGAATGTGAGTATAAAGATGTGATTGGGATGGATGTGCGTGAATTTATTTGCAACCATTCTACTGCACGTAGCGAATTCATTAAGCATATTGAAAATAGTGATCCAGAGGGAAAAGTGGATGATGATCTCTTCACGGTTAAGCTCGCAGGAAAGAAGAAAAGTATTGAAGTGAGAACGAAAAAACTTAGTGACAATCTTAACTTAACTGTTTTGCGTGACGTTTCTGAAAGAATGGAGATGCTAGAACAAATAAGAAAGTCAGATACCTTAAACGTTGTCGGTGAATTAGCAGCAGGTATCGCTCATGAAATTCGCAATCCGATGACAGCTCTAAAGGGGTTTATTCAATTGCTTGAGAGCAGTATTGAAGGTGATCATTTTATTATTTTAAAGTGATTACTACAGAGTTACAGCGCATTGAATCCATTATCACGGAATTTTTAATTTTAGCTAAACCGCAAGCTGTACAATTCCGGAAGCATGATCTAGGAAATATCATGTTTGAAACTGTTGAGTTATTAACTGCACAAGCAATGATGCATAATGTGCAATTTGAAACCAACTGTGAAGCAAATTTACCGCCAATATACTGTGAAGCAAATCAGTTAAAACAGGTTTTTATCAATATTATTAAAAATGCTATCGAAGAAACGGAAACTGGGGGAGTCGTTAAGATAAACGTTCAAAAAGAAGATCATACTTTCCACATATCCATCCAAGACTTTGGTGAAGGAATCCCTGAAGATAGATTACGGAAGATAGGAGAACCTTTCTACACGACGAAAGAACGGGGGACGGGGCTCGTCTGATGGTAAGTTTTAAAATTATCAAAGAGCATTTTGGGCGAATTGAAGTGGATAGTAAAGTAGGTGTTGGTACAGCCTTTCATATTTATTTGCCTATTGAGAAGGAGTTAAAATAAAAAATGACTACATATTATACGACTATTTCTACTAATTTGTTAGGTCCTCTCATTTTAACAGCAAAGGATAACGGTTTAACTGGCATTTATTTTCATGCTTCTCATTTTCGCCAAACCATTCGCTCTCCAAAAAGAACAACATGATAGCCACCCAATATTGCAATTAGCAAAGAAGGAATTAACAGATTATTTTCTACGGAAATCAACATTTTTGACCGTTTGGCTTATTTTAACGGGGACGCCGTTTTTACAGACTGTTTGGGAAGAAGTGCGAAAAATACCGTATGGTGCAACAGCAACGTATCAGGATATTGCAATGAAGATCGGAAACAAAAAGGCTGTTAGGGCAGTTGGACAGGCAAATAAAGCGAATCAAATACCGATTATTATTCCTTGCCACCGCGTCATAGGGAAAAATAACAATTTGGTAGGTTATGCGGGTAAACAAGTGGATAAAAAACAGCTTCTCTTAGAGTTAGAAGGCGAGATAATCGTATAGAAGGGAAGAGAAGGAGCTGGCAACGTAAAAACAACAATAGAGCAAACTCATGACGGTAAGGTCGATAAGAAATTAGCATCATCTTAATCAAGATGATAGAATCTCCGTTTATTTTTCTCTATTCCATTCGACATTTTTCATTTTATTATTGGTAAAATACGTCTTCATTTCGAAAAAAAAGTAATGTTTTGTAGAAGTCCCACTTATATTGCGAAACTATTTACTTTTCAGTCATTATCTGTCATAATTCATGGTAATTTCATAAGCTATGATTATTCACTGGAGGAGAATAGAACGTGCATAAACCCCCCCGGCTAAATATGTCTATCAAAAAAAAATACAAAAAAAGAGAGAGGAAATGATCGCATTAGGGAAAAAATATGGTTTAAATCATCAAACAACTATTATGTGTAGCCAACAATTAGACCAACTGATGAATGAATATGAACGACTTTTTCCACAAACAATAGTAAAGCGAGATGATGCCATTCAAACATTTAGACGAAAAATTCCCTTCATTGTTCTATTGATGGAGATAGACGATGATATTTTATCAATCGCTAAATAAAGCGAATATGTCATTAACAAAAAGATGGCAATGATAACAGTTGTTTTTTTTTTTGCATACTCCTTTTAGAGAAACCATATGAAAAATCCCATAATTCTGATAAGTATGTCTGTTATAGGATAAGCGAAAAATCCAGAATAACGATGGCTGTTTGTTTGATCCCATCGTTATTCTTTTGCTAAAGGAAGAGAAATTTCTACACTTGTACCTTTATTTAAATTGCTGGAAATATTAATTTCCCCACCGAAAGATTCGATTATTCTTCTACAAACAACGAGACCGAGTCCTGTTCCACATTCTTTGGAGGTAAAAAAGGGCTCAAATATTTTTTCTAAATCTTGTTCTGTAATCCCAACCCCAGTGTCCGAGATTGTTAATACTGCTTGTCGATTTACTTCTGATAGTTTTAATGATAACTTACCTTCTTCTTCAATCGATTCTAAGGCATTTTTAATAATATTTAGAATCACTTGTTTCATTTGATCTCTTACACCTAATACTTCAAGTTGTTTTGATTTGATATTTAATTCATACTCTACATTTACTAGATTTACTTCCGATTCTATAATAGGGTTTAATTCCAAAACGACATCTTTTAAGTTCATTATTTCAAAGTCTTCCATCGTTGGCTTCCCAAGAATTAAAAACTCACTAACAATTTGATTAATTCTACTAATCTCTTTTTCAATGACGGAAAAATAAAACTGATCTTGTTTGTCATTATGCTTTTCACTTAATAATTGTACAAGACCTTTTATTCCTGTTAGTGGGTTGCGAATTTCATGGGCAGTGCTGGCTGCTAACGTACCAACAAGTTCAAGCTTTTGTGCTTCATTTTGCAATCTTTCTCTCTTCTGCCTGTTTTTTCAAAGAAATACTATAAAATAATAAGAAGATCAGATGAAAGACCGCAGCAACTACAAAGAAAAAAATAGTTGTAGCAATAATAGTGTTCAGTAAGCTGGCTTCATCATTTTTCAGTGTTGCCACATTCCACGGGACTCGATCCAAAGGAACCGTGACCCATTCACTTTCTGTTTGGATCGATTCAATATTTTCTGTTCCGAATATTGGAACTCCATTTGTATTTTCAAACTTTATTGTCATCCCGGGAGTTAACACTTTCATAATGTTAATGATGTAATCAGAACGTAGGAGTGCAATAAACACACCTTCAAGCTCTTCTTCTTTATAAACTGGAGTAGCAATGACAACAACCTTTTGATTATTTGTGAGGGTATCTAGTTGTTCAGAAACAGTCGTTTGTCGCGTATGTAACATTTTCTTAATGTAATGCTTATTACTCAAGTTGAATTGTGTGACATTATCGTTCGTTCCGGTAATAATATTATAATTAGCATCTAAATAATATAATCCACTATAGCGAGGATCTTCCATTCCTGTCTTTTCTAATGTTTTCTTTAACTCATTGCTAGTCACATTATTTGACTCTAAGGTGAGTGCCATTACTTCCAAGCCAGTGATTGTTTCACTAATAAATTGATCGATTTGCTTTTGATGAATCATCGCAACTTTTTGTGCTTGATTTTCTATTTTAACTTGTTCACCATTCCACCGATAAATTCCAAATAGCAGAGTGAAAATAGCGGCTGGAATAAGGGTGATTAGCATATATTTTTTCACTGTATGTTTACAAATTTTCATCTGTTTACCTCAGCATTTCTAAAATTGTCTCATCATTATTGTACTATAAATTTATGGTAAAATAAGAATGATTAATAAAAAATATAGATTTGTCTACATAATTGACCTAAAAACACTCTTATAAAAACAAAGGAAATGATTAAAGTGAAAAAAGATATTGAACAGTCTTTAAAGCTTTTTATCGTGTTAACAAAAACATTTAGAACGATAAACGATTATGTGAATGAACATCTTCAAAAGCATGGATTGAACCCGACGGAGTTTGCTGTTATTGAACTACTCTATCATAAAGGGGAACAGCCACTTCAGCAAATTGGTGGGAAAATATTATTGGCTAGCGGTAGTATTACTTATGTCGTTGATAAGTTAGAATGTAAAGGGTATATTCAAAGAGTTGCATGTCCAAAAGATCGCCGTGTTACATATGGAAAGATTACAGAAAAAGGGGAAAAATTGATGGAAAATATTTTTCCTTATCATGAACAACGTATTCATAAGATTATGTCTGTGTTATCAAAGGAAGAAAAAGAAACAGCAATCTACTTATTAAAAAAACTCGGTTTATCAGTAAATAAACTCCCTCAAGCCTAATGGCTAAATAATAATTTGCTTCTAGTTCCTTCAACCATTAAAATAAAAAAAGTCGAATCGGCGATATATTTTCCGATTCGACTAGTATTTTGAACTTATTTTATAATCTCTTTTTCTTATCTACTACTTACGATGAACAGTAATGTTATCATCTTGGACATCTGCAACGAGATGTTTTTCTTCGGGATGGTCTAAAATAAAGTCGGCAATTTTGTCTTCAAGGTGTTCCTGAATGGCTCTCCGCAATGGGCGAGCACCGTATTCAGGGTGATAACCTAGTTCGGTTAGTTTTACTTTTGCCTCATGCGTTACTTCAAGCTTCATATCTTGTTCAGCAAGTGTTTGATTTAACTCTGATAGCATGAGGTCGACAATTTCGAGCAAATGCTCTTTATTTAATGATTGAAACTCGATAATGCTGTCAAAGCGATTGAGAAATTCCGGCTTAAAAAAGTTTCCGAGTGAATCAAGAATGCTTGCTTCTTTCATTGCTTCACTGCCGAAGCCGACCTGAATTTGTTTTTCAGATGTACCAGCATTACTTGTCATAATGATCACCGTATCTTTAAAGCTAACTGTCCGACCTTGGCTATCAGTTAAACGACCATCCTCTAAAATTTGTAAGAACATATGTTGTACGTCCGGATGCGCTTTTTCGATTTCGTCCAACAGAATAATGCTGTATGGTTGTCTGCGAACTTTTTCGGTTAGCTGACCAGCTTCTTCGTGGCCAACATATCCTGGTGGTGAACCGATAAGTTTAGAAACGCTGTGTTTTTCCATATATTCACTCATGTCAAGACGAATCATTGCATCTTTTGTACCAAATAATTGTTCTGCTAATGTTTTCGTTAGTTCTGTTTTACCAACACCTGTAGGGCCAACGAAAAGGAATGATCCAGTTGGACGATTGGAAGATTTCAGGCCAGCACGTGAACGTCTAATTGCTTTCGTTACTTTTTTCACTGCTTCTTCTTGGCCTATTACTTTGCTTGCAAGGTTTTTCTCTAAGTTTTTCATCTTCACTTGTTCATCTGCTTCAAGCTTTCCTACTGGAATGCCAGTAGTGTTTTCGATAATCTCTTGAATATGATGCACATCGACAACTGGTCGTTCACTTGTCGCTTCTTTATCATTTAATGTTTTTTCAAGCTGTTTTTCTTCATCGCGAAGTTTTGCTGCTGTTTCGTATGCTTCTTTTTCTAATGCAGCGTTTTTCTCTTTTTCAATCTTAGTAAGTCTAGCTTGAATAGCTTCTTTGTCTTCAGTAGGAATATTTAAGTTCATTTTTGACCCAGCTTCGTCTAGTAGGTCGATCGCTTTATCAGGTAGGAAGCGGTCTTGGATGTAACGATGTGATAGATTTACACATGCTTTGATCGCATCGTCAGTAAATGTTACTTGATGGAATTTTTCATATTTATCTTTAAGACCTTTCAAAATAAGGATGGCTTCTTCTTTCGTAGGCTCATCTACTTGTACCGGTTGGAAACGTCTTTCTAGAGCAGCGTCTTTTTCGATTTGGCGATATTCACTCAATGTTGTTGCTCCGATTAATTGCATTTCACCGCGTGCAAGTGCAGGCTTTAGAATATTCCCCGCATCCATTGATCCTTCAGCAGATCCTGCTCCAACAATGAGATGAATTTCATCAATAAAGAGAATGACATTTTTTCGATTTTGGACTTCGCTAATTAATTGTTTCATTCTCTCTTCAAATTGTCCACGAATACCAGTATTAGCAACTAAAGACGCAACATCGAGCAAATAAACTTCCTTGTTTTTCAATTTAGCTGGTACTTCTTTTTCGACGATTTTTAATGCTAATCCTTCAGCGATAGCTGTTTTACCAACACCTGGTTCTCCAATTAAAACAGGGTTATTTTTATTACGTCTATTTAATACTTCAATGACACGTTTAATTTCTTTATCACGACCAATGACAGGATCAATCAAACCAGCTTTAGCCATGTCGTTTAAATTTTTTCCGTATTGATCGAGGAAACCTCCACCATGGCCACCACCCTGTGCAGTTTGCGGTTGGCTTCCAGGTTGTTGCTTAAATGCTTCATTTGGAATGGATGATTGAAATTGTTTAAATAGATCATCGAAGTTCCCGAATCCATTCTTAAATGGAGAACCACCAAATGAGCTACTTATTTTATTACGTTCCGCTTTATAGCAAGAATTGCAAAGTGCCATTTTTTTAGTTTGACCATTAAGGTTGAGATGGAAATGAACATTTGCTTGGTTTTGTTTACAATTTTGACATAACATGATGTAATCCTCCTTTTGAATTTTTATATTTTTGTAGCAAAAACCATATCCTTTGACTACTATCTTTGATCAATTGACTATTTAAAAAACAAATCTGCAAAAGCAATGATTTGTTTTCTTTCGTTGCAATTTGGACTTACATTCACGGTTCAATAGTGAAAAGTTAACTTTGACTATCTTTGACCTTTCGTAATTTCATTATACACTGACCATCTTTGACTTTCAAGTGTTTTTTTCGTTTTATTTTTCAGAGCTTGTACATATGTATATATATAACGGAATAATGACAGGAAAGGGGACGACAATTGAAAAAATGGACTGGTGCTTTGCAAATAGCTGCTGTTTACGTAGGTACAGTAATTGGAGCGGGGTTTGCAACTGGAAGAGAAATAGTGGAATTTTTTTCTCGCTTCGGTTTGTTTGGATTATTGACTATTTTATTAGCAGGCTATTTGTTTATTGCATTTGGCGCAAAATTAATGGAAAAAGCAATTGATTTAGAGGCTAATTCTTATGAACAGTTAAATGAATACTTGTTTCGGCAACCATTCGCACAAATAATGAATTTACTGATGCTTTGTATGTTAATCGGTGTATGTGCCGTGATGTTATCAGGGGCAGGTGCTGTTTTCGAAGAACAACTTGGATTTAGGAAAATGTACGGTATTTTTATGACAATAGGGTTAACCATTTTTGTTATGAAGATTGGCACACGCGGATTGTTTGCGGTTAATTCTTTTGTCGTGCCTTTGATGCTCTTTTTTAACTTTATCTTAGTGATAAAGGCGATAGGTACCCCATCTTTTTTACAAAATGTATTACATATTCCACCAATAGAAGCAGGCTGGGAGATCATTGTTTCTCCATTTGCTTATGCAGCATTTAACTTAGCTTTAGCACAAGCAGTATTAGTGCCAATTGCTACTGAAGTAAATGATAAGGACATTGTACGTTTAGGTGGAATTATCGGAGGGGTATTTTTAACAATCATTCTTCTCTGTAGTCATTTGACGCTTATTATGCTTCCTCAACTTACGTTATATGAAATACCAATGGGGATCATAGTCAAAAACACAGCCGCAAATATTTATATTATTTATATATGTATTATTTATGGTGAAATTTTTACATCTATTATCGGAAATATTTATGGAGTAGAGAAGCAATTAAGCCGCTACATTCCAGTTCGTTCGATGATTATCTATGGAGGGGTTTTAATTATTGCCTTTTTGATTAGCCATATTGAATATGGTAAATTATTAAGTTATTTGTATCCTTTGTTTGGATATATAAGTATCCTTTTTCTTTTTTTACTAGCAATTCGTTGTGCGAAAGAAGCCTAATATCAAACAAAGAAAAAACACCTGCTCCATTATTTGGTAATTTTTTTGCTAGAAATCCAACTTTAGCTTCTTACAAAGTTCATCAGCAATGCATGAATGATTCTCTAATTGGTTCAAGGTGCTTTTTCTTTTTTGATTGTAATAAGTAATTAATGAATTGGACGAGATGACCCTCCTACAGATGAAGAACGAACTTTCTTTTCAATCGTTTCAGCCATTTTTAAAAAAGCATCTGTATGGTCATTGTCTAACTTAGTGAAGATGGTTAGTTTTATAATCGTATTATGATGAGGGATGAGATAGGCGGTTACTTTCTCATTTGCTTTTTCAGCTGTATAAATTTTTGCATTTGTTAACCATTTTTCTCCTTGTGGTGGTGTGACTTTTTGCACATCATGATGAAGTGCTTGTACTTGCAGGATGGCATTTTTCTCTTGTTCTTTCATGTTAACTGTGTTGTTAAGAAGTTCCATTCTCATGAAAATAGAACTATCATCTTTAGAGAAAAGCATATCTTTCCTAGGTTCTTCCGCTGTAAATTCATAATTTTCAAGGACGTACAAGGAAAAGTATTGATTATCACTTTCTTTCAAGAAAGCTGTTTCTTCCTTTTCCTCCCCATTAATCGTATAAGTAAGTTTTTTTTCCATTAAACGTATGTTTGATTTTGCCTTTTTCTCTTTGTCTCCCACTTCAATTGAATGGGTATTTTGAAGGTCATTCGCTTGTTTCGGTGTCCCACAACCTTGCAGTAAACATGTGCATACTGCAATAGCAATCATTGCTTTCAGTCTGTTTCGCATATAGTTGGTATACCCCTTTTCATATAGGATGTATCTTACTTGGTAGCTAAGATATGAATGTCTTTTGAATATATTACCACTGGTGAACATGATATATGCGAAAAGGGGATAAAGTATTTTTAGAAATTAATATAACGGTATGAAGACTGCTAATAGTAAAATAAAGATGAGATGAGAAATGATTAAAAGCGGTATACTTTTTTTCCATTCATAAAGAAAACCCCAAAATATACTACCAACGAATGCAGCCAACATAAGGGCAGTGTTATTGGCATAATAAAAAACAGATGCGTTCAAAATGGAGGCGATGATAATTGCTTTCCATCCATTTGTACAAGCCCGTAATTTTTTTTGCACATAGCCTCTCCAAAAAATTTCTTCCCCAGGTACTAAAATGAATATAAGAACTAAATAATGCCATATAAGTGTTGGGGAGAAATAACGATACAACTTAGTAACATCCGCGTCTAACGAACCGGGTAGGATAGTTAAAAGCCAATTTCCAATCACAAAAATAATATAAAGGATCAAACCAGATATAATACCGAAAATCATAAAGTGTTTTGTTGCTAATTCATCATCGATTTTTTCATTAACAATAGAATAACTAATTAAAAATAACATGGTTGCTGTGTAAAGATACCAAAATACGTCATGTTTATTTTCGAAAGTGATAAACATGAGGAGATGTGCTAAAAAGATACTGCCGATGAGCCAAATGTTTGTTGTACATTTTTTCATTTAGTCATCCCTCCTATTTCTCTCGTTCACTTTTTTAAAACTACATTTTCATACTTTAAGGTAAATCGTACGAGTTGTAAAGAAATTTATTAGTAAGTAGCATATTTTAATCCAAATTGGTTCATCTTTGAAGATGTGTCATTAGGGGCATAAATAAAGCAACCTGCCATCACTAGAGATGGGTAGGTTGCTACTAATCGCCGGTACATATACCAAACTTTATTTTTTTACAACTTCTTTAATAATTTTGTATTTTTTATGATTGACGACTGTTTTCTCTTCCAATTCTAGCTCACGATAATTATCCATATATGTTAAATCAACAATCACAGAATTGTCATTTATTTTTTCAACAATCCCTTGATACCCATCTTTAAATTCAATGATATCACCAACTTTTGCAATATTTTCAACTTCTGCTTTCTTTTTCTTTTTTGACATTCTTTCTCTCTCCTCATTTAAAAATGGTAAGAGCACCAATTAGAAAACTGTCCCGGTGCTTGTCTAGCGATTGACAATAATATTCGGGAGCGATAAAGCATCGTTGTTTCAAAATTAGCATGTGGTTTCATTAAAATACAAATATTCGAAGCAAATAGTTTGACTTTTTTCAGCATGAAAAGACAACTATCTAATATAATGGACTATTTTTTGGAATTATGCAACTTTATTGCTTAAGAAATAAATGACGAAAGAGGTATAATCCCTTATGATAGAAGAGAGGAGCAATAAAAAATGATAGAAAATATAGTTGAAATAGCAGGATGATCATTACGTTTGTTTCGATGATACTGACATGTTAGGCCCTTTAGGACAAGCTATTTACCATCACACTTCTCGTTTTATTAAAAATTTAATGGTCACGGAAACATGTTATGTAATGATTTGTCGGATGGCTTATTGAGGCAAATAAATTATGGGTATGTAAAGGGAGGAGTGCATTTTTGTTTACTTTAAAACAAGTGAAATATAAAAATATCTTACATATTGAAGAGATGAATGTATCTCCTAATAAAGTCACTTGTATTACTGGGGAGAGCGGTTCAGGAAAGTCGACACTCCTTAAACTATTAAATATGATGATTACACCTGATGAGGGAAATATCTATTTTCAAGATGAATTGTTAAAGCATAAGGACCCGATAGCACATCGGCGAGAAGTAGTCATGTTGTTACAAAGTCCGCTTGTATTTCCTGGTAATGTAGAAGAAAACCTTCAAATTGGTTTAAGGTTTTCTGAGAAAGGGGAGGCAAGTAAAGAGGAATTACAAAAAGTGCTCGAGATTGTCTGTTTGGATAAGCAGTTAGAAGATGAGATCGATCATCTTTCCGGTGGAGAAAAGCAAAGAGTGGCACTTGCTAGGATTTTGTTAATGAAGCCAGCTGTTTATCTCTTAGATGAACCTACTTCCGCATTAGATGAAGAAACCGAGTCAATAGTCATGGACAACTTTATCCGAGAGGTAAGAAAAGAAAAAGGAACCATCATTATGGTTACTCACTCAAAAAAAGTTGCGGAATCATATGCAGACGAAATCATTACGATGAAAAAGTAGGTGAAAAAGTATGGACAATAACGGTATTGTTGAAATTGAATTATGGCGGTTTATATCCGCATACATATTCGTCGTCTTATTACTGATCATTGTGAAATTAAGGGGAATACCTCGGGAAAAACAGATAGTAATTGCAACATTGAGAATGACCATTCAGCTTGTGATTGCGGGATATATTCTCACTCTACTATTTGAAAATCCACATCCATTCCTTATCATTATGATTATTTTATTTATGGAAGCTTTCGCTGTTCATAATATTTTTAAACAAGTAAACCATCCAATTCCAAAAAAATTAAAAAAAGTTATTCTGTTCTCTATGCTTGGTGGAACCATTACTTCTCTCTTGTACTTTAGCTTCGTAGTAATCAACTTTACTCCATGGTATGAGCCACGCTATGTGATCCCCATAGCCGGAATGATCATTGGAAACGCAATGACAGGGATTTCACTCGGTGTCAAAAGTTTACTGGAAGGTTTTCATAGTAATAAAGAAAGAATAGAAGGAGCTTTAATGTTGGGTGCGACTCCGAAGGATGCTGTCAAGGAGTATGTGAATAACTCGTTTGATTCGGCTATTTTGCCGACAATTAATAGTATGGTTGGAATGGGGATTGTCTTTTTGCCAGGAATGATGACAGGACAAATACTTGCTGGAGTTAGTCCTTTATTAGCAATTAAATATCAAATTGTTATTCTTCTCGGTATATTAGGTAGCGTTGCTTTAACCGTTATTTTATTCCTGTACTTCGGTTATCGGACGTTTTTCAATAAAGAGGCCCAACTGCAGCTGTTAGATGAAACGAACTAGGCTTTTTTTACAATATGTTATTTTGCTACTGGATATTTTTAGCCTAGAGCGATTCATTAAGAAGCAAGATGTGTTCAAATGAATTCTTATCATTTTTTATTGATAAATGCTATATATTTAGATACCTTATAAATATAGTTTAAAAAGGAGAAGAGTATAAAATGGAACAAAAAAAATTTACAGTTATTGCTGAAACAGGTATTCATGCACGACCTGCCACATTATTAGTACAAACTGCCAGTAAGTATACAGCTGATATAAAACTTACATATAAAAATAAATCTGTGAATCTTAAGTCAATTATGGGTGTGATGTCTCTCGGCATTGGGAAAGGTGCAGAAATCACGATTACAGCTGATGGTCATGATGAAAAGGAAGCGATGGATGGTATCGTTGCAATGTTAGAGAAAGAAGGTTTAGCGTCATAATGTCCACGATCGTTAAAGGTATTGCAGCCTCAAATGGCATAGCAATCGGCAAAGTATATCGCCTTGTTGAACCAGACCTTTCATTTGAAGAGGTGAAAATTGAAAATATCGATGCGGAATTAACGAGATTTCATGAGGCTGTGAAAGCTTCTCAAGTAGACTTAGAAACAATCCGCGAGCACGCAGAAGCTGAGTTAGGTTCGGATAAAGCGGCGATTTTTGATGCACATATGCTCGTCTTAAATGACCCTGAATTAATAACCCCTATTGAAGAGTAAAATAAAAACGGAAAAAGTAAATGCAGAGTTTGCACTGAAAGCAAACTGCTGATCTCTTTATTACAATGTTTGAACAAATGGACAATGAATATATGAAAGAACGGGCCGCTGATATTCGCGATGTTACCAAACGAATCTTATCCCATTTATTAAATGTAAAAATACCAAATCCGAGCATGATTGCAGAGGAAGTAATTATCGTCGGGGAAGACTTAACTCCTTCTGATACTGCTCAGCTTAATAGTCAATTTGTAAAAGGGTTTGCAACTGATGTCGGAGGTCGGACTTCTCATTCAGCGATTATGGCACGTTCATTAGAAATTCCCGCTGTTGTAGGAACGAAGACTATTACAAGAGAAGTAGACAACGGTGATCTTATTATTATTGACGGCTGGAACGGTGAAGTTCATATTAACCCTACACCTGAAATAGTAAAGGAATATAAAAAAGCACAACAAAAAGCTGAAGTTCATAAAGAAGGAATTGCTTAAGCTTCTCAATGAAAAGACGGTTTCTAAAGATGGATATCAAGTAGAACTCGCAGCGAATATTGGCACACCGAATGATGTAGATAGCGTAATTGCCAATGGGGCTGAAGGTATTGGCCTCTACCGGACAGAGTTTCTCTATATGGATAAAGATGATTTTCCGACAGAAGAAGAACAATTTACTGCTTATAAAACCGTGTTAGAAAGAATGGAAGGAAAGCCTGTGATCGTCCGAACGCTTGATATCGGGGGCGATAAACAATTATCTTATATGCAGTTGCCGGAAGAAATGAATCCTTTCCTTGGGCTCCGTGCTATACGTTTATCATTGAAAAAGCAAGAAATGTTTAGGACCCAGCTACGTGCATTGTTAAGAGCGAGCTCATATGGTCAATTGAAAGTCATGTTTCCGATGATTGCAACGCTCACTGAACTTCGGCAAGCGAAGGCTATTTTCAAAGAGGAAAAAGAAAAGCTTCTCGCTAACAATATCACTGTTTCAGATGAGATCGAACATTGGCATCATGGTGGAAATTCCAGCAACAGCGATTAATGCTGACATATTTGCTGAAGAGGTGGATTTTTTTAGTATCGGCACAAATGATTTAATCCAGTATACAATGGCTGCAGATCGAATGAATGAACGTGTCGCTTATTTATATCAACCATACAATCCTGCTATTTTAAGACTAATTAAAATGGTAATTGATGCTGCCCATAAGGATGGAAAATGGGCCGGTATGTGTGGAGAGATGGCTGGAGATGAGCTTGCGATACCACTATTACTAGGTCTTGGTTTAGATGAGCTCTCCATGAGTGCCTCTTCTGTTTTAAAAGCACGTGCACAAATTAGCCAATTGAGAAAAAAAGATATGGAAAATCTTGCTCAAAAAGCACTTTCACTACAAACGACAGAAGAAGTAATAACAGAGGTAAAAAAAGTTACTTCTATGTAATGAGATTGTCATTTTAAAAAAGATTATTTTCATGAAATAGGGGTAAAAAAGAACTATTGACTGACAAAGTCATGTAAATTTATTTTCCCCCTATTGATGCTGAGTGGTTTATAGTCATTCGGCATTTTTCTATTCTATAGGAAAATTGAGAAAAGGGCTGTTATCTATACTAGTCCTTTTTCATTTATGGGATTTTTCGAAAATTTCAATCGACAATAAATGATAGATTCGATATGATAACAGTAGGTTGGAACTATGATTGAATAGGAGTGATGGTAAATGGAGCTTGCATTAAAAGGAAAAGTGGCACTCGTTGTAGCATCAAGTCAAGGGCTCGGAAAAGCAATAGCTGAGCAATTTATTAAAGAAGGTACGAATGTGATGATAACGAGTCGAAATGAAGAAAAGCTCAAAAAAGTAAAAGATGAACTAAATAAAATTGGGCCCGGAAAAGCGGCGTTTGTTCCATGCGATATTACAAAAGGAAATGAGATAAAAAAACTTGTTGCTGAAACAGTTGCAATCTTTGGTCGTCTCGATATTTTAATAAATAATGCTGGTGGACCACCTGCTGGAAGTTTTGAAGATATGAGTGATCAAAATTGGCAGCAGGCATTTGAATTGAACTTATTATCATACATACGAATGATTCGGGAGGCATTACCTCATTTGAAACAGAATGGTGGACACATTATTAATATTGCATCTTCGTCTATTAAAGAGCCAATTCCGAATTTAATTTTGTCTAATACATTTAGAACGGGTATCGCTGGTCTTTCTAAATCATTATCTCAAGAATTAGCAAAATACAATATTTTAGTGAACACAATTGGACCGGGGCGAATAGCAACCGATCGCATTACACACTTAGATGAAGTAGCGGCTCAACAACAAGGGAAAACCCAAGAAGAAATCGAAGCAGAAAGGAAAAGCGCAATTGCTTTAGGACGGTATGGCGAACCAGAAGAGTTTGCAAAGGTCGTTGTCTTTTTAGCTTCGAATGCAAACACGTATATGACAGGAAGCAGTTTTCTTGTCGATGGGGGGATGGTTAAGTCTATCTAGGAATTATTCTGTCTGCACGATGTTTGGAATGTCGTTTTCTTTCTTACTAACCTTCTTCATTACAGCTTGAGTGTTCGCTTATCCTAATTTGCGCAAAATGGCTCATTCATTGATAGGAACTAACCACCATTGAGCCTTTTAAATGGAAAATAAGATTGAGAGGGAATATTCGCTTTCTCAACACCGTACGTTTACTAACAAGGGATGGAGGGATATGAGAGTGAAAAATAAGAAAGTTGGTTTTATCGGCTTAGGTGTCATGGGAAAAAGTCTAGCAAACCATTTATTAAAAAAGTGTGATTCTGTTTTCGTTTACAATCGGACGAAAGAAAAGGCAAATGAACTTGTTGAAGCTGGTGCAAAATGGTGTCATTCTCCACAAGAAATAGCAGAGAAAGCTGAGCTTATTTTTACAATGATAGGTACTCCAAAAGATGTAGAAAGCGTCTACCTCGGTGAAAAAGGACTTATTCATCATGGACAAAGAGGAACCATTCTTGTAGATATGACTACTTCTACACCAACACTAGCTAAGAAGCTTTATAAGCTTGGTTTAGAACGCGGGATTCATGTCATTGATGCACCTGTATCGGGGGGCGATATTGGAGCAAAAAATGCAAACCTTACGATTATGGGTGGTGGAGACGAAGAGATATCCAAGAGAATTCGTCCTTACTTACTGATATTTGGACAAAATATTATTTATCACGGTTCAGCTGGAGCGGGTCAACATACGAAAATGTGTAATCAAATAGCGGTTGCTTCGAATATGATGGGTATCACGGAAGCGATTGTCTATGAAGTAAAAGCGGGGCTCAACCCACAGAAGGTATTGGAATCGATTAGTGCTGGAGCAGCTGGTAGTTGGTCGCTGTCCAATCTCGTTCCAGCAAACACCTTAATGGAACCAGTAGGTTAAAGAAG
>CAVVKR010000033.1:0-53942 GCA_963748745.1 uncultured Bacillaceae bacterium | reverse complement strand
GGAAAAATTACTTCATTTATCGGTCCCAATGGTGCGGGAAAGAGCACTTTAATGTCAGTGATAAGTCGGTTGAGTGACCAAGATGAGGGAAAAGTTTATTTAGATGGAGTGGAGATTGGTCAGTATAAAAGTAAAGAACTTGCTAAAAAAATCTCCATTCTAAAGCAAACCAATCATATTCACCTTCGATTGACCGTAAGAGAATTAGTCTCGTTTGGACGGTTTCCGTATTCCCAAGGACGGCTGACTAAAGAAGATGAGTACTTCGATGAAGCTATTCATTACATGGGCTTAGAAGATTTACAACATGAGTATATTGACCAATTGAGTGGAGGGCAAAGACAAAGGGCGTATATCGCAATGGTTATTGCTCAAAACACGAATATCTTTTACTCGATGAGCCACTTAACAATTTAGATATGAAACATTCGGTACAAATCATGAAAATACTTAGACGGTTAGTAGATGAGCTTGATAAAACGATCGTTATCGTGATTCATGACATTAACTTCGCCTCTAGTTATTCCGATTATATCGTCGCATCTCAAAGATGGGAAGATTGTGAAAGAAGGAAAAACAAATGACGAAATTATTCAACTGATAGATGTCTTAAAAGAATATATATGAAATGGATATTCAAATCAAGGATATCAATGGTCATAAAATATGCATTTATTATTCATAGACAACCTGTAATCATTCATCCAAATAGAAAATGAAGTTATCACTATGTGATAAGGTGAAAATTTCCCAATAGTGAAATCAAATATTAACATATCATTATTTAAGGGGGTGAATGTTATGAGAAAAGTATTCATGATGTCTATGGTTATCAGTATTAGCTTTCACTACAGTTGCATGTAGCACAATAGATAACTCCAGAGGAGACATCGGCATCGAACGGAACAGATGTCGATAGGCAGCAAAAAATGTCGCGGAAGAAGTGCAAGAAGAAGAACTGACGATTCAAGCACGAATTCGGAGAAACGATAGTGCCAGAATAACCCGAGAAAGTTGTCGTGTTTGATTTCGGCGTACTCGACACTTTGGATGCACTAGGGATTGATGTCATCTGCATTGCCGAAAAAGAATATCCCTAATATCTATCGAAATATGAAGAAGACAAATACGAAAACGTTGGAAGTTTGAAGGAACCTGACTTTGAAAAAATCAATGAACTTCAAACCGGATTTAATCATTATTTCGAGCTAGACAAGCTGATTTATACGACGAATTCACTGAAATAGCCCCGACTATCTACTTAGGGGTAGATCCTGCCAATTATATGGAAGCATTTAGTGAAAATGTCGAAAACATTAGGATGAATTTTCTAGAAAGCAGATCTGTTGTGGAAGAGTTAGCGAAAATCGATGATGCGATCGAAGAACGTTGAACAAAAAAGCTTCGAACGGTCAATAGCGTTAGTCATTTTAGCGAATGACGGGAAAGTAAGTGCTTTCGGACCAAATGCACTTTTAGACTTATTCACGATGAGTTTGGGTTTACGCCGGTCGATAAAAATATTGAAGGTGTCCAGAGATGGACAACAGCATTTCGTTCGAATATATCGTTGAAAAAGATCCAGATCTCCTGTTTGTTATTGATCGTGGAGCGGTTGTCGGCGGAGAATCGTCTGCGAAACAAGTCGTTGAAAATGATCTGCGAAAAACACAACAGCATTAAAGAAGGAAATGTTATCTATTTAGATCCTAACTACTGGTACCTATCTGGTGGTGGACTCGTTTCTGTCTTAGAAATGGTGAAAAAGGAAGTCGAAGCTGGTTTAGAATTAGTTGAACCAGATTCGCTCTCTTTATCGATCATTTGCTTACATGTCCATACGCGACATATGAAGTTTCATATAATTTGATCCTTTTATTAAATTCATCTTGCCAAATCATCAGAATTGGTGTACTATTAATGCAAATGAATAATGAATTAATTATTTTCTTATCAAGAGAGGTAGAGGGATCGCCCGAAGACACCTCAGCAACCGCCGTTTTTTGGCAAGGTGCTAATTCCAGCAAGTTGGTAAACGACTTGGAAGATAAGGGAATATATTTATCAAATCGAGAGTCTTCTTCTTATCAGGAGGAAGGCTCTTTTTGTAGACTGAACCCCAGAAAGTCAATGGGGTTAGTAAACTTTTAGGGCCTGCTTCCATCAATCATTTTGAAGGGGGACTGGATTGTGGTCAGTTTTCAAAAGAAACGAAACTCGTGCAAATAGGAAATAAAAAAGACGAAAAGTTGCGCGCAATTAGTACGCCAGTCTATTTTTCTACTGCTTATCGTCATGAAGAAATTGGACTATTAAATGGTTACGACTATACAAGAACCGGAAATCCGACGCGCGATGTGTTAGAAACAGCGGTAGCCAGACTTAGAAGGGGAGAGCGTGCATTTGCCTGTAGTTCCGGAATGAGTGCCATTCAACTTATCTTTTCCTTATTCGAAAAAGGGGATCATTTTATCGCCTCACGAGATCTGTATGGAGGTTCATACCGCTTATTTGAAATATTTGAAGAAAAGTATGGATTTAACTTTTCATATTGGGATGGTGATGATGAATCTTTGGAACAGCTCATTCAACATCATACAAAAGCCATTTTTATTGAAACACCAACCAATCCATTAATGAAAGAAACCAATCTATCGTTTGTTTCTAAAATGGCAAAAAAGCATCAGCTATTATTAATTGTTGACAACACTTTCTATACTCCCTATATACAAAGACCGATAGAAAACGGTGCTGATATTGTTATTCATAGTGCAACAAAGTACTTAGGTGGTCATAATGACTTGCTTGCCGGCCTTGTCATATCCAAAGGAGAAAAGTTAAGTGAGGACCTCGCGTATCTGCATAATGCTTGTGGCGCTGTTCTATCACCATTCGATTGTTGGCTTTTAATAAAGAGGGGATGAAGCCTTAGCACTACGGATGAAGCAACATGAAAGTAATGCGAAAAAAATCATGCAGTATTTAAAATCTCACCGTCTTGTTACAGAGGTGTTCTATCCGGGAAAGGGTGGGATGGTTAGCTTTTTAATCGCTGAAGAAAGGTTCGTTTCTCCATTTTTAAAAGCATTGAAGTTGTTTACCTTTGCGGAAAGTCTCGGTGGAGTGGAGAGTTTTATTACTTATCCTGCTACACAGACACATGCCGATATTCCTGAAGAAGTAAGGATAAAGTATGGCCTCTCTAATTGTTTACTTCGTGTTTCCGTTGGTATTGAGCATGCGGATGATTTAATTGCGGATCTCGATCAAGCTTTTCAACAGCTTGAAAAGAAGGTAGCACAACGCGATTAAAAATGTGCATATTGACTAAGAGAAAAAAGACAATGCTTTAAAGGAAAGAAATGATAAAGCTCTCATGAAAAAAATGAATGAAATAGAAGAAGAGGTGCAATTTATTGAACTTATTAGACGCATTGAAATAAACGAATGTTAATCGGTGATGGCGCAATGGGTACACTTCTTTATTCATATGGGATTGATCGTTGTTTTGAAGAGTTAAACCTTACTCATCCAGATCAAGTGCTTCATGTTCATAAAGCATATATCGAAGCTGGGGCCAATGTCATTCAAACGAATACATATGGTGCAAATTATATAGAAACTATCCAAGATATGGTTTAGAGGAACAGGTGAAAAAAATCAATGAAAAAGCAGTGCAAATTGCCAAAAAAGCGGCTCGCAAAGATACGTTTGTTGTTGGTAGTATCGGAGGAATCCACGGATCACATATTCCAATTGGAACGAAAGAGGAAATAAAACGCAGCTTTAGAGAACAATTGTATTGCTTACTTCTTGAAGGAATTGATGGACTACTATTAGAAACATATTACGATTTAGATGAACTAACAACAGTATTGAACATCGCTCGTAATGAAACAAATATTCTATTATTACGAATGTTTCGATGCATGAAGCTGGTGTACTCCAAAATGGGATGACATTGACAGCTGCATTTCAAAAGCTTGAAGATTTAGGAGCCGATGTCATCGGTATTAATTGTCGCTTAGGACCTTACCATATGGTTCAATCTTTAGCTTCCGTTCCATTACCGGAACGCGCTTTTTTAGCAGCCTATCCTAATGCTAGTTTGCCCTCCTATCGGGATGGAAAATTGTTTTATGAAAATGAGCCTGAATATTTCAAAAAATATGCACTTGATTTTCGAAATGAAGGGGTGAGATTAATTGGTGGCTGTTGTGGAACTACCCCTAAACACATTCGTGCCCTCGTTGAAGGATTGCAAAACCACTCCAATCTAGGAAAAAGCATGTTCATAAGCAAACAGAACAAATAACAGTGATGGAGCCAGAGCGTCCTAAAAAGCCATCACTACTTGAGAAAGTAAATAAGAGACATTCTGTCATTGTCGAACTTGATGCACCAAAACATTTAAATACAAAAAAATATTTCCAAGGTGCACAGGCATTAAAGAAAGCAGGAATCGACGCAATTACGTTAGCTGACAATTCCCTTGCTACTCCAAGAATTTGTAATGCTGCGATGGCAACACTTATCAAACAGCAGATCGGTTTATCACCACTCGTTCATGTAACATGTCGAGATCGTAATTTAATTGGTCTTCAATCTCATCTCATGGGACTGCATACTTTAGGAATCAATGAAATATTAGCGATTACTGGTGATCCGACGAAAATAGGTGATTTTCCTGGGGCAACGTCCGTTTTTGATGTAACATCTTTTGAATTGATTCAATTGATCAAACAATTTAATGAAGGTATTTCATTTTCAGGAAAGTCATTGAAACAAAAGACAAGTTTTAATGTAGCAGCAGCTTTTAATCCAAATGTTCACCATCTGGATAAAGCAGTCAAAAGATTGGAAAAGAAAGTTCAGTATGGCGCAGATTATTTTATTACCCAGCCTGTTTATAGCCCAGAAAAAATATTAGAAGTAAGAGAAGCAACAAAACATATTGATGCCCCGATTTATCTCGGCGTGATGCCACTTACGTCTACGCAAAATGCGGAATTTCTTCATAATGAAGTACCAGGCATCAAATTGACAGATGAAGTTCGCGCACGAATGGCTTCAACTGCCGGTGATCGTGAGCGTTCATCGCAAGAAGGTTTGGAAATTGCTAAGGAATTAATTGATGCTGCACTCCCGCATTTTAATGGGATTTATTTAATCACTCCTTTTATGCGCTATGATCTGACGGTAAAGCTAGCTGAATATGTGAATAAAAAGACAGGCATATCTAAGGAGGTGGTTTCTTCCAAAGGAACTATTGTTCAGTAGAGAAAACATATGAAAATATGAAAAATAAAGGAGAGAATGAGAATGACAAAAGTATTAAGTTCAAATATTGGATATCCAAGAATTGGTGGGAAACGCGAATGGAAAAGAGCTTTAGAAAAATTTTGGAATGGTAGTATATCGGAAGAAGAACTATTAGAAAAGACGGAGACGTTACGGCTTGATAACTTGAAAAAACAAAAAGAGATAGGGATTGACTTAGTACCAGTTGGCGATTTTTCCCTATATGATCACGTATTAGATACTTCGATAATGTTTGGCATTGTACCGAAGCGTTTTAAATATGAAGGTGGGAAAGTACCTTTAGAAACTTATTTTGCAATTGCTCGTGGGAATAAGGATGCTATTGCTTCAGAAATGACAAAATGGTTTAATACAAACTATCATTATATCGTTCCGGAACTTGAAGGTGTAAAACCTACATTAGTAGAAAATCGCCCGCTCGCTTTTTATAAGGAAGCAAAAGAAAAGCTAGGTATTGACGGGAAACCAGTTATTTTAGGACCAGTTACATATATTAAACTGGCAAAAGTGAATGAAGCAGATTTTCCTCACTTACTTAAGGAATTTATTCCTTTATATATTCAAGTGTTAGAGGAACTAGCTGAAGCTGGTGCAAAATGGATTCAGATCGATGAACCGATCCTCTCAACAAATATCTCAAAAACGGATATTCAACATGTACAGCAAGCGTACAAAGAGATTTGTGAAGCTGTACCACAGTTAAAGATCATTTTGCAAACATATTTTGAAAGTGTTGATTATTATGAAGAAGTTGTTGCATTACCAGTGCATGGAATCGGCCTTGATTTTGTTCACGGTAACTCGCTCGCCTTACTAAAAAAATATGGATTTCCTAACGATAAAGTTCTTGCTGCAGGTGTCATTGATGGACGGAATGTATGGCGTTCTCATCTTGAACAAAAGTTAACACGTTTAGAGGAATTATTATCATATGTTGAAAAAGACCGTCTCATTGTTCAGCCTTCTTCTTCGCTTCTTCATGTTCCAGTAAGCAAGGAGCCCAGAAAAGCTGTTGGATCCTGTCATTAAAGGATGCACTTTCTTTTGCCGATGAAAAACTCGCAGAAATAGTGACACTTGTTCAAAGGGATTACAAAGCGGAGAAACAGTCTATTAAAAACGAAATTGGAGGATACGTAAACAGGCACTTGCCCAACTAAATAACTCGATTTTCCGCAAGAATAAAGAAGTAAAAGCAAAATATCGAAAAATTAACGATCTAAATGTTGATCGCAAACTCCGTTTACTGAACGCATTAAAAAGCAACAAGAAACGGTTCCAATTGCCACTCCTTCCAACAACAACGATTGGTAGTTTACCACAAACAGCCGAAGTGAGGAAGAAAAGATCAAAATGGCGCAAAGGTGAAATTACAACCGAAGCTCTACGAACAATTTATTAAAGATGAAATTAAAAAGTGGATCGACATCCAAGAAGAAATTGGCCTAGATGTGTTAGTACATGGTGAATTTGAAAGAACAGATATGGTCGAATACTTTGGTGAAAAATTTAATGGTTTTGCTTTACACATATGGTTGGGTACAATCGTATGGTTCACGTTGTGTAAAGCCTCCACTTATTTTTGGTGATGTCTCTTTTGACAAAGCCGATTACGGTGAAAGAGAGTGTATATGCACAATCATTAACAGATAAGACCGGTAAAAGGTATGTTAACTGGTCCCGTGACTATTTTGAATTGGTCTTTTGTTCGTGATGACATTCCACGCACAGAAGTATTGAATCAAATTGCTTTAGCGTTTGCGGAAAGAATAGAGGCTTTAGAAGCAAAATGGAATCCGGATGATTCAGGTAGATGAGCCTGCACTTAAGAGAAGGGTCTCCCTTTAGATCGCGAGAAATGGCAAAGCTATTTAAATGATGCTGTATATGCTTTTAAACTAGCAACTTCTTCCGTTCAGAATGACACACAAATTCATACGCATATGTGCTATTCAGATTTCAATGATATTTTCCATACTATCAGTGCGCTTGATGCAGATGTCATTTCGATAGAAACATCGCGCAGCCATGGGGAGCTCATTTCGAACATTTGAAGAAAATACGTACGATAAGGAAATTGGTCTTGGTGTCTATGATATTCATAGTCCACGTGTTCCGAGTAAAGAAGAAATAAAACATCATATTAAACGGGCATTAAAAACTATTTCACCAAAACAGTTCTGGATTAATCCGGATTGCGGTTTGAAAACGAGAAAAGAAGCAGAAACGATTGCAGCTTTAAAAGTGATGGTCGAAACAGCAAAGGAAATAAGAGAAACAAAGCTTACATCAATAGAGAGCTAACTAATTGGCATTCAAGCCAAATATAGATAGGTGGAAAAGGAATAAGTCGGAGTAATCCGAGGTTGACAGGCTATAAACGAAGGAACGAGCCTTCATCTTCCACTTAGAAAGAAGTAAGGGTTCCTTCTCTTATAAAAGAAGCATCGGGTAAGCAATCATTTGCCCGATGCTTCTTTCTCTTTATAATAGTGTTTATTTAAAAAGTTCTATTTGATACGTATTGAAAAACCATTTGGGTACAGAACCTAGCAGTTAACTTAGGATCGACAATTTGAGAAATTTGTGTTTGCCCTATTGCACTCATTAACATCGTTAACTCACTTAAACTTATATCAAGATACGGAAGTAAAAGATCCACCATTTCTTCAACAGCGACTTGGACTGCTTCATCTATTGTATCGGCTGAAACAAGTATACTAAGCCCTTCTTCATTAACAACAATAGGGTGTTTGATTTTCTTTCCCTTAATGACATCGATAGTTATATCGGCTTTTCCAGCAACTTCAATCCCCGAAACTCCTACTTCACCGTCTCCCATCGCAGCATGCATATCTCCCAGTCCAAATAAGGCGCCTTCATGGAAAATTGGGAAATAAACGGTCGCACCTTCAGTAATCAATCTCGTATCGAGGTTTCCTCCGTGATTGCCTGGTGTCCCACATGATACTGCTTTATCTTTAGGAGCAACACCAATGACACCTATCATTTTATTTAAAGGAATGTGTACCTTTTTATTAAATAGTGCTGTTTCATTTTTAATTGGCAATACTTTTACTGCAAACTCGTCGATTCGGTGCCCCATTATCCCGAGGTCGGGACCAGTTACTAATACACCACGATCATTAATATCAATATGATGAATTGTGACCGCGAGTGTATCTCCAGGTTGTGCTGTTTCTACGTATATAGGTCCTGTCGCTGGATTAATACGGCTCCAATCGATGTTATTTATTTCTGTTTCACTGGAAGTAATCTGATTTTCAAAACAGTCATATGCTTCTACAGTTAAGTGTTCTCCAGCTTTTACTCGACACACAGGTTTATGCTCTTTACTGAAAGAATAGATTGGTTTTCCAACATTAACAATCGTCTTCATTTCCCCTCCACCTTCCCTAATTCGTTCTTTTCCTGACTAATTCATGCTTTCATTATTTATCATAGTAATGGGGTGAGAGAAATAGTCGAGATATTTTGGCTAGAAACGAACTTCCTCCATTATGTATTGTATAGTTGTATATGTAACTTATATGTTTGGAATGAATGGCTTGTGTCATCCATTATCGCCTTTGCTTAGTTGTCTTGCGAAGGATGAGGGAAGCAAGGATTTCAGCGATATTACCTGTTTTTGGAGGTTTATTTAATGAAAAAAATTATGGTGATCACGATGGGAGGAACCATTTCAGCACGTGGAATGGACCGCTTGGACTTAAAAGATTATCAATCAGGTTTGTTAACTGGGAAAGATTTTATCGAAAGCTATCCTGAGTTACAGACACTTGCTGAAATTGATATTGAACAATTAGATAACATCAGTAGTACAAGAATAAACCCGACACATTGGGTCACATTACGGAGGAAAGTAGAAGATTACCTTAATGAAAAAGGATATGATGGTGTCGTTATTACACATGGTACGAACACATTGGAAGAGACTGCTTATTTTCTGCATTTAACCGTTCGCAGTGAGAAGCCGATCGTGTTTGTCGGAGCACAACGCCCCTTTTTTTCCATCAGTAGTGATGCTCCGCTTAATTTAATGAACGCTATTCGAGTAGCGATCGATACAGCTTCACACGGAAAGGGAGTTCTTGTTGTCGCTAATGATGAAATTAATGGTGCGAGAGAGGTGACGAAAACGGACACATATCGGCTGGAAACCTTCCAATCAGGAAAGCTTGGGTTTCTTGGATTTGTTGACCCTGATAAAACAGTACAATATTATCGAGAGCCAACGCGGAAACATACGATACATTCACAGTTTTCGCAGCTAAAGCTAGAAAAACTACCAAATGTAGAAATTGTTTACTCATATGCTGGTGCAAGTGGTGAACTCATTCGCCATATTACAGCATGTAGAAAATATGCTGGCATTGTTGTAGCAGGCACAGGAGCAGGACGCTGTTCTGCCGAGGAAGAAGAAGCGCTTTTGGAAGCGGTCGATAGCGGTCTTTTTGTTGTTAGGAGTAGCAGAGTAGGAAGTGGAAGGGTGGTAGATATTGATCATTATAAAAATTTACATGCGATCAGTGCTGACAATCTCTTACCACAAAAAGCCCGTATTCTCCTTATGCTTTCCTTACTCGTTTATCAAAATGTTGAAGACATTCAGAGGATATTTAACGAATATTAAACGAATGAATGCTTCATTTATAATGATTATAGTACTAGTCGAATGAAGAGAAGAGTTTACGTTATCGTTTTCCTAATAGTGTGTATCAAATATCCGATCAACGATTTGTGAAGCATAGAGTCAAATGGGATGAAGGGTCTTTTTCACATATTGGCTTTATTTACGGAAAATATAATTGTCAATAGGAGGGAAATGATGAATATAAAAGGGCATCATCATATGTCGGCAATAACTGCTAATGCACGTCAAAACTTAAATTTTTATATAAACATTCTTGGTCTGCGTTTAGTAAAAAAAACAGTTAATCAAGACGATACTTCTGTATATCATTTGTTTTATGGCGATGAAAAAGGGAATCCTGGGACCGAATTGACCTTTTTTGAAATACCGATTGCAAGCAAAAATCGCGAAGGCTTTAATAGTATTTCCGCTACATCTCTTTGCGTTGCTAATGACGCAGCACTGTCCTATTGGAAGCAGCGTTTCGCAGCATATCATGTTGAACATGGAAAAATACGAGAAATAGCAGGCCGGTTAACACTTTCTTTCAAAGATCATGAAGGTCAACGTTTTCATCTCGTTGCCGATGAACATCATTCCGATGGCAAAGGTGGTACTCCTTGGAAAAAGAGTCCTGTTCCGCAACCATACGGTCTTAGAGGACTAGGTCCAATTTCACTAACAGTCCAGCGTGCGGAGACAACGAAGAAAGTATTAACGGATGTAATGGGTTTTCGTCAAAAAGGTCAGTATCCGTCTCATGTACCTGGTCAGCCGGATGTATCAGTGCTTGAAACTGGTGAAGGTGGTGCTGGTGCCGAAGTTCATTTAGAAGAAAGAAACGATTTACAACGGGAGCAACTAGGATATGGTGGTGTTCATCATATTGCATTTCGCGTGGATAATGAAGAAGAACTAAAACGTGGGATACAAATTCTGAACCACGCAGGGATACCACATTCTGGTATGATTGATCGTTTTTACTTTCGTTCTCTTTATTTTCGTGAACCAAATGGTATTTTATTTGAACTTGCAACAGATGGCCCAGGGTTTGCTATTGATGAAACGATAGATCGACTAGGGGAAACTTTATCTTTACCTCCATTTCTAGAATCAAAACGTGAAGAGATAGAAGCAAAGTTAGCACCATTGAACATAATCGATGTTGTAAACGAAGAGAAAAAGTGATAAAGGAGTTGAACACTTATATTATTGAAGCGGGTGTTTTCGAACAGGTGAAATGATAACAGTATAAGTTGCTCGATAGTATAGAAAAGTTAAATGTAACTTGGTTTATCACTTTGAGCTAACCTCATCATCGAAATAACGATAAGTTGACTGGAACGAAAGACAGTTGACACCTGCCGGAACAGCACGAGTCCGAACCCTGTAGCGACGCGGACGAGGAGCTACAGAAGCTGAGGCCGTGCCCGCGGAGAGCAACTGTCTGAAGTGAAAGTCGACATCACTCAATAAAAAAGCAGGCAATTTCCTTTTATAAAAATGAAAGGAGTCCAGTTTTATCATTAACAGAACTCCTTTTTCTTATGTAGGAGGGTATTGTCCCAGCCTCGATCTTTCTTTTCTGGCAAAGAGAGAGTTAACTTGAGGCTAGCAGCAAATTAGTTTAAAGAGAACGAATATGGGGATGTATTTTATGAAATATTTCTTCTAATAACTTGTGAAAGGAAATCATTTCTGTTATGTAAATGTGAAGTTTTTCTTTTTCCCTTTCATGCATTGTTTCCTTACTAAGCTGTTCTTTTATTTCTTCTAATGCTTCTTTCCGATTGTTTGTCTCATCCACCAACTGGTGAATATATGATTTTAAAAACTTTTTTAAACATTGATAATCGGCTTGATATAGGTTTTTTCTTATTCCTTTTCTCCACACTCGTTCAACTAAGTTTCGATCTAATAAACTACGGACCCCTGTGCTCATTGAAGTCTTACTTTTACCGACTGCTTGACTTAATTCATCTAGTGTCATCGGTTTTCTTTCCATATAAAGAACTGCAAATATCCGAGCTTCTGAAGGGGTTAGATCGAACATTACTAATGTTCTTGAAAGTTCACTTATCATTGACTCATACAATATTTCAAAATTTGACATGTCGTCCTCCTTCATATTACCGTTACATAAAGGATACAGTAAGAATGGAAAATGAGAAAATGGTGTTTCGGGTAGCATTTTTGAGTTTTCTTGAGCAATTTCCCGCATATTAGGATAATCGTCTATTCAGTTTAAACTGAACGTTACATATATTCTTTTTCATTAGATTATACTGTTTGTAGATGGGTACTATATGGGATATAGTATGAAAGGTAGTTAGGAGTACGAAAGTTTTCCTAAAACATATTTTAGTTGGAAAGGTGAATAATGTGTCTCTTATAAAAGTGGAAAATTTAACAAAAGTCTTTGGGAAAAACCCAAAACAGGCATTGAGACTTTTGGAAGAAGGAAAGTCGAAAGAGGAAATATTAAAACAGACCGGAAACACTGTGGGAGTTAACCGCGTATCTTTTGAGGTAGAAGCGGGAGAAATATTTGTTATTATGGGTTTGTCTGGTAGCGGGAAGTCTACGTTGGTAAGATTAATCAATCGTTTGATTGAACCTACAGAAGGAAAGGTATATATAGATGAGGAAAATCTCGCTGTGATGGATAAGCGTGCATTGCGTCAAGTAAGACGTGAAAAATTAGGGATGGTATTTCAACGCTTTGCATTATTTCCACATCGAACCATTTTGGAAAACACGGAATTCGGCCTCGAAATTCAAGGTGTTTCGAAAGAGGAAAGAAGTGAAAAGGCAAAGAAAGCCCTGGATCTCGTTGGTTTGGGAGGCTATCTTCATCAATATCCGGAACAGCTTTCCGGTGGTATGCAACAGCGTGTCGGACTCGCACGTGCATTAGCTAATGATCCTGAGGTTTTATTAATGGATGAAGCTTTTTCAGCACTCGATCCGCTTATTCGAAAAGAAATGCAAGATGAGTTGCTTGATTTACAAGCAAAAATGAAAAAGACAATCCTTTTTATTACCCATGATTTAGATGAAGCATTGAAAATCGGTGATCGTATCGCCTTAATGAAAGATGGTTCCATCGTCCAAATTGGTAGTCCAGAAGAGATTTTGGTGAATCCTGTTAATGAATATGTTAGACAGTTCGTGGAAGATGTGGATCGCTCAAAAGTATTAACAGCAAAACATATTATGAAACGTCCCGAAACAATTCAAATTGAAAGACATGGACCTACAATTGCACTTGATCGTATGTTAGATGAAGGGTTATCAAGTATTTATGTAACTGATGCGGAACGGAACTTAAAAGGATATGTGACGGCTGATGAAGCGTCCACAGGCAAAGAAAAAGCAAATTCGTGATCTCAACACCATTTTAAATACAGATGTTCCTACCGTTTCTGAAGATACTCCAATGAATGAAATTTTTGATATTATTCACGATTCTCCGGTTCCTGTTGCTGTAGTAACAGATGGGAAATTAATGGGGATTATTATTCGTGGAGCAGTTATTGCTGCACTTTCCAACGATGGTGAGGTGAATATTAATCATGGCTAACTTTTTAGATAATATTCCTGAGCTACCTGTTGTTGATTATACGAATCAATTTACGGAATGGCTTACGAGCAAGTTTGCGTTTTTCTTTGAACCAATCAAAACGTACTTCGGTGACTTTTCGGAGTCCTTTCCTCACAAGCATCTGCAATTTCTCCTATCATCGTTATCATCATTGTAGCCGTTTTAGCATATTTTTCCAGTGGAAGAAAATTTGGTTTAATGGCTTTTTCGATAGTAGGGTTATTATTCGTATATAATCAAGGATTATGGGAACAGTTAATGGAGACATTCACGCTCGTGTTAACAGCTAGTATCTTATCGGTTATTATTGGTGTACCAGTCGGGATTTGGATGTCAAAAAGTAATCCAGCACAAGCGATTATTACACCAATTCTTGACTTCATGCAGACAATGCCTGCGTTTGTTTATTTGATTCCAGCAGTAGCATTCTTTAGTATTGGCATGGTGCCAGGTGTGTTTGCATCGTTAATATTTGCTACACCACCTACTGTTCGCTTTACAAACCTAGGTATTCGTCAAGTACCTGAAGAATTGGTAGAAGCTTCTGAGGCGTTTGGAAGCACAGGAGCACAGAAGTTATTTAAAGTGGAATTACCGATGGCTAAAGCAACGATTATGGCTGGGATCAATCAAACCGTCATGCTTGCTTTATCGATGGTTGTTATTGCATCGATGATCGGTGCACCGGGATTAGGAAGAGATGTGCTTTCCTCATTACAACGTGCTGAAGTTGGAACTGGATTTGTAGCCGGTTTAGGCATTGTTATATTAGCAATTATAATGGATCGTTTTACACAACATCTCAACCCAGATAAAGAGGAAACAAAGTAAAATTACTTTTCTTGAAAAGTAAGGATATATCATTTAAAAAAAGGAGAGATTTATTCGTGTTCAAATTTCAATGGAAACGATTAGGCTTAGTAGCTGGTTTATCGTTTACACTATTAGCAGCAGGATGTGGTGGTGCTGATCAAGAAAACGGTGGACAAACAGATACAGATGGGAATGCTGAAGTGAACTATGGAAAAGAATTAGGCTATGAAATAATTGGTATTGAACCAGGTGCAGGTGTTGTAAAAGCAACTGAAAAAGCATTGGAAGAATATGAAAACTTAAACAACTGGGAAGTAAGAACTTCCTCAAGTGGAGCAATGGCTACTACTTTAGGACAAGCAATAAAAAGTGAAAAACCAATTATTGTAACAGGCTGGACACCACATTGGAAGTTCGCTAAATATGACTTGAAATACTTAGAAGATCCAAAGGGTGTCTTTGGTAAAGAGGAAGTCATTAAAACAATGGTGCGCAAAGGCTTAAAAGAAGATAAGCCAAATGCATATAAAATACTTGATCAATTTAACTGGACAACGGAAGATATGGAATCCGTCATGCTTGCTCGTGAAGAAGGAGCATCAATTGAAGAAGCTGCAAAAACATGGGTGAAAGATAATGAGGACAAAGTAGCGGAATGGATCAAAGGAACAAAAAAAGTAGATGGAGAAGAAATTGAACTTGTTTTTGTCGAATGGGACTCCGAAATCGCTTCTACGAATGTAATAGGGGAAGTGCTTCGGAACCAAGGTTTCGAGGTGAAATTAACGCCACTTGACAATGCTATTATGTGGCAATCAGTTGCTAAAGGGGAAGCGGACGGTACAGTAGCTGCTTGGTTACCTGCAACACATGGAGACCTATATGAACAATATAAAGATGACTTAGTTGACCTCGGTGAAAATCTCAAAGGTGCCAAAATAGGCTTAGTTGTCCCTGAGTATATGGAAATTGATTCCATTGAAGATTTGCAACCTGCTAAATAAAACATATAGGTATAGACATCATAGAGCTGTCCTGCCAACAGCTCTTTTTTAAAAAGTAAAATAGGAGAGAGGTAGCAAATGATGCGACATGCAAAATGGAAACATCTTAGCTTAGCAATAGCATTTTCTTTATCCATATTCACTGCAGGATGTGGTACGGCCGAGAAAGAGCAAGGAAATGAAGAAAAAGGGAATAATGAAGAAAATTATTCCGAGAAGTTGGACTATACCATTACTGGTATTGAACCAGGTGCCGGGATTATGCAAGCAACCGAAAAAGCACTGGAAGAATATAAAAATTTAGCAACCGGTTGGAAAGTTGATGTTGCTTCTACTGGGGCCATGACCGCAGAGTTAGGTAAAGCTATTAAAAACGAGGAACCAATCATTGTGACAGGTTGGACACCGCATTGGAAATTTGCTAAGTACGATCTTAAATTTTTAGATGATCCAAAAGGTATCTATGGTGATGTTGAAGTCATTAAAACAATTGCTCGTAAAGGCTTAAAAGAAGAAACGCCTGATGCATACAAGCTTTTAGAACAATTCCATTGGGAACCCGAAGATATGGAAAGCATCATGCTTGAAAGTGAAAAAGGGGTAGCTATCGAAGAAGCAGCGAAAAATTGGGTAAGAGAAAATAAAGACAAAGTGTCGGAATGGACACAAGGTGTCGAAGAGGTGGACGGTAAAGCAATTGAACTCGTTCATACACAATGGGATTCAGAAATGGCTTCGACGAATGTCGTTGCAGAAGTACTCCGTCAAAAAGGTTATAAAGTAAAATTAACACCAGTTGATGTTGCAGTCATGTTCCAATCGGTTGCAAGTGGAGAAGCGGATGCTTCAGTTGGAGCATGGTTGCCAGCAACACATAAAGATGCTTATGAAAAGTATAAAGATGATTTAGATGACCTCGGTGAAAATCTCAAAGGTGCCAAAATAGGCTTAGTTGTACCTGAGTATATGGATATTGATTCCATCGAAGATTTGCAACCTGCTAAATAAAATAGAGCTGTCCTACATCAAAATGTGTAGGACAGCTTTTTTAAATCATGGTTTAATTGAATTTGCATATGAATAGGAGTGAAGAAAAGTCGACGGGAAATCCTCCATTCCTTTTAATAGTAATTCAAGCGCTCGTTTAGTAGTATCTATTGGATACACCATTGGAATTCTTAAAAATGAACCTTCTATCCCAGAGTAATTACTGCTTGTCGTTAGTACAAGACCATATTTTAATTGCATGTAATCCGCAAATAAATCACTATCTTCTACAGGAATTTTGATAAAAAATTGGGTGCCCCCATCTGGAATGTTGTATTCAATATTTTTAAAATGTATAAGGTATTGTTGGATTAATTTATTTGTCTCTTTTACTCTATTTATTAATTCAGTGTTTCCAAATTCAATGACGTTCCGCGCTTGTTTTTGGGCAATTCCACAAACTGCAATAGTTTCTTGTTCCAATAATCCTGCTAACAGATCTATATTCCTTTTACTTGAGTTAATCCAGCCAATCCGCAGGCCAGGAGAACCGTAGTTTTTAGACATAGAATTCACTGTATATACATGTTCCCAATTCTCCGAAAAGGATAAGGGGGAATAAGTCAAATCATTTTGAAACAAAAAGCTGTCATATACTGAATCCAAAATGAAACCAACTTTTTGTTCATTCGCTAATTGAACTAGTTGTTCGATACAATCTTTCGACAAAACATCCCCTGTTGGATTATGAGGTGAATTTATATAGATAAAACGAACATCTTGTTGTGAGCAAGCTTTTCTCAAGAACTCTATATCTATCTCACCTCGATTCGTTGAAAAATAAGAGATGTTGAATCCGTATCTAGTTAATAAATCAGCAGTACTTTTTAAGATAGGCGCTTGACAAAGTACAGTTGCTCCAGTTTTATAGTAAGATTGAAAAATAAGGGACAAGCCATGCAGAGCACCGTTTGTCACTAAAACATGTTCTCTCTGTATTTCTAAGCCGTATTTTAGCTTTTCCCTTCGACAAATCGCATCCATTAACTCAATATCCCCATTACAAGAACTATAATCAGTTATTAAATGTTGCTCGATCTTCGGATTGCTTAAAGTGATTGGCCACTGTGGGACGTTTTCGGTAAAAACGAGCCAATCTCGTTCAGGATGTTTATCAACATATTGTAGTCTCTGTTGAAGCAAAGTAAGAGGGCTATTTGGATTAGTAATTCGTTGCATCTTCTTTCCTCCGTTGCTTCAATAAATAACCAACTTCAAGCTCTGTAGAATCCACTTCTTTATTCACAAACTCTTTTGCAATGATGTCAAGATTGCATTGCTTAAAAAGGTTCTCCCAAAAAGAAAGTGGCTTCAATTGTTGATTTGTAAAATAATGCAATAAATAATAAGGATTGTAATAAGCTAAAGACAGACCATGCCCCATTACGGTTGGATTGTTAATTTGATCATCAACCTCAATAATAATGATATGTATATCTGGAAAACGTTCAATGATTTGATTAATGAATTGTATAACCCCTTGTTCACCTTCTTGAGCTAATATTTCATGAAGGACAAAACCTAGGACGACAAAGTTTGGTTCAAAATCATTATTTCCTTTAAAAAAGTCCACCGCGTTGCAACAAGAAAGATTGATGCGATTTTCTAAATTATTTTCCTTGACTAGCTTTACTGCTTCGTTATATCCACCTCTATCGGGTTCTACGCCCCATGCTTTCATTTTTGGTA
Source organism: uncultured Bacillaceae bacterium (assembly GCA_963748745.1). Taxonomy (GTDB): domain Bacteria; phylum Bacillota; class Bacilli; order Bacillales; family Bacillaceae_C; genus CAVVKR01. Next base: position 35,809 of record CAVVKR010000033.1, on the reverse strand, counting down.
CTGATTTACAAAATTCAACTAAGTACCGTGCATTACCACAACCGAGATCGAGTAATCGAAATTCTTCGATAGAGGTTTTGTTCATTAAGTGACGAGTCAATGGAATAGCATCATAGTGACTAATGTGGCAACTGCCAACTCCAACTTTCATCGCATTTCGAGTTGCCCAGCCAGCATCTTTTTTCAGTTTCTCTCCAATTTGGTGGAAAGTTTCCCCATATCCACCGATAAGCATCGTATACCAACCGCGAAATTCTTTTAAGTCTTTGCCCTTATTAGTTAAATAGAATAAATCATTATTTTTATGAACGATCCCTTCGTTTTTTAAATAAAACCACCACCAAGAACATGATCTTCATCATCACACATTACAATACAATACTTAAACATGATGTCCTCAAATGAAGAACTGTATTGAGCAGTATCATTATTTTGCAGAAACTTAGGAAATGATCGCTCACCTAGTACAAATAGTTGTTCGCTTAATTCGGGACGTTGCTGGAGAGTATAAAAACGATAATAGCTAAAACATATCTCCTCCTTAATTACTATTTTTAAAAAAACATGATACGGATGACCACATAAATAATAGTTGCTACCGGGATTTGTAATGTTGGGAAATATCATACTTGCTCACGTATGTAAATCGCATCAAATTTTATTGATTTTAACTTGCTTTAAAAACATTAAAATGAAAATAGTTCAAGTTGATCAGCGAAGTTGAAACTATTAATGGAGAAATTAGACAATTACCCCCCCACCTAAAAGGAGATGGAATAAACAGCGACTCAATACGGTAGGGGGTTGACAGCTTGCATTTTATTTACTTTTTGTATCTGTTTACATCATCCTAGTGTATCTTTAAATTTCCTTCATATGACTTGAAAAAACTAACAAAATACGATTGAATGTAAGTTTATTACAACTTTCCCGAGATGAAAATAGCCCCATTTCATAGAAAAAATGAATAAATCTACATTTTTATACCATAATATATATTATTAGTAAATAGACTTTCCCCATTTTAACGATAAATTAACAAGAAGATAATCAATAATTAAAAAAGTAGATAAATAAAAACATAGAGTTATATTTGACCTTCGGGGTTCTCCTTCTCTTTAAATCAAAATAGACAGTTGGACAAGTTTTTACATTGGCCAGAGAAGCCCCTCGAACGCGACTTCCTCTTAAAAACAAGCTGCAGCTTCTTTAGCAACTTGTTCAGGCACTTTTAAGCTGAGTGGTTCACTGTGTAAATAGTTGAAAACGTTCATGTCACTTGTCCCTAACGCTCCTATCGTTAAACGTGGGATCAAGCGGACATGCACCCAACTATTCGGTGTTTCTTGAAGTGGGATAAAAACAGCCAAATTGAAGCTAGCTAAACCGATCTGTTGGAAGTAATGGAAAAAACTGATGATCCCTTCAGCGAAATCCTTCCATTTTTCCTCGTTTAATTGGGAAAGAGAAGGCGTCTCTTGGAATATTCCGATAAAATCGCAATGGCTTTTTGGAGCAAAGGCGTGCATCCAATCGACCATTCCTTCTGTTTTGATCCATCGTTCTTGAAGTTCATACTCTTTTTCCTTTAACGTGAGAAAATAATTTTCTTTATGTTCATTATAAAATGCTCTTGCTTTCTCATTGGTTTTTGCTTGATAGTTCGTTGGGAACTCCGGATGCTAAGACATGGATATGTGGATGCAAAATACTTCCACCCGATGGAGGGAGGTAGTTCCAATTAATAAGATGCATAAGCTGTTTTCTGATCAGAATGAACCACTTTTTCTAAGTATGCCTGTGCTGTAATAAAACTGTTTGCAATCATTTCTACTGAGAATTCTTGCAGTTTCACATATGCTGATCACACATCCGTACGACGGCATTGTGCTTACTATATGGAAATAAGTTAGGGAAGGCAACTGCTTCTCCACTAACGAAGCGCCCACCTTTTATCAAATTATCTGGAAAAGTTGGCGTAAATGTTGAAACGTTTTCGGGACAAAATGGACATTTTTCCCCTTTGGTTGCTTCTGCTAACGCTGTATAATCTGTTGGGGTAAATGACGAACCAGGATCAAAAATAATTCGCGATGTTTCTCCTGTAAGCGGATCAAAACGGATTTCTGTTTTACGATCAATGAGCTTTCCATTTTGGGTAGGATCATGAAATGTGAAATATTCTTCTTTCTTTTGAAAAGAGATAGTCATTATTTAATTCCAATCCTCCTTTAAAAATATAAACTTTATCTCTATTCTATCGATAATTGATTGAAAAGTCAGTAATATTAAAAAAACGCTATAAGTTATCATAGATTATTTTAAAAAGAGTGCTCCTCTTTTTTGTTTCCGACATTTTTTCTCTTAAGAATAATGGATCATTATATCGCATAAATGGAGGAAAAGCTTATCTAAGCGGTTTTATGGGCATGTCCATCTACTGTTATTTATACTGATCATGCTGAAACATTCTTTTTCTATCTCCTTTGCTTTTGCCTTAGGGATGGTTGGATGGGTAATATTTTTATGGGGGCAAAATTGGCTTCTCACATAACAAAAGAATAGATAATAATTTTGATTCAGATGGAGGAAGATATAAATATGATCATCTATATAGCAGTTTACTTCATCACCTTGCTGATTTATGCACCTCGCACTCAGTATTTACCTCATACAACATATTTGAGGAATCATCACGATGTTTTACCAGTTTAAAATTGTAGATGAAGCTAAAAACGTTGCTATAGACCCACTCGAGGCTCTTTGATATGATGAGCGAAAGGAACAAGGTGGTGAATAATTAGATGAGAGAGAATACACGTCATATTGTATTAGCGACCTGGCTTGGAATCATCGTAAATACGTTATTGGCAATAATGAAGGGGATTGCTGGTTTTATTTCTGGCAGTCGAGCATTATTGGCAGATGCTGTCCATTCGCTTTGATATTGCTGGTTCCATCGTCGTCTTATTCGGTGTCAAAATTGCAACGAAACCACCCGATGAAGAACATCCTTATGGCCATGGAAAAGCTGAAAATATCGCTTCTATCATCGTAGCACTTTTACTGATTGTAATCGGAATAGAAATTAGTATTTCGTCTGTGAAAGTTTTCTTTGGAGAAGTCCCAAAAGCTCCGGGCAAACTAGCACTCATCGTCATTATTATTTCCATCTTAATAAAAGAAGGGCTCTTTCAATATAAATTTCGTATAGGGCGGAAATATCAGAGTTCGGCACTGATAAGTGAAGCTTGGCACCATCGTTCTGATTCTTTGTCATCAATCGCCGCTCTATTTGGTGTTGGTGGTGCTATGTTAGGTGAATATTTTCAGTTACCATTCCTTGTTTATGCAGATGCAGCTGCAGGTATACTCGTGTCACTAATTGTAGTCAAAATAGGTTACTCTTTAGCAAAAGAATCCTCTTTAGTAATGATGGAGAAGGTACTAGATAAAAAAGAAGTAAAAAAGTACAAACAAACAGTAATGGCAGTCGACGGTGTGATAAGAATTGACCAAATATTTGCCCGCACACATGGTAGGTACGTCATTATCGACATAAAAGTAAGTGTAGACCCCAACCTTAGTGTAAAAGAAGGTCATGATATTGCAAAAGCAGTAAAACAACGATTACTACAAAAACATGAAGAGATAGAAGATGTACTTGTCCACTTAAACCCATATGGCCAAGCTAAACAGAGAAAATAGACTATCATTTATATATACACTTGGCCAATTGGCAACAGATATCGGTAGCGAATATATTACTAGTGGTGAGTAGTGAATATATACCAAATAATAGTGACAAGCCTAGAGTGTAACTAGAGGAAATGATTGTCCATTTTTTAAATCCACTAGTTGGACAGTTACTCTCTTTCCGTATTTTAACTATTCTCCACTAACAGGAAATAGTGTACGAACTACATGATTAATAAAAATACCTATTATTTACTTTTGCAATTCAGTGGTCTTTCATTTCCAATGAATAAGCGTTTTTATTGTTTATTAATAGCTGATAAACTACGATTGAAACCGAGGTGTTGGAGGGGAATAGTCATGCTCATTATTGCACTAATTGAACGCCTTGGGATCATTGTTACAGTTGCGTTTATCATGACGAGAATTCCTTTTTTTAGGAAGCTTATTGATCAACAAAGTACATTGAATCGCTTTCAAAAAATAGGGGTTGTGTTACTATTTGGCATGTTTGGTATCATTGGAACTTATACAGGTTTAATCATTCACCCTGACTCAGAACAATTTTCTCGATGGCAACTTTCCCTCGATCATCATGAAGCAATTGCCAATTCACGTGTTATCGGAGTTGTTATTGCTGGACTACTTGGTGGATGGAAAATGGGGATTGGATCTGGACTCATTGCCGGTATCCATCGTTTTACATTAGGTGGTTTTACAGCTTTTGCTTGTAGCATTTCCACTATCATTGCTGGCGTCATATCTGGTATTTTTCATAAAAATACGAGAGAAAAACGCTTTTTTTCCTTAAAAGTAGCACTTATTGTCGCCATGTTAGCAGAAACGGTGCAAATGATCATTATTTTATTAGTGTCAAAGCCGTATGCGCAAGCATTAGCCCTTGTAAAAGAAATTGGTATTCCAATGATTGTTGCAAATGGTGTAGGTACGGTTATTTTTTTACTCATTATTAAAAGTGTCATCCAAGAGGAAGAACGGGCTGGTGCTGCACAATCAAAGCTTGCACTAAAGATTGCCGATGATACGTTAAAACATATGCGGAAAGGGCTGAATGAAGAGTCAGCCTATGAAGTGTGTCATATTTTGGCAGATAAGGTTCACGCAGAAGCGGTATCAATGACTGATACAAAAAGAATTCTTGCACATATTGGTAAAGCGTCAGATCATCACAAAAAAGAGGAACCAATTCAGACGGATGCAACAAAATATGTGATTCAAACAGGTGAATTATTCATTGTAGGAAAAGAGGAGATCAATTGTGGGAAACAAGATTGCCCGCTACAATCAGCCATTATTGCTCCTTTAAAACAAAAAAAGAAAGTGGTTGGCACACTGAAGTTTTATTTTCAATCCCGAAATGAGATAAGTCAAATCGAAGTAGAACTTGTAAGAGGATTATCCATGTTGTTAAGCAACCAATTGGAGTTTGCCGAAATTGACTATCATCGTGAGTTGGCAAATCAAGCTGAAATTAAAATGTTGCAAGCGCAAGTAAGTCCTCACTTTTTATTTAACGCACTTAACACGATTGTTTCATTAATACGAACAAACCCAACCAAGGCACGTAAGCTATTAATATCATTATCAACCTTTTTTAGGAAAAACTTAACAGGTACAACGAAGGATTATGTTTCATTAAAAGAAGAGTTGAATCACGTAACAGCCTATTTAGAAATTGAAGAAGCACGCTTTTATGATCGGTTAATGGTGCGGTATGAGATTGAAGAGGAAGCACTTTCCGTAAAAGTACCGCCAATGACGTTACAGCCACTTGTCGAAAATGCGATGAAGCATGGTTTAAAAGATAAAGATGCCGGTGGCTTACTATCGATCATGATTAAAAAAAGGAAGCATGGTGTTGAAGTGTGCGTGATTGATAATGGAGAGGGCATAAATAAGCAAGATATACAAAAAATTTACGCTCAGCCAGTATCTTCTGTTAAAGGAACGGGGATCGGCCTCTATAATGTGAATAGACGCTTAGAAAAACTACTAGGAAGCGAATCAAAGCTACATATTGACTCTCGACGCGGAGAAGGTACGAAAGTTGGCTTTAAAATATTAACACTACAAGAGGGTGAAAAAGTGCTCCATGAAAAAGATTCGGACAATAGTCATCGATGATGAACCACATAGTAGAAATGAACTCATCCACTTACTAAGGCAACATCCTATGATGGAAGTTATTGGCGAGGCAGGTTCTTCAGTAAAAGGGTTAGAAAAGATTTTAAAGTTTGAACCAGATGTTATCTTTTTAGATATAGAAATGACTGGAATGACCGGAGTTGAGCTTGCTGAATCGTTAAAAAAATTAAAAAAGCCCCCATTCATTGTGTTTGCAACAGCATATCCAGACTATGCTGCGAAGGCATTTCGGCTTCAAGCAGTAGATTACTTACTAAAGCCATTTGCAGAAGAACAACTACAAGAAACAGTCGGACGTCTCCAAAAATTGCTACGTTCAGATTTGTCACAGGATAGTAATCAGCGTTCATCAATTGCAAGGCTTGCTGTCCAAGATGAAGATAAAATCATTTATATTCATCCTAAAGATATTCTTTATATCTTTCGAGAACAGCGTGAGACACATATTTGTACGCTAACAGAACAATTTACATCCAAACTACCTTTAAAAGACTTTGAAAGGAAATTATCAGATTACTCTTTTTTTCGAATTCATAAAAGCTATCTAGTGCAGCTGTCAGCTATTGCTGAATTAATCCCTTGGGGAAATGGGACATACGAAGTAAAATTGCAAGGGTTAGACACATTATTACCGGTTAGCAGAAACTATGTGAAAAAATTAAGAGAGCGATTGGAGCTTTAAAGCACTTTTAACTTCCTTTTTACTGTTATATAACAAAAGTCGGTTAATTTTGGTTATGTTCTATAACAGTCGAGCCTGTTTTTCTACATGTTAAACAGTTCAGTCAACATGATACACATGAGTATCCCAATGAATGAAATATTGTTGATATAATGACATGTACAAGCAGGGGGAGGAAGACTAACATGATTACTTTTATCGCGTCTATATTATTGCTCATTGTCGGATATTTTACTTATGGTACGTTTATTGAACGTGTGTTTGGTGTAAAAGAAGAGAGAAAAACACCTGCTTATACAATGGCAGATGGTGTTGATTATGTTCCAATGAATGAAAATAAAAACTCGCTGATTCAACTGCTGAATATCGCAGGAGTAGGACCAATATTTGGGCCGATTATGGGGGCGCTATACGGACCAGTCGCATTTCTGTGGATTGTATTGGGAGCTATTTTTGCCGGAGGTGTTCATGACTATTTGACAGGGATGATTTCCGTACGCAATAGGGGGGCACATCTACCAGAATTAGCTGGTAAGTTTCTCGGTAAAACGATGCGACATGTAGTAAATGCCTTTTCTATTTTACTTCTTATCTTAGTCGGAACAGTGTTTGTAACTGCACCGGCATCTTTAATAGATGGGATCACACCCTCATGGTTAACAATGGGAGCAATTTTAACAATTATTTTTATCTATTATATCATTGCAACACTACTTCCAATTGATAAAATTATTGGAAAAATATACCCAATCCTTGGACTCCTATTACTCATTAGTGCCATCGGTGTTGGTGGTTCACTCCTTTTTACAGGTGCAAAAATACCTGAGATGTCATTAACCAATATGCATCCTGATAATGTACCAATATTTCCATTGTTATTTTTAACGATTTCTTGCGGTGCTTTATCCGGTTTCCATGCAACACAATCACCGATTATTTCTCGAACAACGCAAAATGAAAAACAAGGAAGAAAAATATTTTATGGCATGATGATTCTTGAAGCAATTATTGCAATGATTTGGGCAGCTGCAGCAATGAGTTTATTTGATGGTAATGAATTAAATGCGCTTTTAAAAGCAGGAGGACCAGCAGCTGTTGTAAGTGAAATCTCTATGCTGACCCTCGGGGCCATCGGTGGTACTTTAGCAATTATCGGTGTAATCGTGTTACCAATTACATCGGGAGATACAGCCTTTAGGAGCGCACGTATGATTATTGCTGATTATTTAAAAATTGCACAAAAGTATGCATCAAAACGTTTAATTATTGCCTTACCAATGTTTGCTATTTCTATTACGTTAACATTCATCGATTTTAATCTTTTATGGCGCTATTTTTCGTGGGCAAACCAATCAACAGCTATGATTGCTCTCTGGGTTGGAGCGATGTACTTAGGTCTTCAGCGAAAAAATCATTGGATTGCAACCGTACCGGCATTATTTATTACGCTGGTGACATTTACTTATATATTAAATGCACCAATCGGATTTCATTTGCCGATGAATATCTCATATATTGGCGGAATCATTGCAACATTAGGAGCATTCATAGCATTTAGGCTTTCTTTGCGAAAACAATTAAGTGGTAAATATCCAATTGAAGTAGATGACCAGTTTGATTTTACGAGAGGTTCTGTTTCGTCGTAAATAAATAGATAAATACCTGTTGTAATTGCCATGTTTGCAACAGGTATTATAGTTGATTCACTTATCGGTATCATATTGAATATGTTTTGATTTGTATAAAAATTTGTAACCTATTTCCTTGTATATTTTATTTGATGTAGGATTGGTAAGGTCCGTAGTTAAATGCCAGACGAGTGTTCGTGCATAGCCTTTTCGTCTATATTCATTAGGTGTAAAGACAAAATTGACAGTGATCCCATGTTTGGTTGGACGTGATGCCTTTGCAATCGAGACGATTTTTCCTTCTACTTGCCAACCAAAGACAGAGCGATCTTTAATGAAGGCAGTGACATTTTTAGTCGCCTCAGTAACTGAAATAGCAGGTAACTGACAATCTTGATTAAAGTGCACATGACAGTTTGCTAGAAATGGAATGGATGATTCATCCAACGTGACCATCTTTCCTGAAGCATGTTGTAAATCTACCAAATTTGTTAATTGATATACTCCTTGTTGCATTATAAAATTGATAGAAGGATTGCATATTTTATCGTAAACAGAATGAAGAAGATCGACATGTGTTTTTTTTCCGACGAAACCATAGATAGGGATATGTTCTCTTAACATAAAATGGATGAAAGGTGATGCTGCTTCCTCCATGTGTGAATCATTTTTTAAAAAGACGATAATAGGATGTGGTGGTGTTACAGTGAACACACCGATGATTTTTCCATCAGGTTCTTGGGCCGTAAATAACAACAATTCCGGTGATTGGTTACTCTTTAGAAGATTCCAAAATACCAATCATTAAGCTATTTTCGGCTTCCAATTCGTATAAAAGTGGCAGCACTTTCTCGGCGAATGAATGGACCTCTTTATGTTGAACGATGATCACTTTTTTCCTCCCTTTCTATATGAGATAGAATAGCTCTCTCAATTATATAGACAATAGCCTTTGTTGTGAATATTGTGTAAAATATGAATATAGTTAAAAAGGATTAGGGGAAATGGCCGTGGTGAAAATGTTAAAATATCCTGTCTATACCTTGCCTTAAAGTCATACTAATATGATCTAAATTTACCAGTAAAAGTTTGATTGACAGTAAATGATTAAATAGTATATCATATATTTAGCAATAGTATATCATATACAGTGTTATTATGTAAAAAATCCCAACATTGAAATGTAAACATCATGATTGATAGGGAGTGAGACTAATGGGGGGTAATATTCAAACGTTGTGGGGAAAAATGTGGGATATGCATCATAAAACGAAAGATCAGCTTTTGTTTTTTGCAACTGGCAATCCTACTAATGAACGACCTAAAGCAATGAAGGTAGATAACGGAACAAAAAAGCCAAATAAAAAATCTCAAAGAACACGAATGCAAAACATTGGGCTTTTACTTGGACCGCTTTTATTTTTCATTATTCTTTTTACTTTATCACCAGAAGGAATGTCTAAAGAGGCTTTAGCTGTGCTAGCTAGTACAGTTTGGATTGCAACTTGGTGGATTACTGAAGCAATTCCTATTCCAGCTACAGCTTTATTGCCCATTATTTTATTCCCATTAACAGGTGCTGTTGAAGAGGGAATTACGAATTCTTATGGAGATAGTACGATATTTCTATTTTTGGGCGGGTTTGTGATAGCGCTTGCAATGGAAAAGTGGAATTTGCACAGACGCATTGCCTTAAATATTATTCTCGTTGTCGGGACAAGCACGCAGCGACTTGTGCTAGGTTTTATGGTTGCAACTGGCTTTTTGTCCATGTGGATTTCCAATACAGCGACGGCAATGATGATGATGCCGATAGCGATGGCAGTTATTTTACACGTGAACGACACAGTTGGTGTGGAAAATCCAAATGATACTCCTTTTGGTAAAGCAATTATGCTTGGTGTTGCTTATTCAGCTTCGATCGGCGGATTGGGTACATTAATTGGTACTCCACCAAATACGATTTTTGCTGGTGTAGTAAAAGAGCTTTATGGAGTGGATCTGTCGTTTGCGCGCTGGATGTTATTTGGTGTACCACTTTCCGTTTTTATGTTGATTTTTACATGGGTCTATTTAGTAAAAGTTGCGTTCCCTATTAATATTAAGGAGCTTCCCGGTGGAAGAGAAGTTATTCAAACAGAAAAAGCTCAGTTGGGAAAAATGTCTTTTGAAGAAAAACTCGTGCTTACAGTATTTGCGATTACTGCATTTGCCTGGATTAGCCAATCATTTTTAGTTGACCTATTAGCAAAGACAACAACTGTTCTTGACCAATACCCAGGGATAGGTAATATTGATGATACTGTGATTGCGATTGCAGCAGCTGTCACTTTATTTGTCCTTCCTTCTCGTCAATCGAAAGCAGGAAAGCTGTTGAGATGGGAGGATGCTAAAAATATACCTTGGGGGATCTTGCTTCTATTTGGAGGCGGGTTAGCGATTGCCAAAGGCTTTAAAGATTCAGGACTAGCGGAATGGATCGGTGAGCAATTAATGGTTCTGCAAAATATTAACTTTATTTTGCTTATTGCGATTGTGGCGACATTGGTTCTGTTCCTTACCGAAGTCACATCAAATACGGCGACAGCTACAATGATGTTCCCTATTATGGCGTCGCTTGCATTTGCATTAGATGTACATCCATATGCTTTAATGATAGCGGCTGGAATTGCGGCATCTTGTGCATTCATGCTCCCTGTTGCAACTCCTCCAAATGCGATTGTGTTTGGATCGGGACATCTGCGAATAAATGATATGGTGAAGACAGGCTTTTGGATTAATATCGTGGCTATTTTCGTTATTACTTTGGCAGTCTACTTCCTTATGCCGCTCGTTTGGGGAATGGACTTAAATGTATTTCCAGATGCGTTAAAAAAATAGCCAGTTTCTACTTTTAATATTTTTCATAAAATATAAATCCCTTGCAATCTTTATCATTACTTTTGCAAGGGATTTATTTTGTTTAAGTGATTTCTCTTTAAGCGAACAAGGTTGTGCTATGGACAGGTTGTAAGCGTGCTTTAGGATCAATGAGTTGTTTGGCGTGATTCACAGCAATCGGGGCTTCTCCAAACCCTACTGAAATTAACTTTACTTTTCCATCAGACGTCGCAATATCACCTGCTGCAAAAATACCTCTTATCGATGTTTCCATTTTAGCATCCACTTTAATTGCATTCTTTTCTATGTGGAAACCCCACTCTTTCATTGGACCGATCGATGAGATAAAACCATAGTTGACAATGAGTTCGTCAAGAGGAATAACTTCTTTTTTCATGCCTCTCACTTCATTTAATAATATCGCATCTATTTTATCGGCATCCCCTTTCAGTTTTACCGGAATGAAAGGTGTTTTTATTTCTACAGTAGAAGCTTTTAATTTTTCGACACTATGTTCATGTGCTCGAAATTTTTCTCTTCGATGGACGATCGTTACTTTCTTTGCAATCGGCTCAAGCATAAGCGCCCAATCTACAGCTGAGTCGCCACCACCACAAATAACGACCTCCTTATCGCTGAACTGCTGCATCGAATCAATGAAATAGTGGAGATTTTTATTTTCATAGTAAGGGGCATTTTCTACCTTTAACGTCCTTGGAGTAAAAGCTCCATTTCCAGCCGCAATAATAATTGTTTTAGTGTAGTGAATGCTTTCATTTGTTACAAGCTTAAATAGTTGTTCTTCTTGCTTTCCAACAAATTCGACAGATTCATTTAAACAAACAGTCGGTTGAAATATATTCATCTGTTCGATTAACTGATCGATTAATTGTTGGGCACGTATCTTAGGTAAGCCTGCAATATCATAAATATATTTTTCTGGATATAAAGCTGCAAGTTGTCCGCCTAAATATGGTAAGCTATCAATGATCTTTATTGAAGCCTTTCGCATTCCACCATAAAATGCAGTATATAATCCGACGGGTCCTCCGCCAATAATAGTGATATCATATACTTGTTCATCTATTTTCATTTTTTCTCCTCCATTTCATTGATGATTAAATGGCATTCGCCCTTTGTTGAAAAGGTTGATCACTGATTTTGATAGAGTCAGTTGGGCATCCTTCTAACGCATCATAAAAGTCTTCGATTAATTCTTCGGGAATAGCGGTTGTCCCTTCGTTTTCATCTAAAATAGAGAATGCTAATCCTTCCTCATCATAATCAAAAATATCTGGTGCAGCAGCTCCACAAGCGCCGCAACTAATACAAGTATCTTGATCTACCAATGTAAACTTAGACATGTACATCCTCCTCCTATCGTTAAATGATTCAGTTAAAAAGTGAAGGTGATAAAATATTCCGTGTGTTGTAGGTAGCAAAAGTAAGTAACATTCAATCTCTAACTAGGTTGGGAAGATCATTATTTTAGTAGATCACCCGTATCTAGTAGCTAGATTGATGGTACTATCACTCAGCGGAAAGAAAATCCCTTTATTGAGTGATGCTCCACTTTTATAATACGTATTATACACAAACGTTAAAAATTCGTCATCCCTTTTAGAGAATTTTTTTAAAAAGTTGAATATTAATAAAACGTAAGTAGGACAGGAATGATAAACATTGCTGCAAACAATTAATAGCGAAATTGACTGAATATTTTTGATAAAACTATTGACATATTTTTAATTTCAAACTATTATGAATGCGTTTACATCATTAAAATATTGAATACGTTAATAAAACGTCACATTGTATATTGTTATCTAAGGAGGTGTCTTTTTTCGTATCGTACCAGCTATGTCTAAAGAAACAGGTTTACGAAATAAAAGGAGGTAAAAAAACAAATGATTTTACACGAAATTGAATCCGCTAATCGAAAAGAATTAGAAGCAGTCCAGTTGAGTGGCTTGAAAAAAACAGTTGAGGCAGTGTTTCACCATGTCCCGTTTTACCGCGAAAAATTGAAGCATTTGAATCTCAAGCCTGAACAGATAACAGAAATAGCAGATATTGAAAAGCTACCTTTTACAACGAAAAAAGATTTACGTGATCAGTATCCATTTGGTTTATTTGCGGTTGATCAACGGAAAGTCGTCCGTATTCACTGTTCTTCTGGGACAAGCGGGAAACCAACGGTCGTTGGTTATACAAAAAATGATATTGATCATTGGGCAGATATTGTTGCACGGTCGATCGCTATTGCTGGTGGAGAACCGGGGGACACATTGCATAATGCTTATGGATACGGATTATTTACAGGTGGTTTAGGTCTTCATTTTGGTAGTGAGCGTTTAGGTATTGCTACTGTTCCTGTTTCCACAGGTAATACGAGTAGACAAATTACTTTAATTGAGGACTTTCGTCCGCAAATCATAAGTGGCACACCGTCATATGTTTTAAATATTGCTGAAAAAATGGAGAAAATGGGCAAAAATCCGCGTGAGACAAGTTTGAAGTACGGTATATTTGGGGCGGAAACATGGTCAGAAGAGATGAGAAGAACATTGGAAGATAAATTTGCTATTAAGGCCTGTGATATTTATGGATTAAGTGAAGTGATGGGACCTGGGATTGCGATGGAATGCCATGAAGCACAGGATGGGCTCCATATACAAGAAGACCATTTTTACGCAGAAGTCATTGATCCAGATACACTCGACATTCTACCAGACGGAGAAGAAGGAGAACTTGTTTTAACTAGCTTAACAAAAGAAGCGCTCCCGATGATCCGCTATCGCACAGGAGATATTGTTTCATTACGGAGAGAGAAATGTAAATGCGGAAGAAATACGCTTCGTATGTCCCGGGTAAAAGGGCGAATTGATGATATGTTAATTATTCGTGGTGTCAATGTTTTTCCATCAGAAATAGAACTACATTTATTATCGTTTAAAGAAATTACCCCTCAATATCAACTGTATTTAAAGAAAAAGGGAACTTTAGATGAAGCTGAACTGCATATAGAAGTTTCCAATCCGTTTTTTCAAGATATTGAAGGCAATCTTGAACATGAGGCAGCACAGCTGTTAAAAAATAAAATAGAACAAAAAATGAAGGAAACTTGCTTTATTCATACGCATGTGAAGCTTGCCAAACCGTTCACGCTACCGCGACCTGAAGGGAAAGTAAAGAGAGTAATAGATATGCGAAAAAAGGCAACGGTTTAATAAAAATATTGACAATAATCCAAAAATGAATTGAAATTTATATAACGATATACTATAATGACGTTAAATAAACGTTATATAGGAGGAATAAAATGATTGCAACCTCTAGTCAGACAGTAGATGAGAGGAAAAACCTTGAGTTTATAGAGAAAATAAACAAAGGGAAGAAAATTGAAGCAGATGACTGGATGCCAGAACAATACAGAAAACAATTAATCCGTTTAATAGCGATGCATGGAATAAGTGAAATAATGGGAGCTTTACCAGAAAAGGAATGGGTACCGAAAGCGCCAACATTGAAGCGGAAATTAGGGATCATGGCTAAAGTGCAAGATGAAATGGGACATGGGCAATTGTTACTTAGGGTTGCCGAAGATCTTATGAAGCCTTATGGAAAAACAAGGGAAGATATTATGCAAGACCTCTTTTCTGGACAGTTAAAATTTCACAACGTGTTTCATATGGAGGCGCCTACATGGGCGGATGCCGGTGTCATTAGTTGGTTAGTAGACGGTGCTGCAATTATTACGCAAACAATGATGTTAAATACTTCATATGCTCCATATGGTCGGGCATTGAAGCGGATTTGTGCGGAGGAAGTTTTTCACGCGCAGCATGGTGAAGCGATCATAATGGAACTTTCCGAGGGAACGAAAGAGCAGAGAGAAATGCTCCAGAAAGCAATTGATCGTTGGTGGCCATCTTTGCTCATGTTTTTTGGTCCTGATACCGCCAAGCGCACGGGAAACACAAACCAAGATATCAATATGAAATATAAAATAAGAACGAAAACAAACGAAGAATTAAGACAAAGCTTCTTATCAAAATATGTTCCTCGTATCTTCGCTTTAGGTCTAACGGTACCTGATGAGACAATTCATTATGATCATGATCAAGATAAGTGGATATATAAACAGCCAGATTGGGAAGAGTTCAAAAAAATAGTTTCTAATCATGGACCTAAATCGCAAAGCCGTTTAAGTTTGCGCAGACGGTCATACGAAATGAATGAGTGGGTACGAACTGCGCTTGGAGAACAAAATATAAAAACAGGGAGATTGGGTGGTTCACATGGGTAAAAATGATAAGATAGATGGTTTTTACCAAGAGTATGAAGTATTCAGTCGCAGGACTGATACGGCACCATTGCAACATCAATTTAGCTTGCTAGCCCCTAATGAAAAAATGGCCCTGATTATGGCAAAAGAAAATTTTTTAAGAAGAGAACCAGCTGTAGATATTTGGGTAGCAAAGCGAGAACACATTACAAAAGGGAAAGAAATCGGAGAAGAAATCTTTCATAATATCGATAATAAACAATATCGCGAAACGAAAGGGTATGGTTATTTAAAGAAGCGATGGCGAAAATATGAACAAAAAATTTTAGATGAAAAAGAAATATTTTCATGGGCAGGTGGGGATCAACGTGAAAACAAACATAGGAAAAGGTGAAGTGCAAAAGCATCCTGACTATTTGTCAACGGTAAAAGAACTCCTTTTTCAATTAGCAGATGACGATTTTATTATTTCATATAGAGGCTCCGAATGGTTGGGACTTGCTCCTCATATTGAAGAGGATGTTGCCTTCTCTTCGATTACTCAAAATACGATGGGTCATGCAGCAATCTACTATGAATTATTAGAAGAATTAGGAGTCGGACCAAGAGATGACTTAGCTCATATACGGCCAGTAGATGAGAGGAAAAATGCTATTTTATTAGAATTAGAGAACGGTTCCGGTCACTATTTACACGAACCGAACTTTGATTGGGCATTCACAGTCATCCGTCACTATTTATACGAGACGAACAAACATATTCGCTTACAATCTTTAAAACATTCATCCTATCAACCTATTGCCGAAGTCGCTGAAAAGATTTTGTTGGAGCAGTATTATCATATTATCCATTGGGAAAATTGGTTTGAGCAATTAATGAAGGCAAATGAGGAATCACGTTTGAAGATGATTGCGGCACTTGAGAAAGCATGGGATCAAACAGAAGACTTAATTACTTTAGGTCCAAAAGCAGATCAGATGAAACAATTTCATCTGATTGAGGATGAACAACAATTAAGAGAGACGTTCCTCCACAAAACGGAGAACTTTTTTGCAAACGTAGGAATTGCTCATGTAAAAGAGCCAAAGATGACATTGGGCAATGGCCGGGAAGGTCAACATTTACAAGCTTTATCTGACGCTCTTACTACTTTATCAGAGGTATATACACTAGATTTGGCTGCTACTTGGTAAGCTTTTTAAATGTTTGCGAGGAGGGGGTGTTCACATGAAGCAAAAAGTAAAGGATACAGTGATGACCACATTAGAACAAGTGAAAGATCCGGAGATTCCTTCCGTTAGTATCGTTGAGCTTGGCATGTTAGAAGATGTTGAAGTTGATCAGCGGAAGATCACGGTGCAGTTAGTACCAACCTTTCTTGGATGCCCTGCGCTTGACATCATTAAAAATAATATCGTGAAGGGAATAGGTGAAGATGTCGATACTGACTATCAAATTGAAGTGACATTTTTAAAATCCCCTCCTTGGACATCAGACAGAATTAGTAAAGAAGCAAAAAAGAAATTGAAAAAGTTCGGAATTGCCACACCTGAGCAAAAAATAACGAAGGAATCAATCGAAATTGCGTGCCCATATTGTGACTCTCTTTATACAGAAGTTGAAAATATATTTGGTCCAACCGCATGCCGCAGTATTTTATATTGTAAGCATTGTCGTAATCCCTTTGAAGCTTTAAAACCTATTTAAATTGAGAGGAGTTTTTATATATGTTTAAATTAATTGCTTTATATAAACAACCTGAGGATCAAAAGGCATTTGATGAACATTATTTTAATGTCCATGCACCAATTACAGAAAAAATACCAGGATTAAGGAAAATGAAAGTAACAAAAATGACAGGTTCCCCTACAGGTAAAAGTGAATATTACTTAATGTGTGAGATGTATTATGACAGTAAAGAAGCATTTATCGAGGCGTCTAAAACACCAGAATCAAAGGCTTCTGGCAAAGATTTAAAGTCATTTGCAGGGAATTTAGTCACACTTATGTTTGGTGAAGAAATTGATGAATGATTTCCAATTTATTCGGGCAAAAGTAGAAAATGAAATCGGTTGGCTCACGTTATATAGACCGAAAAATCTGAATGCTTTGAACAGGGGGATGGTTGCGGAAATTGTTCGGGCGTTACAAACCTTTGATCATACAAAAGATGTCAAAGTCATCATTATACATGGTGAAGGTAAAGCATTTGCAGCAGGTGCAGATATAAAGGAAATGCTGAATGATGATCCGGTTTCACTCGAATGGAATAATCAATTTGCGGTCTGGGATCAAATAAATCTCATCAAAAAACCAATGATTGCAGCTGTTCATGGGTTCGCACTAGGCGGAGGTTTTGAATTAGCGTTAGCTTGTGATCTTATTTACGCTACCGAAACAACGGTATTTGGCTTCCCAGAGGTGAACCTCGGTGTGATGCCTGGTGCAG
Source organism: uncultured Bacillaceae bacterium (assembly GCA_963748745.1). Classification (GTDB taxonomy): domain Bacteria; phylum Bacillota; class Bacilli; order Bacillales; family Bacillaceae_C; genus CAVVKR01. The sequence continues at coordinate 18,020 of CAVVKR010000033.1, read as the reverse complement.
GAGGAACACAAAGATTAACGAAAGCGATGGGGAAGGCAAAGGCGATGGAATGGTTGTTGCTTGGTGAGCAGATGACTGCCAAAGAAGCACTTCATTACGGGGTAATCAATCATGTTGTTCAGGAAGAAATCCTTTTGGAAGAAGTAGAGAAATTTGCGCAAAAACTATTAAAGAAATCTCCTTTGTCTCTTCGTCTTATTAAAGAATCTGTTTTAAAAGCGATTGATGCCCCGTTGGACGAAGGAATGCAGCTAGAAAGGAAGAATTTCTATTTACTTTTTTCATCCGATGATCAAAAGGAAGGGATGACCGCCTTTATTGAAAAAAGAACTCCTACATTTAGAGGTAAATGAACAAGGAGGATGTCAATTGTCACAAGTAGTATCTTATTCTATTAAAAATAAAGTGGGTTGGTTAACTTTAGATCGTCCAGATCAACTAAATGCATTTACGGAAGAAATGAGGAATGAAATACAAACTTTCCTTAAAAAGGCAGAAGCTGACCCACATGTTCGCTGTATCGTTATAACAGGAAATGGAAAGGGTTTTTCCGCAGGACAAGATTTAAAGGACTTAGATGATCGACCTGATTATGGTGAGTTGTTAAGAAAGGGATATAATCCGCTTATCAAACAGCTCTCACAACTTGAAAAGCCAATTATTGCAGCTATTAATGGTGTAGCGGCAGGTGCAGGAATGAGTTTAGCACTTGCGTGTGACTTTCGCGTAGCTTCAGAGAAAGCGAGTTTTATAGAAGCATTTATCCATATCGGATTAGTTCCAGATTCGGGTAGCTTCTATTATTTGCCACGATTAGTAGGGCACCAAAAAGCGTTAGAACTTTTTACACTTGGTGAAAAAATAACAGCAAAACAGGCATTTGACATGGGATTACTGACAAAGTTAACTTCGTCTGATGCATTTCTTGAAGAAACAACAGCTTTTGCTGAAAAACTTGCTCAACTGCCAACGGAAGCGTTTGGACTGATCAAACGCGCTTTAAAGCAAAGTTGGGATTCTTCGCTAGATGAAGTGTTAGAGTTAGAGGCTCAAGCACAACGGATTGCTAGTCAAACAGCAGATCATCAAGAAGGTGTTGCAGCATTTTTGGAAAAAAGAAAACCTGTTTTCAAAGGAAAATAAAGAGGAGTGAAATGAAGAATGTCAATTGAAACGGAACAAAAGGATAATAGGACGTCAATGAAAAGAGATTTTTACGGTTTATTTATAAATGGTGAACAAACGGAAAGTAGCTCGAAAGAACGATTTACAGTTTATAATCCAGCAACTGGTGCACGGCTAGCGGAAGTGGCGAAGGGAACAAAAGCAGATGTCGATCAGGCAGTAAAGGCAGCAAGAGAAGCTTTTCAACACGGAAAATGGAAGCGATATCCCGTCGGTAAACGTTCACGAGTGCTCAATAAAATCGCTGCTATCATGCGCGAACGGTTTAATGAATTAGTAGATTTAGAAGTAGCGAATAGTGGAAAAACGCGAGGAACTGCTCAAGGACAAGTGATGCAAGCGATTGAAGATTTTGAGTTTTATGCGAGTGCAATTGTTGCTCATCGTGGAGAAGTAAACAATATGCCTGGGGGTTTTCACAATTATACGCAAAAAGAGCCAGTAGGTGTATGTGCACAAATTATTCCGTGGAATTATCCATTAATGATGGCTGCCTGGAAAATAGCGCCTGCAATTGCTGTCGGTTGTTCCATCATTGTGAAGCCAGCCAGCTATACACCGTTAACTTGCCTTGTTTTAGCAGACATTTGCCAGGAAGCTGGTGTACCTGATGGTGTAGTAAATGTAATACCAGGCCCTGGGAAAGAAGTTGGTGATTACTTAGTCGAGCACCCAGGTGTAAATAAAGTAGCCTTTACCGGAGCAACATCAACAGGGAAAGATATTATGGCGAAAGCTTCAAAAACGTTAAAAAGAGTGACGTTAGAGCTAGGGGGAAAATCACCAAATATTATTTTTGCCGATGCTGATGTAGATGCTGCCATTGACGGTGCACTATTTGGGATTTTTTACAATACCGGTCAGTCTTGTGAAGCAAGATCACGTATTTATGTGGAAGAATCAATTTATGAATCATTTGTGGAGAAATTTGTCTCGAAGGCAAAACAAATTCATTTAGGGGACCCATTTGATAAGAAAACACATATGGGAGCTATTATTAGTCAAAGTCAATTAGATACGATTGATCGTTATGTGCAATCAGCAGTAAAAGAAGGTGCCACTATTTTAACTGGTGGGCATGAAGTCGAAGTAGAAGGCTTTGAAAATGGCTATTGGTATGCCCCGACGGTCATTGCCGATGTGACGAGTGAAATGAAAGTGGTCAAAGAAGAAATTTTTGGACCTGTCGTCGTTGTGATGCCTTTTAAAGATGAACAAGAAGTGATCGAATTGGCAAATGATTCGATTTATGGATTAGGTTCTTCGGTTTGGACAACGAACCATGGAAAGGCTACGAGGGTTGCGAATGCGCTCGAAGCTGGCATCGTCATGTTAAACTCACCGTTTTCAGCTTTTCCAGGAACGCCATTTGGCGGATATAAGCAATCAGGCTTCGGTAGAGAGCTGTGCATCGAAACGCTCGATTTATATACAGAAACGAAGAGCATTTTATCGTATTATGGCAATCGTCCATTAAATCCGCTTGGAGTGTAATGGTAAAGACGAGCATGAATTGAAAATGCTCGTCTCTTCTCTATGTAAGAAGATGATTGAAGGAGTTGGAGAAATGATCAAAAACATTGTTGTAGTTGGTTCAGGTGTCATGGGAAGAGGAATTGGGTATGCAAGTGCACTAGGTGATTTTAACGTTATTTTAGTCGATAACAATGCGGAGCAATTACGTCATGCAGAACAATCAATCGAGCAGTTATTTTCTGAAGCAGTTGCAAAAGAGAAAATAAATCGATCAGAAGCGAAAAAAAAGCAAGCTGCTATTTTATATATGAAAGATTTGAACGAAGCAGCAAAAGAAGCTGATTTAATCATTGAAGCTGTTCCTGAAAAAATAGAGATCAAACAACAAGTGTTTACAACGATCGATCAAGTTGCGCCCAATCATTGTCTTTTAGCGACAAATACATCAACAATGAGCCCGACGGAAATTGGTTCTTTTACAAACAGACCTGACAAAGTGATTGCAATGCACTTTTTTAATCCAGTTCATAAAATGAAACTCATTGAGATCATTCGCGGGTTAGAAACGAGTGATGAAACGGTAAAAGCGATTGAGCAAGTAGCTCAAAAAATGAGGAAAGAGACGGTTATTGTCAATGAGTTTCCTGGCTTTGTGACAAGCCGAATGAGTGCACTTGTCGGAAATGAAGCTTTTTATATGCTCCAAGAAGGGGTAGCTACGCCTGAAGAAATAGATAAAGCGATCAAGCTTGGACTAAATTATCCGATGGGTCCTTTTGAACTTGCTGACCTTGTTGGTTTAGATGCGCGCTTAAATAATTTAAACTACTTATATGAAACATTAGGAGAAAAATATCGGCCGGCACCATTATTAATTAAGTATGTGAAAGCGGGACGTCTTGGCCGTAAAACAGGCAAAGGCGTATATGATTATACAGGGAGGAATAAAGAGTGAAAGAGGTAGTGATCATTGATGCCGTTAGGACACCGATCAGCCGATATAAAGGAGTATTAAAACAAATAAGACCTGATGATTTAGGAGCTGCGGTTATTTGAGGATTGCTATAGAAATCCGGGAGTAGATGAGAAATCGATCGAAGATGTGATCTTCGGATGTGCAAATCAGGCTGGAGAAGATAATCGGAATGTGGCGCGCATGTCTGCTTTATTAGCAGGCCTTCCGGTTCCAACAGCTGGTACAACCATTAATAGATTGTGGTTCCGGATTAGATGCAGTGAATTATGCAGCTCGAGCGATAATGGCTGGAGAAGGCGATGTGTTTATTGCTGGTGGTGTGGAGAGTATGTCGCGGGCTCCATTTGTAATGGGAAAATCAGATAAAGCGTTTCCACGAGGGGATCAAACATTATATGATACGACGATCGGATGGCGCTTTATTAATCCAAAATTAAAAGAAATGTACGGAACGGATAGCATGCCAAAACAGCGGAAAATGTCGCTGTGAAATATAATGTGACAAGAGAAGAGCAAGATCGATTTGCCTATGAAAGTCAAATGAAGACAAAAGCGGCGGTTGCACAGGAGCGGTTTGCTGATGAAATCGTCCCCGTTGTTCATATAAATGCAAAGGGGGAGGAAATAGTCATTAAGGAAGATGAACATCCACGACCAAATACATCATTAGAGAAGCTCGCCTCTTTAAGACCTATTTTTCCGAGTGGAAGTGTGACAGCTGGAAACTCATCTGGTATTAATGATGGGGCATCAGCTCTTTTAATGATGTCAAAAGCGAAAGCAGAGGAACTCTGCTTGCAGCCGTTAGCAACATATGTTACTTCTGCTGTTAGTGGATGTACACCAGAAGTGATGGGGCTCGGTCCTATTTTTGCGGTTAAAAAGCTCCTTAACCGTAGTCATTTATCGATCGATGATCTCGACTTAATCGAACTTAATGAGGCGTTTGCTTCCCAATCACTAGAATGCATGAGACAGTTAGAGATGGATCGGAACAAAGTGAATGTAAATGGTGGCGCTATCTCTTTAGGTCATCCATTAGGAGCGAGCGGTGCTAGAATTTTAACGACATTATTGCACGAAATGAATAAAAGAGATGTGAAATATGGCTTGGCAACCATGTGTATCGGAGTAGGTCAGGGGATTGCAACTTTAGTAGAAAAGTGAAAGTAAATGATGTTAATCAATAATGACTGGAAAAAGCGGTAGATGGCCAAAAGTGTCATGTTTACTTATTATAAATGAGGAATTCGATTCGTTTCAGATCCATAGTTGAGGAAGAAGCCAATAGGTATCTTCTTCCCCAACTAATAGAGCATTCTCTTATTTATCATCACGATCTGTGATTAACGGATGTTCCAGCACATTGTAGTCTTTATCTCGTTTAAACTCATTTCCTGCTTTAAATACTTTTTCAAAAAATTGATTGCTCGGTTTTGCTAACACTTTATAATAATCACGAAAAAGAGCAGCAGCATGACTTCCTAACCACTGTTCTGGAAGTAATTCTTCAGGAATACCCGGATCAATAAAGAGAAACTTTCTATATTCATGAACGAGCTTGGTTCTCTCGACGAAGCAGGCAGCATCTGTCATTTGGCCATTATGAATGCTACTTTTTGCGATCACATATTTTTGGCTGTAGTCAGAAATAAATGCATCATATTTTTTATTTATTTCATCAATATCCCAACATTCTTCAATTAATTGTTTGTTTTTCTGTGGGCCATCATATGTAGATGTGAAAAAGTGAATGTATGGACGGATTTCATAACGATCAATTAATTTTTCTAACTGTTCTTGTAAATTATTAGGGGAAATCCAGCAGCTATTAGCAATGGATCCAAATCCACTCCAAACAAGCTCTTTTCTTAATTCATCACGAATATGCCGTTTTTCTTCCGGTATAGAATATAAAAGTATACGCCATTTGCCATCCCATTTTTGTGGTTGCAGTTTAAAAATACGGACAGCAGCTTCATTCATGCGGTCTATTCCTTGCTGTGTTAAATAATAATAGCTTTTGTTGCCTTCTTTGCGCGCTTTGACCCAGCCTTGCTTACTCATTCGCGAGATAGCTGCCCGAACTGATTGCTCATTATGACCGAATTCTTTTAAAAGGCGAATTAAGCTGCCGATCCATATTTCGTTTCCATAATGTCGAACATAGTCACCATACAATGTAAAGATCATTGAACGTGTATTTAATTTCCTTTTCATGTATGCACCTTCTATTTCTCACATTTTAATGATATCAATTATATTTTATACATACTCCATAAGCAATGAATAAACAAGCAAAAATACTGAGAATTTCATTATGAAAAGATTATTACTAATAAAGAAACACGCATCATTATTTTAAGGCGGATATCACTTTCTTGGATGCAAGAGAAATATCTTTTTTCATTTGTTTTTCAGGCACTTATTAGTATAACAAAAAAAATACGTAGGTGGTGTAAAAGTGAATAAACTTTGCCAAATACTCAATTGTAAAATCCCAATTATTCAAGGTGGAATGGGAAATATTAGCAACGATATTTTAACAGCTGCCGTTTCTGAAGCGGGAGGATTAGGGACAATCGGTGCAGGTACGATGGCTCCTGAAGAAGTAAAAAACATTATTTTAAATACAAAAGAAAGAACAAGTAAACCTTTTGCTGTTAATATTCCGATTAAAGTCTCAGCTTATACGAAAGAAATAATGGATGTATGTGTTCAAATGGAGATTCCGGTTGTCACACTCTCAGCGGGTAATCCAGCGCCATTCATCCCGTATTTTCATCAGCAAGGGATGAAAGTGATGACCGTTTGTGCTTCCGTTCACCAAGCAAAAAAGGCGGAAGAAGCTGGTGCAGATGTAATAATTGGCGAAGGAGTAGAAGCAGCTGGAATTAACTCACCATATGAAACGACGACATTAGCACTCATTCCGCAAATGGTCCAACAAGTTCTCGTTCCTGTTGTTGCTGCAGGAGGTATTAGTGACGGACGAAGTTTAGCAGCTATGTGGATGCTCGGTGCACAAGGGGTTCAAATGGGAACTCGTTTTATTGCAACAGAAGATGCACCATTCCATCCGCTATATAAAGAGAAAATTATCCAGGCAAATGATACAGCAACAATGATGATTGGCCGTTCTTATGGACAACTTCGCAGAGTTTTAAAAACGGAATATGCTGAAAAGCTCGCTGGACGAGAAAAAGCTGGTATGAGTATGGAACAGTACCGATATCAAACTTCCGAGCGCTTTCATCATATAGGTGCGATCGAAGGAAAGGAATCAGAAGGTTTTATGAATGCAGGGCAAATTAGCGGGGCAATTCAAGATTTGCCAACTGTCGCTGAGCTTTTAAAAAAGATGATGCATGACGCTCAGCAAGCAATAAATGAAGCAAGTAATCAGTATGATCCACAACATTCTTCGCGTTTATCGTCCATTAAGGAGCTATAGTTGTAAAGGGCCGTGTATGTTTCATTGCATAATTGAATATAAATAAGGTCAATAAAGAGCAGGATAATGATTGCAAGCGCATAAAATATGTGAAACGGGACCAATCCTTCGGGGCGGGGTGTTTAAATGCCACTCTGCTCCGATAACTTCTAATGCTTCTACGCTTCCCCCTACTCCTAATAAAGTAAGGAACGCCAATTTTTCACTTCAAATTCTCTCGATTATTCCGATTTTCATGTACAAATGAATAAATAATTCTGAATGATGCCCCACATGGTCACCGACTGCCTTCAAAAGTGTAGCAGGGGATTTCTTCACGACAAAAAGACTTCGTTTTTTCTGGGAGATTTCCACTAGCATAGCTAGTCTTACCAAATGAAACAAAACTACTAAATAAAATAATAACAACACTAGATAAAACAAAAAGCTTTTTGAACATTCTACCACTCCTTTACAAAGGAATTAGACGAAACATTCTGTAAAGTTTACAATGTTATATATATATTTTCTAAAAAGTTCAAGGAGGGATTTATTTGAACTCATATAAAAAGTTTATTATACCTTATTTGGAATACTAATATTTTTTTAATTTGTATATTATATTTTCGGTTGTTATACAAAACGAATTACTTAGGAACTTCTCTATTTTCGGATTAATCTATCCTATTATTTCTTTCATCTATTACTTCCATAAACCAAAAAAAGAATCTTAGTATTTATTCCAATTTCCTTTTGCATGAATCTGGCGTCCCATTGCACCCCTAAACACAGCCAGTCGCTTAAAATAACCCTGGAAAATCACAGGGCAACTGGTTCGCATTAGTGTAGCAAGGGCTCTTCACAGCAAAAGAACTTCGTTTTTTCTTAACGGCATAAAACACTCACTGATCTAGTTTTTTACGGTAGCCTTTTTTAAAATTTAAACACAATCAAATCAAAATAAAAGTCGGAAAAACTACTTTATAAATCTCGCCCCCAATTCCATTGATGAAAAATGCATTCATTTATTGGTAATATTTTATTTAGAAACAGTCCCTGCAGCAAAGTGAAATTGAGATAAAAAATAATGTATGGTCATTGGAATAAGCAAAAAATAATTACAAGCACGCTAAAATATGTTAAACTAATAGCAATCGAATAGGATTTCCTTCGGGGCAGGGTGAAAATCCCGACCGACGGTGATGAGGTGATGATTCTCTAAGTCCGTGACCCGGCTCAATTGCTTGAGGCGGTTGATTTGGTAAAATTCCAAAACCGACAGTGAAAGTCTGGATGGGAGAAGGAAAGCAGAAACGTTTAGGAATTTATGTCGTTGTCCGTATGAAAAGGAGACAATTGGACATGCTTATTTCGTGTACAACTTAGTTTAGTAGTTGTCCATTGGAAAAGGAGAATTCCTAACGCTTATTTAACGACGAATTACTAGCCCCGGGATGAACTCATCTCGGGGCTTTTTGCGTAATCGGGTGATTTTTAGTGACGTTTCCTTCGTTTTCAATGATCTGAAAGGGAGGAAAAAATGGCGACAAAAGAAAAGTTTATGCGGCTTGCAATCGAACTTGCACAAGCTACGGTCGGGCAGACAAGCCCAAATCCTGCAGTAGGTTGTGTCGTAGTAAAGGATGGAAAAGTTGTTGGCGTTGGCGCCCATTTACAAGCCGGTCAAGCACATGCGGAAGTAAATGCACTTAGAGCAGCTGGCGAGCATGCTGAAGGTGCGGATATGTACCTAACGTTAGAACCATGCGCTCATGTCGGAAAAACACCGCCGTGCGTTGACCTCATTATTCAGAAAAATATTCGTTATGTGTCGATCGCTTCTTTGGATCCGAATCCACAAGTTGCTGGCAAAGGTGTTGCAAAGCTTAAAAAAGCAGGTATCTCTGTCGAAGTCGGGCTTTGTGAACAAGAAGCCATTGCATTAAATAAGTATTTTTTTCATTATATAAAAACGAAGAAACCTTATGTCACATTGAAAACTGCAGTCACGATGGACGGAAAAACAGCGTCGTTTACAGGTGACAGCAAATGGATTACATCTGAATCCGCCCGATTAGATGTTCATCAATACCGACATGAACATGATGCGATCCTAGTAGGAGTCAATACAATTATTCAAGATAACCCACGTCTAACCACCAGACTGCCCCGAGGTGGAAAAAACCCCATTCGAATTATCTTAGATACGCAACTACGAGTACCTTTACAAACCAATGTCATTACAGATCAAGAAGCAACGACAATCATTATTTGTGGTCAACATGCTTGTGAACAGAAAGAGCGTCAACTGGAACAATTAGGCGTTCATGTAAAAAGAATGCCGACTGAAAAAATTGACATTGTCTCTTTACTATCATGGTTAGGGACAAAAAATATTACTTCGGTCTTTGTTGAAGGTGGAGCTACTGTTCATGCTTCCTTTTTAGCGTCAGGCTGTTTTCAACAAGTCATCATGTATATGGCGCCAAAACTGTTAGGTGGACATAATGCTTACCCTTCGTTTGGTGGAGAGGGGAGAAGAATGATTGCTGATAGCAGCCAGCTTCAGTTTACGAAGGTAGAAATGATTGGACCAGATGTAAAGCTCATTGCCGAACCAATTTTAGCTGGAGGTGATACGAACGATGTTCACAGGGATTATTGAGGAAGTTGGGACTGTTTCCAATCTGAAAAAGCAAGCGAAATCACTTGTCATGACGATACAGGCGAGCACCGTCTTAGAAGACGTGCAATTAGGAGATAGCATAGCTATTAATGGTGTTTGTTTAACTGTTACATCATTTACATCTAATCAATTTGATGTAGATGTCATGCCTGAAACATTCGATTCTACTTCATTAAAAAGCTTGGAAGTTGGCTCTAAAGTGAATTTAGAGCGGGCGATGGCTGCTAATGGTCGCTTCGGTGGTCATTTTGTGAGTGGTCATGTTGATGGTGTAGGCACCATTATAAAAAGACAAATGGTTGAAAATGCATTATATATGACGATCCAAGCACCGGAAGTCTGTCTTCCCTTTTTCATGTTGAAAGGCTCCGTCGCCATTGATGGTACATCCTTAACAATCTTTCATGTCGAGGAAGATACATTAACGATATCATTAATTCCTCATACGCGTGGAGCTACCATATTAGCGGAAAAGAAGATAGGGGATCAAGTGAATATAGAATGTGACATGCTAGCGAAATATGTGCAACAAATGCTACAACCAGTTGAAACAGAAAAAGATAAAGAGAGCAAAATAACGATGGACTTTTTAGAAGCGAATGGGTTTATGTAAATTCTAAACAAATGAGGTGAAGCCTATGTTTGATTCAATCGAACAGGCGCTACAAGATTTACAAGCTGGAAAAGTAATAATTGTTGTCGATGATGAAGATCGTGAAAATGAAGGGGACTTCGTTGCATTAGCTGAAAAAGCGACTCCTGATGTTATTAACTTTATGATAAAAGAAGGAAGAGGACTTGTTTGTGTACCAATCACAGAGGAAAAAGCGGACGAGTTAGACTTATTACCGATGACAAATGATAATACCGACCCATATGGAACTGCTTTTACGGTAAGTATTGACCATGTTTCTACACATACAGGCATCAGTGCATATGAACGCTCTAAAACAATTTTAAAAATGATCGAAGATGAGGCGAAACCGGAAGCGTTTAAAAAGCCTGGCCATATTTTTCCGTTAACAGCTAAAACTGGCGGAGTGTTAAAGAGAGCAGGTCATACAGAAGCAGCTGTTGACTTAGCTAAGTTATCCAATGCAAAGCCAGCGGGGGTCATTTGTGAAATTGTGAAAGAAGATGGAACGATGGCTCGTGTTCCCGATTTAAAAGAAATTGCCGATCGTTTTCAATTGTCCATGATTACGATTCAAGATTTGATCGCTTATCGACGAAAACATGAAAACTTGATTAAGCGAGAAATAGAAATTTCCTTGCCGACTGCCTACGGAGACTTTCAAGCAATTGCTTATTCAAATAGTGTAGACGATAAAGAACATATTGCACTTGTAAAAGGAGATATTCCTTCAGATGAGCCAGTATTAGTAAGGGTGCATTCTGAATGTTTAACAGGTGATGTTTTCGGTTCTTGTCGTTGTGATTGTGGACCACAGTTACAGTCGGCTTTGAAGCAAATAAATGAAGCTGGAACTGGTATTTTACTATACATGCGTCAAGAAGGAAGAGGAATCGGACTTTTAAACAAGTTGAAAGCATATAAGCTCCAGGAAGAAGGATATGATACAGTAGAAGCGAACGAAAAGCTAGGCTTTGCCGCTGACTTAAGAGATTACGGAATTGGTGCACAAATTTTAAAAGATTTAGGTGTACGACAATTACGATTATTAACAAACAATCGACGGAAAATTGCTGGCCTCAAGGGATATGGCTTAGAAGTAGTAGAGCGTGTTCCTATTCAAATACCAGCTCAAAAAGAAAATAAACGTTATTTACAAACAAAAGCGGAAAAATTAGGACATATGTTAACGTTATCATAAGGGAGAGATAATAATGCAAAAAGTGTATGAGGGAAACTTAGTTGGTACTGGATTAAAAGTAGGAATAGTTGTTGGACGTTTTAATGAATTTGTAACGAGTAAATTATTAGATGGTGCGCTAGATGCATTGAAACGCCATGGTGTTTCTGAAGACGATGTTTCTATTGCTTGGGTGCCAGGTGCATTTGAAATCCCATTAACAGCTAAAAAAATGGCAGAGATGAAAGCATTCGATGCAATTATTACACTAGGAACCGTTATTCGTGGTGCAACGCCACATTTTGATTATGTAAGCGGTGAAACAGCAAAAGGGATCGCAAATGTTGGCATTACATCTGGTATCCCTGTTATTTTCGGTATTTTAACGACAGATACAATTGAACAAGCGATCGAACGTGCTGGAACGAAAGCCGGAAATAAAGGTTGGGATGCTGCTGTCAATGCGATTGAAATGGCCAATCTTTATCGAGAAATGCAAGCATAACTTTTATTGATTGTATAATATGGGCAGGTTGTCAATTGCGATTGACAACCTTTTTTCTTGCACCGGTTGATTTGGCTTCTACCAGAATGAAACGGATTTTGGTCAGTTTGAACAAAATAAAAAAGGGGTCGTTCCAATGCTTCTATTCATTTAATGCTTTTTCTAATGTCTTGATATTCTCGTTCATTAAATCGAAATAGTCTTTGTTGTTCTTTTGGTCTTCTTCTGTCTGGGAGGAGAGATGATGTATTCGTAAAATGTCTGCACCAACCTCTTTTTTTACAACTTCCGCAACTTGAGGTGTAGCAAATGTTTCAAATAATATATATTTCAGCTCATGCTCTTTCGCCTTTTTGATGACATTTGTCAAGCTTTTTTGTGATGGCTCATTTGAAGGGGATAAGCCTGTTACGCTAATTTGTTTCAAGCCGTAACGCTTCTCCCAATAGCCGTATGCTGCATGTGCAACTAAAATTTTATCTGTTTTAGCTTGTTGTATTACTTCTTTCAATTGTTCATCTAATTTTTCTAGTTGCTTTTTCACTTGCTCAAAATTCGCCTCAAATTCATCCTTTCTTTCAGGTTTCAAGGAGACAAGTGCATCTTTGATCGTTTCAGCTTGCTGAATAGCTAAAATAGGATCGAGCCAAACATGTGGGTCGACCTCGTGATGATTATTGTCATTAGAGTCGTGGTGTGCATCATTGTGGGTATGTTCATCTTCATACTCAAGCAAATCAATTCCCTTTGTTGTTTCAATTATTTTTACATTTTCTTTTTGTAGGGTATCATGTAGTTTCTCCGCAAACGCCTCTAAACCAGCACCGTTATAAATAAATAAATTCGCATTTGCCATTTCCATCATCATCTTTTGGGTTGGCTCATATGTATGAGCATCGGTTCCAGGTGGATAAACGGACTTCACCTCCACATCTTTTCCACCAATTTTTTTGGTGAAATCTTCGAGTGGAAAGATTGTTGTATAGACAGTAAGTGTCTCCTTTTTAGTTGACATTGTCTCATTTACTTTTGAACAAGCTGTTATGATAAGCATCATGATGATAAAAACAATGAATGGAATGATGTTTTTCTTTTTCATGGAACATAGCCTCCTCGTCTGTTTTTAAATAGTAATTATTACGCTTTACATGATATGCGGATAGAAGGAAAAAATGATGAGATCTCTCGATAAAACGTAATTATTACGATTTATATTATCATTGTACGGATCTTTGCACTTATTAGCAATCTATCAATCTCTCCTTTTTTAGTTGAAAATGACGGGCGCCGAAGATAGGTAAAAAGCCCTTTTTTAGATATAATATAATGAAGAAGATTGCTTTAAGATAAGAGGAAAAGGTAAAATCAGGTGGATGACTAAATAAGTGTGAAATGGATCATTCATGAGGTAGTAGTAAAAAACATTATTCAATAAAAGTAATTTTATATCATCTTGGTAAAGGAGGGAAAGATATGTACGTATATCGGCAAAATGAAATAAAAAATATAGATCATAACGCCGCAGCGCAAGGGTTTTCGTTGTTTACACTTATGGAAAATGCTGGACGTGGACTTTTTGAAAAGATATATCCGCTCTTATCGAAAGAAAAGAGGATTATTATACTCGCTGGGAAAGGGAATAATGGTGGCGATGGGATTGTCTTAGCAAGATATTTAAAACATGCTGGTTATCATGTAGACTTAACTTTTCCAGTAGGGATGCCAAAAACGGCAATAGCCAAAAAGCATTTATCCTATTATTATGAGCAAGGCTTTGATCATAAACATTTTACGATAGAGCGACATGATTATGATGTTATTATCGATTGTTTATTAGGAATTGGAACGACCCTTCCGCTACGTCCAGAAATGTCCGTAGTGATTAAATGGATGAATGATAGTCAAGCACTAAAAATGGCTGTTGATGTGCCGACGGGTGTTGTTGCCGACCATGGTGAGTGTGGTGAGGCATTTCAAGCGGACGTTACATTTTGCCTTCACGGAGCGAAACCTTCCGCCTTTTTGCTGCCTGCAAGTCATTTTTATGGTCGATTACATGTCATTGATATCGGTCTGAAACAAACGAGTCATATCCATATATTGAGTCGCAAGGAGGTAAAAGCAAGCTTACCACGTAGAGGTGCAGCCACTCATAAAGGAACATATGGTACAAGTCTCTTAGTTGCAGGCAATGATGAAATGCCAGGAAGTGCTCTTTTAAGTGCAATTGGTGCTATCAGGGTTGGTACAGGAAAGTTGATGATTGCAACGACAAAGTTTGCTGCCTCTATTATTGCAACACAGGTACCTGAAGCAACATATTTACTATCTGGATTGGAGCAAATAGGTAACGGAGATATACCGAAAAAACTTGCAGCTGTTGGGATTGGTCCAGGAATAGATGCGAAAGAAAAAGCACAAAAAGCACTTATTGAATTAATGAAACATGACATGCCACTCGTTGTTGATGCAGGTGCATTACTACCATTAGAAGGATGGCATCATAAACGGGAAGCACCGGTCATTCTCACTCCCCATCCAGGTGAGTTTAGTAGACTCACTCAGTTAGCAATGAAAGACATACAAGCGAATCGGATTGAAGTAGCACAACAATTGGCAACATCCAAGCAAGTGACTATCGTACTGAAAGGCCAATATACGGTGATTGCATTTCCAGATGGAGAAGTTATAATAAATCCAACTGGTAATAGTGGGCTTGCGAAGGGTGGAAGTGGAGATGTATTGACGGGAATCATGGTAAGTATGCTTGCAACCCACAAGAACTGGAAAGAAGCTATTGCAAATGCAGTTTATATTCATGGGTTATGTGCAGATCAGTGGACGGAACAATATAGTGAAGCAAGCATGGTAGCGAGCGATTTTAACAAACTATTACCGATTGTACTAAAACAGATAATGCAGGAGAATGATAGCTATCATGATAAGCTGTTGAAAAAGAAAAAATTTTAATGAAAAAAAGGTTTGGGAGTGTGGATATTGATGGTTAACGTATTATTTGTTTGTCTCGGAAATATTTGTAGGTCACCAATGGCTGAAGCTTTGTTTCGGCATATGCTTGATAAGGAGAACTTAACGGAGAAAATCTCTGTTGATTCAGCTGGCACAGGTGATTGGCATATAGGAAATCCGCCTCATGAAGGCACATTGAACATCTTAGAAAAATATCAAATTAGTGCCAAAGGTCTAAAAGCGAGACAATTTCAACAAGATGATTTACATACATTCCATTATGTTGTAGCAATGGATGAACAGAATGTAGCAGATATAAAGGCTTTAAGTGATGCAAATCCTTCAGCAAAAGTGTTTCGTCTCCTTGATCTAGTAGGAGAATCCGATAGCAAGGATGTACCTGACCCATACTTTACAGGTGATTTTGAAGAAACATATGATTTAGTGAGTAAAGGTTGTAGAGCACTTTTACACTTAATTAAAAAAGAACATCAAATATAATTTGGATATTTTTTTGGAGTGTGTCGTATCTTTCAGGATAGGACCGTCTAATAAAGCCAACATAGTAAGTCGAATTGGAAAATGAATCGTTTTCTAATTCGACTTTTTGATGGTTGCAGTAAAATGCCGAGGCAAAAAGCGTCACGAAGGCGAAAGACAATCGTCAAGTCATTGAATACCGATTTACATGATGTAAAAACAGAAACGAAGGCAGTCGAAAAATTCCGGACATCCTCATTTTTTATGTTAGATGATTCCGATTAGTGATATTTTTCAGTAAATAGGGAAGATGGAGCTTATGAAAGCTTATCGTAGATAATAGGGTTGTTTTTTAGAAAATTAACCGAATTTGTGATTTTGGTAACGCTTTCCCTCGCGGTATATTAAAGGTAGTTAATTAGTAAAGTTAACTAACTAATAGAGGCTGTGATGAGATGAATGAAAGAGGAACACCACCATATATGAAATATTTAAATAAGAAGCAAGTATTGAAATGTATTAAAGAAAACCAACCTATTTCTCGGGCCGAAATCGCAGCAATTCTTCAATTTAGTAAACCAACCGTTTCAAATTTAGTAGAAGAGCTCTTAGACGAACACTGGATTTATGAAAAAGGAAGTGGAGAATCGACCGATCAAGGTGGGAGGCGCCCCATTCAATTATTTTATAATGAAAAAGCTAAATTTGTCATTGGAACTGATATTGGCGGAACAAATGTCCGTACGGCAATTGGTGATTTAAACGGTAATATCATTCATATGAAAACATTCAGCACGATAAATTATTTAAAAGCAGACTTATTGCATCAATTACATCGAGTGATTCAAGAAATGATTACGGAAAGCGGCTTAGATGAAGTAGATATTCTCGGAATGGGATTAGGCATTCCCGGAATGATTGATTATGATTCCGGGATTGTTATAGAAGCACCAAGTTTAGGATGGAACAAGTATCAGCTGTTAAAGGAAGCAAATAAAATATTCTCCTTTCCTATTTTTATAGATAATGATGTGAATGTGGCGGCGTTGGGAGAACAGTGGAAAGGTGTCGGGAAAAACAAAAAGAATCTCCTGTTCATTGCGATTGGTACTGGGATTGGGAGTGGCATCATTATTAATAATCAACTGTACCGTGGGGCGACAGGTGCGGCCGGTGAAATCGGATATATGGTTACGGATAAAAAAGCTGTAGAAAAAGAATTTTATCCAATGTTTAAAGGATACGGTTTTTTTGAAAGTGTAGCTGGTGGGAAATCGATCGGAAAAAGAATGACTGATTTGATTAAAGCAGATGTTGACCATCAATTACATAAAGAAATAGAGCAACGAGAAGTGACTGCAAAGGAGGTTTTTCAACTTGCATCTGCTGGGGACGATCTCGCATTGCGTGTAATTGAAGAAAGCAATACACATTTAGGATTCGGAATCATCAATGCGGCATGTCCTTAAATCTGAGATGATTATTTTGGGAGGAGGTGTTGCAAAATCGGCGGAGCTTATTATACCACGTGTAAAACAATTAGCGAATAAATATTTACCAACCTCCATCGATATTGAAGTATCAAAACTAAAAGATAATGCTGGTATTTTGGGAGCAATCTCACTTTTTTTACGCGAAAATGAAAGTTTAATTCAACATGGATCGTCATAAGTATAAGAGATTGGAGTGATGATGGTGAAAAAAAGAAATGGGTAGCACTTGTGTCAAGTATTCTATTCGTGAGTTCGCTCATTCTGTCTGGCTGTGGTAGTAGTGGTGATGAAAAAGCTAATAAAGATCAGAAAAAAGACCATGATTTAGAGGAGAAAGTAGTCGTATACTCTCCTCATGGAAAGGACATCTTAAGCCAATTTGGAAAAATGTTTGAAGAAGAATATGGTGTGGAAGTGGAATGGCTTGATATCGGTTCACAAGAGGTTTTGGACCGCATTCGTTCAGAAAAGAAAAATCCACAAGCAGATGTATGGTGGGGAGCACCATCAACAATGTTTGACCAAGCAAAAGGGGAAGAACTGTTAGAAGTGTATAAACCAACGTATGCCGATTCATTAGTGGAAGGATTTTATGATGATGAGTGGTACTGGTCAGGTACAAGTCAAACGCCTGAAGTCATTATGTATAACAGTAAAGAGCTTTCCGCAGAAGAAGCACCGAAAGATTGGGATGATTTAATTGATCCAAAATGGAAAGATGAGCTAATCATTCGTTATCCTCTTGCATCTGGAACGATGCGAACAATCTATTCTGCAATGATATATCGAACCTTTAAGGATAGTGAAGATCCGCAAGCAGGATATGAATGGTTAAAAAAGTTAGATGCAAATACGAAAGAGTATGCGGCGAACCCTGAGATGATGTATAACAAGTTAGCAAAAGGAGAAGGGACAGTCTCGGTTTGGAATATGCCTGAGTACGGTGATGTTGAAAGAGCAAAAAAATTATCCTTTTGCATTTGTTATTCCAGAAAGCGGCAC
>CAVVKR010000032.1:0-13434 GCA_963748745.1 uncultured Bacillaceae bacterium | reverse complement strand
ATACGTAATTGTTGTGTGAAAGCTTGAGTTGGTGCCAATAAACGAATTATCTCCGAGTGAAGCCATTCAAGTAGTGATGGATTTCATTTCTCAATAGCTTCAATGCTTTTTTTACATCCACCCATTCATATCAAGAAGGTCATTTCGGGCAGTTCAATCACATCTCTTTTTTCATCGATGGATGGATACCCAATGGGGATGATGAACATAAATAAACCTTACATGATCATCACTATTTTTAGACGGAAATCGCCATGCTCGACTCCCCGCTTCACAGGCAAATAAAATGCTGGCATCTCATATGTTTTCTCGATCGTATCTAGTTCAGCTTTCACTTTTTTCCTCCTCTTTCATCTCCCCCAATTCAAAACCATTTATGGACGTTGAAAAAAACGTTCACTGATGTAGATCGTAAATAATGGGGGGGAGGTATCGGTCTTTTAAGTAAGATAAATAGACGATTCGTGTAAGTTTATTATTGTTAATTTGGCGAATGCGAAGATTTTCCAAAAATGAAGATTTGAAGGTAGCTTTCCGGTATGATGGATACTCCTAAACCTTCTCTAACAAGACTGCACGCTGTTTCAAATCTTTCCGTTTCATATAAAATATTAGGAGCTAGTCCTTCTGATGAAAATGCATTTAATATGTCCTTCGCGTTTGAAAGCTAGGTTTGCTAATAATGAAAGGTTCCTCCGTTAAGTCGCTTAATTGAATAGTTTTCATCTTATTTAAAGGATCATTTTTATTCGTAATGAGCACTAATTTTTCATCATAAATAGGGAACATCTCCATATCAGGTTGTGAAATATATTCATTTGTAATTGCAAAATAGATGTAACACTTTTTTAGTCTTTGGTAAATGTTTTTCTTCCCAATATATCGATTAATTAAATTTCACATTGAGGGGTATTTTACTCTAAATAATTTGATGACTTTTGGAAGCCAAAGATCTGTAGATTCAATTAATCCGATAGTAATTGTCCCTGTCCCTTCTATTTTTACCTCTTCAGCTTCTTTTTTATATTTTCAAATTCACATAAAAGTTCAAGTGCTCGTTTATATAAAACTTCCCCAGATGCGGTAAGATGTATTTTTCTTGTACTCCGTTCCAGCAGTCGGAATCCAACTTCTTGTTCTAAATTTTTAATTGTATTACTAAAGATGGTTGCGAAACATGAAGAATTTTTGCTGCTTTTGTATATCATTTTTTTGTCGACGATAGTAACAAAGTAACGTAATTGACGGAGATCCATTTCCGGCTCCTTTCCCGAAACAATGCGAAGTTCACTTCCTCTTAATGTTATATAAATATAGCATAGTGAAGTCGGCTTATTCAAATATATATAACCTTAGATTATAAATATATATCATTTTCGTATTAGAAATAATGATATAATCTGGTATAATTTTGTGGTGCATTTTATAAAGAGGTGAAAGTTTCAAGAAAGAAGAGGTATAAGTAAAGGGTTTATTACTTTTGGGATTTAAGCATTCGAATTTTTACAACCGACTTGTTAATAACAGAACGTCCTATTTCCACTTTAAAGTTTTTTTGTATAATAAATTTTCCGAAAATAGTATGCTTTTAGATCAGTGTCTGACTTTATTTTTTACAGTTTCCTTTTAAAAGTTTATGAAATGACTAAAAAGGAGTAGTGCAATGTATATTGAACCAAATAAAGGATATTGGACAGGGCGGATTGATAGTGAATTAGATAGTTCTACTTTTCAATTCCATCAAGAAGTCCAGATGAAAAGTACTAAAAGAACTAGATGATGAAGTATGTAAAGATCGAGAAACGTTTTGGTTTGCTTGGTTTTGAGTGTGATGAAGGAGTAAGACGAAAATGAAAAAAGGGAAAGTTGGCGCAGCAGAAGCACAATAGAAATAAAAAAAAGCATTGGCAAAATTACCATGGCCTTTTCATCGTAGATGGAAAAAGTGTTAGATGTTGGAAGTGTTTTTTGTGAGGGACATAAGTTGGAAAAGGCACAGCAAGAGCTAGGTGAAACTGTTCAGCAATTGAATTTTGCAGAAAGAAACTTTTTATTCCAATAATTATTGGAGGAGGACATGAAACAGCCTATGCTCATTATTTAGGAGTAAGAGAAGCAATGGGCGAGATCGATGACAGGTTGTAGATATTGATGCTGATTTTGATTTAAGGCCTTATGATGAAGGGCCTTCTTCGGGAACAATGTTAAGCAAATTTTAGATAGTGATGAACGAAGCGGTTATTTATGTGTTGGGGTGCAAACGCATGGGAATACAAAAGCATTTATGACAGCACATGAATATGGGTGTCGTTAATGGAAGAAGATCTTGCTTTTGTTAAAATGGATGCTGCGATTTCAAAGATTGATCAGTTTATTAGTCAACATGATTTTGTATTCTTAACTCTTTGTATGGATGTTCACTCAATGAGTGTTGCACCAGGAGTTAGTGCGCCTACACCTTTCGGATTATATCCACACACGATTCGTACCTTATTACAGCATATCGTTTCCCCAAGAGAAAACAGTCAGCTTTGATATTTCCGAAGTAAATCCTTCTTTAGATGAAAAGAAGAAAACGATTACATTAGCTGCTTATTATTTAGCTGAAGTTCTCACTCACTTTCATATAAATACTAACTAAGAAATGGAGGCTTTTTATGACCTTATCATTTGATCAAATCACTACAATATTTTTAGCAGTAGCAGTACTTATGTTTGGTACTTTTTTAATTAAAAAAATTACAGATTTTAAATCGATTCTGTATTCCCATTTCCGGTGAATTGGTGGCTATTATTTGCAATCGTTGTTACAGCTTAAAAGGGTTTAATATTATCATATTACGTCTAGATACTTCTTTACAAAGATTTATTTATGTTAACTTTCTTTACTACTGTTGGTTTAGGAGCAAGCTTTCGACTCGTAAACTTAGGTGGAAAGCTCTTAGCTTATATATTGGTTGCTTGGGTTTTTCGCACTTGTTATTCAAAACCTATCGGTATATCATTTGCCGAAGCTTTAACCTGACCCTTTACTAGGTGTCGTGCTCGGGGCAGTATCAATGGAAGGTGGCCATGGCAATGCAACTGCGTATGGAGGGACAAATTGAAGAGCTTGGCGTGAATTCGCCTTTTCTATCGGTTTAGCCGCAGCAACTTCGGTTTGATTGCTGGCGGATTAATTGGAGGACCAATTGTTCGTTATTTGATTTCAAAATATCATTTAAAACCAACGGAAACAGAAGAAGTGAATATAAAAGATCCAAAGAAAGAAAAGGATATTCCTCGTAAACAATTAGACTCACAAACATTCATGACGCAAGTGTTTGTGATCACATTATGTATGGCATTAGGAACATATTTAGGAGATTTATTCTCTGATTTAACTGGGTTTGTGTTACCAGCATATGTTGGAGCTATGTTTGTCGCTGTTATTGTAAGAAATATTTTTGATCGTTTCTTCACTAAAGAAATGATAGAAATGCATAGTGTACGTATTATTGGTGATGTTACGTTAGGTATTTTCCTCTCAATGGCTTTGATGAGCATTAAATTGTGGGAAATCGTTGAATTAGCTTTACCGATGTTTGTTATTCTTCTCGCTCAAATATTATTTATTATATTTTTCGGTGTTTTTGTGCTGTTTCGTTTATTTGGAAAAGACTACGATGCAGCTGTTATGGTTGGTGGTTTTACAGGTCATGGGTTGGGGGCAACTCCAAATGCAATTGCAAATATGGATGCAATTACTAGCAAGTACGGACCATCGCCAAAAGCTTTCCTTATCGTTCCAATTGTTGGGGCTTTTTTAATCGATTTAGTTTCTATGCCGATTATTATTACAAGTATTAATATCTTTAAATAAAACTTTATATAGAGTTATGAAGGGAGTTCAAGTTTTACTTGACTCCTTTTTTTATTTCTATACTTTTATGATTTTCACATAGACGATCATACTTATCTATTCTTATAGATGGCTGCAGTGGTGAAGAATATAATTGCTTAATGGTTGTGGAGAAATGATCAAATATTTAAAGTTTTTTATCAAAACTGTCAGGGGATTTTCCTCTCCTTTCGTCTATATGTGCGAGAAGAAATGGAAAAGGGAGGAATATATGTCTATGAAAATATTACAAGTAGAGGAAATTGATAAAGTATACGGTGAAAATATAACATTTCAAGCTTTAAAGAAAGTGTCTTTTCACGTGGAAAAGGGCGAATTTGTTGGCATTATGGGGCCATCAGGAAGCGGGAAAACAACGCTGCTCAATGCGATTGCAACGATTGATTCACCAACAGGGGGAGCTGTTGAAATCAATGGGAAAAATCCATATAGATTATCAAAAAATGAATTAGCTCATTTTCGGCGCCAAGAGTTAGGTTTTGTTTTTCAAGATTTTAATCTATTAGATACGTTAACAGTGAAGCAAAACATTTTATTACCGCTCACACTTGCTGGTTGTCATTTGCAGGAGATGGAGCGTCGTTTGCAAATAATTGCAAATGAATTAAGTATTCAAGATATTCTCAACAAACGTACATACGAAATTTCTGGTGGTCAAGCACAACGAACCGCGATCGCCCGGGCAGTTATTCATGAGCCGAGTATTGTTTTAGCAGATGAACCAACGGGAAACTTAGATTCGAATGCAAGTGAAGATGTGTTATCCATTATGCAACAATTAAATAAGCAAGGGACAACGATGGTCATGGTAACTCATGATGCATATGCTGCTAGTTTTTGTGATCGCATTTTATTTATAAAAGATGGCGAACTTCATGCCGAAGTAGAACGGCCAGCAACGGAAGTATTGTTTAGAGAACAGATTGCTGCGACACTTTCCTCTTTAAGGGGGCAGCACACATGAGAATGAAAGATTTAGCATTTACTAATGTGAAAAACAGGAAGCGCGCTTATG
The DNA here is from genome assembly GCA_963748745.1 of uncultured Bacillaceae bacterium. GTDB lineage: Bacteria > Bacillota > Bacilli > Bacillales > Bacillaceae_C > CAVVKR01. The sequence continues at coordinate 8,518 of CAVVKR010000032.1, read as the reverse complement.
CCGCTCATTTTTTCAGTAGTTCATTTGCGGTGATGATCTTTTTTATTTACGCGATTCTACGTTATCATCCAGAGTTGAAAGATGGGATTCAAGCGACGAGTGATACGATGGCTACCTTTGCGACGATGGGAATGAAAGTATCTCAATATGTGATTGTTACTTTTTCCTTTTTTTTTATTATGTACTCGGTTAGCTCCTTCCTACAAACACGGAAAAAAGAGTTTGGCATTATGATGATGTTTGGAATGACGAATCGTCAGTTAAATAGATTGTTATTCATAGAAAATATGATTATCGGTTTCTTAGCAATGACAACTGGTATTTTAGCAGGACTTCTATTTTCAAAAGTATTTTTATTTGCTACGGCTAAATTGTTAATGCTTGACGAGGACTATCATTCTTTATTCCGTGGAAAGGTGTATTGTTTACATTCGCTGTATTTTCACTCGTCTTTTTCATTATATCGCTGTTTACTTCTCGCTTCGTGCGGATAAATGAAATGGTTGAATTATTAAAAGGAGACCGTAAGCGAAAACAAGAACCGCAGGCATCTATCTTTCAATCTATTCTTGCTCTCCTCTTGATAGGAGCTGGCTATATCCTCGTTTATTTGTTTGCAACGAATGAGGCATTTATGTCGTTGTTTTATTTAGTTCTCGTTGTTGTTTTAGTTACGATTGGAACGTATTTTCTATTTAGTCAATTGAATGTGTTTTTGATGAAAAGATTACTCAAAAATAATGCTGTTTTATTTCGGCGGACCAACATCTTGACGATACCAGAATTGACTTATCGGATTCGTGATAATTCAAATATGTTTTTTATGATTGCAATTGTCTCAGCAGTTGCATTTACGGCCGTTGGGACGATCGCTTCTGTCGGTAATCAAGAAGAGCTAGTGAAATATGGTAATCCGTATGCGATTTCTTATACCTCTTTTGCTGAAAATGACAAAGAAAAAGAACATCTTCATTTGATTGAAAAAAAGATGGAAAATGCAGGCTTTGCCGATAAAATAACTTGGAACATTAAACAGTCATTTAATAAAGAAACAGAAGAATCATTTGATATGATTTCAGCATCGATGTTTAATGATGCGCAACAAATATTTGGTGGTCAAAAAGTCAACTTGAGTGGTAATGAGGCGATTTTCATCCCTGGAAGTGTAAAGACAGATAATGAGCTGAGAGAAGTAGAAGAAAGACAGTTCATTTGGAAGAATTACAGCAGGATCTCGAAGTTATCGGCTCACTAAACGAGCTTATTGTTCCCAAAAGCTATTTTACTGATGTGTTATTAGTCGTAGCGGATGAAGTTTTTGAAGAAATCCCTATAGATAAGGAAATGAAACAGTATTTTACTGGCTATATTGTCGCTGATTTATTTGAGACTAAGACGGTGGCGAGAGAGCTTTTTCAAACGATTTATCCATCAGAAGAAGAGATGTTCTATGGCGCGTTTAACTTCCAAGCATTAGCACAAGAGTATATAGTAGCAAAACAGATGAATGGTATTTTACTTATTATCGGTTTACTCGTCGGTGTTGTTTTTTTTGTTAGTGCAAGTAGTTTCATTTATTTCCGGCTCTATTCTGATCTAGACCGTGACCGTAGACAGTATCGAATGATTTCAAAACTAGGCTTGACACGCAAAGAGATGAGTAAAGTGTTGTCGACCAACTAGTTATCTTGTTTTTTGCACCAATCATTGTGGCATGCATTCATAGTGGGATGGCATTTTTTTCCTTACAAAAAATGGTGATCGATATGTCGATTGCAGCTCCAACCATGATGGTTTTAGGCTTTTTCTTCCTTCTGCAAGTCGTCTATTTTCTCATTATTCGTTGGCGGTATGTGCGGAATTTACAGCAACAGCTTGTATAAATAGAGTTAAAACGATTTGGTAGGGAGATTGTTGCACGTATCCTGTTAGATGATCGATCACCATTAGAAGATGAAGTGGGAGTAGGGGCTTAATGATGTATTAGGGGATATTTGTTGCTGTATTTTTCGTACTAAATATATTAACAAATATCGTATTCCTCAAAAAAAGTGATAGGGAATCAAGTTTTACAGCGTGAATAAAAAGGTCACTCTTAAGTAACAAGGGAGCGACTTTTTGTCGTGCGGCAAGCATTCGTACTTGTGTATTTAATTGCACTGAATGAGTTGTTAGAGGGTAAGTGTTAAATTCAAATAATTCCCACCTACTACCGTGCTAATGTCATGAGAGAATTTCCTCAAGTTAAATTGATAAGGAGGTTTTGCAATGTTCAAAACGGAACTAAAAACGGAAGCTTCGAATCGCTGCATTTAAGGCCATTAATTCCAAATTCGACCAATAGTGCACCATATAAAAAGATAAAAAAACTTTTGAATGGTTCATGGAATTCTCGGGGAAAGTATAAATTAGTATAGACAGATAGTAAAAAATGGCGTTGTTTTGTGCACCTATGAATATCAATACTTTTCAACAGGAGGAATGGTCATGCCACTCAATGTGACGGAAAAGTTAATAAAGGATCATCTTGTCGCTGGTGAAATGATTCCAGGGTAAGAAATTGGACTAAAGATTGATCAAACGTTAACACAAGATGCGACGGGAACAATGGTGATGTTAGAGCTTGAAGCAATGGGATTAGATCGTGCGAAAACAGAGGCGTCTGCGCAATATGTCGATCATAATTTAATTCAAGTGGATAGCAAAAATCCGGATGATCATCTTTTTTTACAAAGTGCTTCACAGAGATTTGGGCTTTATTATAGCAGACCAGGTAATGGTGTGAGCCACCCGGTACATATGCAACGCTTAGCAAAACCAGGGAAAACATTACTTGGCTCAGATAGTCATACGTGTGCGAATGGTTGTATGGGGATGCTTGCGATGGGCGCAGGTGGAATTGATGTGGCTTTAGCGATTGCAGGCGAACCTTTTTATGTGAAGATGCCCCAAATATGGGGGATAAAATTAACGGGAAAGCTCCCAGATTGGGTGAGTGCGAAGGATGTTATTTTAGAAATTATTACGGCGGCATGATGTAAAAGGTGGCGTCGGAAAAGTCATTGAATATTATGGACCTGGATTAAAAATTAAGTGCAATGGATCGTCATGTTATTGCGAATATGGGCGCAGAATTAGGTGCAACAGCTACTGTATTTCCTTCTGATGGGGAGATCAAACGTTTTTTAAAAGAACAAGGACGAGAAGATGATTGGATTGAATTAAAGGCTGATCAAGGTGCAACTATGATATTCATGAAGAAATCAATTTATCAGAAGCTGAGCCACTTGATTGCAAAACCTACAAGCCCAGGAAATGTCGTACCTGTTCGGAAGTTGCTGGAACACCAATTTATCAATCATATATTGGTTCTTCAGCAAATCCTGGTTATCGTGATTTTGCAATTGCCGCAGAAATCGTCAAAGGGAAAAAAATTGCGGATGGAGTCTCGTTTGATATTAATCCAACCTCAAGACAAATGTTAACAGACTTAGTTCAAGAAGGGCATATTGCTAGTTTCCTACAAGCAGGAGCCCGCTTACATCAAGCAGGTTGTAACGGCTGTATTGGAATGGGGCAAGCACCAGCAACAGGAAGAAATAGTTTACGAACAACACCTCGAAACTTTCCTGGACGGTCGGGAACGAGAGAGGACAGTGTTTTTTTATGTAGTCCAGAAACAGCCGCAGCTTCAGCATTAACTGGTGTTATTACGGATCCGAGGACACTGGGATCGCGAGCTCCAAAAGTGAAAGGCCTAAAAATCCAACGATAGATGTCAATCTATTAGATGCACCACTACGTGAGGAAGAAGCAAGAAAAGTTACCTTGCAAAAAGGGCCAAATATTGCATCATTACCAGAAATGGATGAATTACCAGATGTTTTACAAGTGCCTATTTTATTAAAAATGGGTGACAATATTTCCACAGATGAAATCCTTGCTGGGGGGTCTCGTGTTCTCCCATATCGAAGTAATCTTCCGGAAATAAGTAAATTTACATTTGAAATTATCGATTCAACCTATTATAAACGCGGAAAAGAAAGTGTTCGATCATGGTGGACATGCAATTGTTGCTGGAGTCAACTATGGCCAAGGTTCTAGTCGTGAACATGCTGCACTTGCACCAAGATATCTTGGCTTACGTGTTGCGTTAGTAAAAGACTTTGCTCGTATTCATTGGCAAAATCTTGTTAACTTTGGTGTTTTACCAATTACGTTTGTAAATGAGGGGGATTACGATCAATTGAGTGAAGGGGATGTCCTCGTGTTTTCTGATTTACGACAGAAAATAAAACAAGGGAAACAATTTTATGTAAAGGTAAAAGGAAAGGATCAAGACATTGCTGTGCAACATGCACTATCACCAAGACAAGTAGAAATTATTTTGATGGGTGGACTCATTAACTGGGTGAAAAATCGTAAAAAAGAAGACGGCATGATTATATAGAAACAGACTATGTATTATTTTCTTTTCGTTCGTACATCCTAAATGTAAAGCAATTGTGGAGGGATAACAATGGTCAGAGAAAATGATTGCAAAGCATGTGGGGGAACTGGTATGTTATCTGATGATGAAGGTTGGCAATACAATTGTAGTGTATGTAATGGGACTGGGGTATTTTCACAAGCAAACAAACGAAATGGAACGAGAATAATGTCTGTCGATGAAAATAACCGCTTATTAGACTAAACACATATAAGGTTTCGAAGCACAAACGCTAAACTTGTTTGTGCTACTTTTTTTAAAGCAAACGAGTGTGTATTGTCATTAGTGCGAGTTGCTAACGGAAACGAACAATCATACGTAAATGAAAAATGCAATCACCATTAGAAACGACATCCTATCATTTTAATCGGTGTGTAAAGATTTGCTCTTTATTATTCGTCATGAAGTGAGGATATGATGATGCCAAATGAGATCGTTCATTTATATGAGGGTTACGAGACATAAGAGAGTGACAGGGATGAGAAATCATTACACAAGCCCTCTCCAAGTATGACCATTCATCAGCTGATAAATTGTGGCAAAACAACACCGCCATAAATAAATGCCAGTATGATGACAAGAGCAGGATGGATGTTCCATTTTTTTATGGCTAATAAAGCGATCGCTCCGATAAAGAATGATTGCAAATAACCGATAGAATCAAAGGAGACGAAGCTAAAATCCCATGTTAATGTAATAAGCATCACTGCGATCACCGGCTGAACTAAAAGAGTCATTCCTTTTACCGCGAAAGATTCCTTAAAATGATGAAGCACTTTCAAAAGAATAATAATGGCAACGGCAGATGGAGCGACAGTGGCAGTTGTTGCCACGAGTAGTCCAATCCACCCTGCTTGTTGATAACCAGTGAATGCCGCAATTTTCGTAGCAATCGGTCCTGGCAGTGCATTCGCAACCGCCAACATATCTACAAACTCCTCATTTGTCATCCACCCGTAGTGGTCAACAATTTCCTGTTGCATTAGTGGGATGGAAGCTGGCCCTCCACCATAGCCGAGAAGGTTGGCGACAAAAAATCCCCAAAATAATTCCCATAAAATCATGAGGACACCCCGCTATCTTTATTCCATTTTTGTTTTAACCAATCTGATAGCCCAATATGAATCGTTCCATATAATAGAAACAAGATAATCGTCATTGCTGGGTGTATTTTTATGACGGTAAGTAAGAAAAAGGATATAAGGATAAAGACGATACTAGCAATCTTCCCTAACCCTTTCCATGCTTTTTTACAAAAATCATATGCCATTAATCCGAGGAGGACAGCAATAACTGGCCGAACTGCTGCGATGATACCAGCGACAACCATTGATTCTTTAAGTGTATAGAGTACACCTAATAAACCAACCATCGCGATCGATGTTGGCAAGATATGAGCGATTACTGCTAGACAAGCGCCAATGACTCCTTTTTGCTGATAGCCCATTTGCGCTGCCATTTTTGTGGCAATTGGTCCAGGCAATGCATTGGCAAAGGCGAGTAAATCACTGAATTCCTTCTCATTCATCCACTTATATCTTCGTACCGCTTCATGCTGAAAAAGCGGGATGACTGATGGGCCGCCCCCAAACCCAAAAATCCCGGTTCGAAGCATTGCCATAACAATATCTATATGACCTTTGAAGTTCATGTCATCCTCTCCCATTATAACGTTAATATCCTACTTTTTTCACTCTTACTATTACCTCATGTGATTGTTTCATAGAGATCAAGTAAACAAATGTTACAGCTTTAATCCCATTCGACTTTTATATCGTTTTAATAGCATTTCAGACTCGACCCGCATAATTCCTGAAGTGGAATAAACTGTTTCAAGTAAAAACTTTTCCATTTCTTTCATGTTTTGAAATACGCCATGCATGTGAAGCGTACTTGGTCCTGTCATATGATAAAGACTTGTAACAGCAGGATGTTTAGCTAACTTTTCTGCAGTTTCGTTTAAATATTTTGGTTCAACATCAATATTGAAAAAGGCGGAAATGTGAATACCTACCTTGATCGGATTAATGACGGCGGTGAAGCGTTCAATCACCCCTTTTTCAATCAATGCGTTTATACGCGCTTGAACAGCGACGCGGGAAATGCCGACCTTTTTTGCGAGATCGGTATAAGAGATACGAGCGTTTTCAAGTAGTGCTTCTAAAATTTTTCGATCTATCTCATTTAATTTCAGCGGTGGCATTTCATTTTGCTTTATATTAGCTTCATTATTAGCCATCATGCATCCTCCATTAGCCATTTTAAAAAGTAAGGTAATTCGGGAAAAACAATTCAAACCGTAAGAAAATATATCTTATAAGTTTCATTTTGAATGATTATATAACAAGGAACTTTCTTAATCAACAGAAAATTAATTATTGACTTAATAATCCTTTTATGAGAACTTAAAATGAAAAGATAGAAAGAGAATTAGGAGGAGAAGGAAAGATGGCAGATCGTCCAGCTGGTAATCCAGCACTCTCTCGGTCGGTTGTTCATGCACCAAATGGCATGGTAGCATCGAGTCAACCTTTAGCATCTAACGCAGGAGTTAGTATTTTACAACGAGGTGGAAACGCATATGATGCAGCGATCGCAGTTGCAGCAGTCTTAACCGTTGTCGAACCAATGCAAACAGGACTTGGTGGAGACATGTTTGCACTTCTTTATAATCAGAAACATAAAAAAGTAGAGGCCTTAAACGGTAGTGGTCGAGCACCATTTAAAGCAAGTAGAGATTATTACTTATCCCAAGGGTATAAAGAAATACCGCCAACTGGTATTCTATCCATTACTACGCCTGGTACTGTCGATGGTTGGGCGGAAATTTTAGAGAAACATGGCACGATGACATTTGCAGATGTACTACAGCCAGCCATTGAGTATGCGGAAAAAGGCTTTCCTGTATCCGAGATTATTGCTTCACAATGGAAGCGGAGTGAATGGCTGTTGAAGAAAAATAAAGAAGCGAGTGAATATTATCTAATAAACGGGAGAGCACCGAAAGAAGGAGAAATTTTTAAAAACCCAAAATTGGCTACGACATTAAGAGCGATTGTCGAGGGTGGTAGAGATGCTTTTTATAAAGGAGAAATTGCTCGTGAAATTGTTACATATGTAGAAGCACACGGCGGGATTCTCACTATGAAGATTTAGCGACACATACTTCCACATGGGTGGAGCCAATTTTTACGGATTATAAAGGATATGATGTGTTTCAACTGCCTCCAAATGGACAAGGTGTAGTCACACTATCTATGCTCAACATGTTGGAGAATGTTGATTTAACTAATATCGAACATAATTCTTCTGAGTATATTCATCTCCTGACTGAAATAAAGAAATTAGCTTTTGCTGACCGCAATGCTTTTATTGCCGATCCTGATTTTGCACCTGTTCCATTAGAAAAAATGCTTTGTAAGGAATATGCGGCTACTCGTTGTAAGCAAATAAATAAAAATATTCCTATGAAGCATGTTGAACATGGTTTTGAGTTAGCGGGAGATACAGTATATTTATCTGTAGTAATAAAACCGAAACGTCATCTCATTTATTAATAGTATATTTACCCCTTTCGGATCCGGGATTGTTGCTGGGGAAAACAGGTGTTTTTCTGCAAAGTCGTGGCGCAGGATTCTCCCTAAAGGAAAATCATCTTATACATTAAGCCACGTAAAGACCTTTTCATGCATTATCCCTGCACTTGTTTCAAAGAGGGACAACCTGTATTTTTCCTTCGGAGTAATGGGTACAGAATCAGCCACAAGGTCAAGTGCAAGTGCTTGTTAATCATTTAGATTATGGCATGAATATTCAAGAGGCAGGGGAAACACCACGTTTTCGCCATTTCGAGGATGGATTAGCTTTAGAATCAGGAATTGCTAAGCAAACAAAATTAACCTTAATGGAAATGGGGCATAAAGTCATTGCTGGCTTAGATGTTTTCGGGGGTTATCAAGGGATTCTTATCGATCCTGAAAAGAATATGCTTCAAGGAGGCTCAGATCCGCGCAAAGATGGCTGTGCGAT
>CAVVKR010000031.1:0-25302 GCA_963748745.1 uncultured Bacillaceae bacterium | reverse complement strand
AAGGATGGTAATCGTGGTGGTTTTTTAAGGTGGGGATTGATTCCTTCATGGGCAAATGATGCGAAAATCGGTTATAAAATGATTAATGCTAGAGCGGAAACAGTGGATAAAAAGCCGAGCTTTAAAAATTTATTATTACGCAGGAGATGCTTTATTATTGCGAATGGATTTTATGAATGGAAGAAGATTGGAGATGAAAAACAACCATATCATATGAGGCAAAAAAATAAGGAACCTTTTGCCTTTGCAGGTCTTTGGGATCGCTGGGAAAATAATGGGCAAATGATTCAATCATGTACGATGATAACGACGGAACCGAATAAGCTCGTTCAGCCAATCCATGATCGAATGCCAGTTATTTTAACGAAAGAAGCAGAACGTATTTGGCTTGATCCTTCAGTGGAAGATCCTGTCCAATTAAAACGTTTACTCGTTCCATTCCCATCTGCAAAAATGGAAGCATATCCGATATCATCGGCAGTGAACAGTCCACGACAGGACTTTAAAGGGATCATTGATAAACTTGATTAATCAAGAAGTCTGTAAACTTATAGTAGGAGTGTTTAGAATGAATCTTTCCAATTTTTGGGTTGTAACGCTGAGATGGAAGAGAAAGGTGGAAAAACAAAAAAGTCCTGGTAAAGGCAGACCAGGACCCACTTAAAAGGATAGTTTTTAACAGCAATAAGATGAATATGATTATCTCTTTCTTCAAAGGAGATGAAAAATTAACATAAAGATGAGGTAGAGTGACTGTCTTTCATTTTCATCTGTTGCTGGACAAACTTTCGGTATAAAGGATGTTGTTTCATTAATGTTTGATGGGTTCCTTGCCCTGAAATCATTCCGTTTTCAATAACGATGATATTGTCTACTTCTAAAATAGTCGCTAGCCGATGAGCTATAACTAATGTCGTTCTGTTTGCCATTAAGCTTTTAAGAGCATGTTGGACAAGATTTTCTGATGCACTATCGAGATTAGATGTTGCTTCATCCAATAATAGTAACGTAGGATTTCGTAATAATGCTCTCGCAATGGCAATTCGTTGTCGCTGTCCACCGGAGAGTTTCGAAGCCCATGTTCACCTACCTCTGTATCATATTTATGAGGTAACTTTTCAATAAAAGTATGCTAGCATTAGCTAGTTGAGCAACATGTTTGATTTCTGTCTTCTTTTGACTGGACGATCTAGTCCCGTAACAAATATTATCCTTAATGGTGCCAGACATGATTGGGCTATCTTGTGATACATACCCAATCTGACTTTTCGCCATTCCTGTAAAGGAAGATCTTGAATATTTGTTTCACCAAGAAGGATCTCGACCTGCTGTTGGTTGATAGAAGCGTTCGATTAAAGAAAAGATCGTTGTTTTTCCACTATCCACTCGGACCGACGAATGCGACCGTTTGCCCCGGCTGATATAGTGAAGATCAAGCGCTTTTTAAAACCGGTTTTCCACGTTCATATGCGAAAAGAAACAGTCCTTGAAAGTGCAATGTCTTGATCAGTCTTGGATTGTCTTTCTTCACTTGCTTATTATCTTTCACCTTCTATATGTAGTAATTGCTTTGAATTTTTTCAGTTGCTCCCATCGCTTTTTGGAAAGAAGTAAAGAAAGATGCTAATTGTGTAAAAGGAATGATAATTTGAAACATATAAATGATAACGGCAACGAGAGAACCAGCGGAAAGTTCTCCAGTAGAAACACGTAGCACCACCATACCCAATTAAGATAACAAGTACGAGCATCATCACTGTATGTCATTAATGGAGAAACGACAGCTTGTACTTTTGCTTCTTTCAAACCATAACGAAATAATGCAACAATTCTTTTTTTGCCTCTTTTTCTTTCCTTGGCTTGTCCATTCGATGATTTTACTAAGCGAATATCATTTAATACACGACCTAAATTTGCACTATATGCTGCCATTTCATCTTGTGTTTCTTTAGAAATTTTGTACATTTTCCTTCCTAATGGTAAAGGATCAACATGCAACAGGAGCAGATACTAATCATGATGACGGTCATTTTCCAATCAATTAATAATAGGATAAAGATTGCTCCAATAATAGAAATTAATGCCTGAAATGAATGTAACGAAATGATTAGTGATTAAGGGCTTTGATTATATTTGTATCCTGTGTCACTCTGCTCATCGTTTCACCTGATTGATGTTGATCGAAATAGGGAATTGGTAAGTCGAGGATATGATCCCATAGTTTTTGTCGGATATTTTTAACAAAGGTTTCACCTATATAGGTCATTAAATAAAAGGAAAATCCTCCTGATACTGTCTGAATAATAAAGACGACGAGTAAAAGGAAAACAATTTTTAGTTCTATTCCAGCTGTGGCAATTTGGTCGACTAAAATTTTCGTAAAGAGTGGGACAATTAAGCCTGCTGCTGTTTCTAAAAGACTTAAAAAGAGTGCAAGAGCAAAAAGCCATTTAGATGGTTTCCCCAATTTCAACAATTGAATAAAGTACTTAAAAGTTTGTGGGGACCCTTGCTTATTAGTATCCATGTTAGTTATTTCCTCCATTTTTGTTCTTTCTCACGTCTCCGCTTAGGAAAGTAGATCACCTTTATATAATACGTCTCAGGCGTTACTTTTCCCTTTTTTTCAGCTTACGAACGTTCATCTATCAAGGTTTCATCACTCACTGTCCAAGGAAAAGGAGACATGCCTCGCTCCTTTTGTTTTATAAAGAAAATTACTAATGAAAAACAGATAATTACCTATCATCCACACATATAATAAGGCAAAGCGTCTAATAGGAGGGGGAAATATGACGGTAGGATATACCGGTAATCATTTGCAGTTTGCAAGTATGTTCACACCATCAGCTTATGCCTATATAAAAGGAGGTCCCTTGGCACCTGATTTACGCGGTCATGTGTTATTTACAAACGTGGCAAATGGGTCAGAAGTATTTGTTGAAGTTGCTGGTTTGCCAGCTTATCAGCCAGCTAAAAAAGGTGAATCACCAATTGGTCCACATGGTTTTCATATTCATGAAAAAGGCGTATGTGACATTGGTGATGTAAAAGATCCATTTCAGGCAGCAGGAGGGCATTGGAATCCAACCAACCAGCCACATGGCAATCATGCAGGTGATTTTCCCGTTTTATTTTCTAATAATGGATATGCTAGAATGTTATTTTTTACAAATAAGTTTAGAGGAGAAGATGTCATTGGGAAATCGATTATTATTCATCAAAATCCCGACGATTATCGGAGTCAACCGGCTGGAGATGCGGGCAAACGATTAGGATGTGGGGTGATCCAAAAAGCACGTTAAAATGAATATTTAATTAAAAACAGCCATGCGCATAAATGGCTGTTTTACATTTTATGCGGTGCTTAGTCCAATCTTTATTCTACTTGTAGAAAACAGAAAAATATTTATCATATTTTTTATAGACATTGCATTTTATAAAATAATATGATGTAATGTAGTATTAATTATCCGATTATTTATTCGCTTTAGAAAGGTGGGTTAATTCATGCAATTCAGCATAGCAATCGATCATGATGCGAGAGAATGGATTGTAAAGAAGGGCGCTGTTCTTACAATCGAGCGACTAAAGGCAGGCCGATGTTGAGTTGGTCAACCATTAGAATTAATCACCAGGTTTGGTGAGCCGAAAGAGAAAGAAAGATTTGTATATGAACATAAAGATGGAATTGCTATTTTTATCGAAAAAGGAATTGATTTTAAAGATAATCATTTATCTATTACATTGTCTGGTTTTTCTATTTTCAAAGGGATTTATGTTCATGGTTTAAAACGCTTTTGAAGGGAGGTGATAGTTGATGGCGAAAGGAGGAAAGATACAAACTTTTGCTCAACAGTTAATGAATAAGTATGTTCCTTTTTTTGATGTTGAAAAGGACAAGATGCTAGGTAATACACAATTAGCTTTTGCAGCTGCTTACAAGCGCAGAGATGAGAAATATATGCTAACGAAAAAAATAAAGATTTGGGGAGTAGAAAATCAACAAGTTGTGTTTGTTTCCGTATCGCCTGAACCTGTTACTGTAGAGAGGGTGCAACAATATATAGATGATTTGGAAAATGATTTTGCTTTATATGTTCCAAGTCATGAAGAACATATGTCGACGATCATCACCGGAATCCTTGTTACAGATCAAGCAGTTTCCGAAAAAATAGTTAAAAAAGTCAGAAAATACCGTAAAGTAAAGTTTGTAAAGTTTGGATTACATGGTTGGGTAGAAATATATTTCGCCTTAGTTGATTTAAAGCAAAAAAAATTGACGATTCATCCGAAAGGACATTCATTTGTTCAAGTCATTGATAAGCTGGTTAAAGAAGAGAGGGAAGGCATATGAGTTTGTTATTGTTACTTGTAATTAGTGGTATTATTTTTATTATTGCTTATTTCACATATGGAAAATTTCTTGAGAAAAAATTAGGTGTTGACCCTAAGCGACCAACACCTGCAGTTACAATGGCGGATGGTGTTGATTATGTTGCTTCAAAAAAACCTGTTCTGTTAGGGCATCATTTTGCAACGATTGCGGGTGGCGGTCCGATTGTTGGCCCAATTACAGCCGTTGTATTCGGTTGGATTCCTGCAGTTTTGTGGATTATTATCGGTAGTATTTTTGTAGGAGGAGTACATGACTATGCGTCATTACAAGCTTCCATTCGCCATAAGGCACAGTCAATAGGTACGATTATTAAAGAATATATTGGTAAGCGTGGCCAAACATTATTTTTGGCTTTTTCGATCGCAACTTTGATGTTAATTGTCGGCGTTTTTATCATTCTTGTAAGAGATACATTTATCGCAGTTCCTGAAGCAGCAACTGCATCTATTTTGTTTATCGGTATCGCTATTTTGTTTGGCTTTCTCGTTAATCAGTTACGGATGAACTTTGTGTTAGCAAGTATTCTCGGTGTGATCGCAATGCTTGCTAGTATCTGGCTTGGAATTAAGTTTCCATTACATTTAAGTGGAACGAGTTGGGTGATTATTTTATTGTTATACGCATATTTAGCTTCCGTTATGCCTGTTTGGGTTTTGCTCCAGCCAAGGGATTACCTAAACTCATTTTTGCTTTATGGAATGATTGCTGGTGCTGCTTTAGGAATCATTATTGCCAATCCAACGATAAAAATGGCAGGCTTTACAGGAATGTACAATGAAACGTTAGGATATTTGTTTCCAATTTTATTTATAACGATTGCATGTGGTGCAGTATCGGGCTTCCATTCTCTCGTATCGTCTGGAACGACTGCAAAGCAATTGGATAATGAAGGGAATGGAAAATTCATAACGTACGGGGCGATGTTGTTAGAAGGATTTTTAGCTATTATTGCGATCGGCGCGGTTGCTTACTTAACGCAAGCTGATTTTGTAGCTAGAATGGACGCCTTGAATGGCCCGATCGGTACCTTCTCAGCAGGAGTCGGTTATTTTATGTCCCACTGGGGAATTCCAGAAGTCACTGCGACAACTTTTACAGCCCTTACGGCTTCGGCATTTCTAATGACAACACTCGATTCTGCTACAAGGCTTGGAAAGTATGCAGTGCAAGAATTTGCAGAAGAGAGGTCACCCTTTTTTGAAAAAAATCATGTAGCAACAATCGTGATCGTTATTGGATCTGGTGCTTTAGCAATTTCAGGGACGTGGAATGCCGTTTGGCCATTATTTGGGTCTGCCAACCAAATGCTCGGTGCTTTAGCTTTATTAGCTGTTAGTGTTTGGCTCATTAAAAAAGGAGTAAAAGCATGGTTTGCGATTATTCCGATGGTATTTATGTTTATTGTCACTTTATCTGCTTTGTTTATATTAATGCAAACAAATTTTGCCGAAAAAAATTATTTTCTGCTTATTTCCTCCTTTGTGCTTTTGGTTCTCTGCATCTTTTTAGTCATTGAATCATGGCGGGTACTGACACCAAATGAAAAAGATTCAAGCATGAAAGTTTAATAAAAACAAAGTGATAGGGAAGGTAACTTGAGACATTAAAATGAAGCCGTGGACCTTAAAGGAACATGGCTTCATTCTTTTTTGTCATTATGAGAGTTGAGGATGGAAGTCGTCTGCCTCTATGCGTTTACGCTCTAATGTGATAAAGTAGTTACACACTATCATATGAGACAAGAAAGGGTGTAAAAAAATGAAGCAGCTTCCTCCGTTTGTTTTACTGATTATTGCGACTCTTCTTTGGGGAGGAAACTTTGTTATGGGGAGAGCAGTAGCAAGTGATTTACCGCCATATACGTTAGCATTTTTTCGTTGGTGCACCGCATTTATTATTTTTCTTCCACTAGCATTGTCATCTTTAAAAAGAGATTGGCAGGCAATTCGTCAACATTGGCCTATTGTTTTTTTAATGGCATTAACAGGTGTTGCAGGTTTTAATACATTGATATATATTGCCTTACATTATACGACATCAATAAATGCATCATTAGTAAATACATCAGCTCCAATCATTATTTACATATTATCGTTTCTCTTCTTCAGAGAACGTCTAACAGCAAACCAAGTGATTGGCACCATTATTTCAATGATAGGTGTCATATTCATTATCTCTCGAGGATCTTTTGCTAATTTATTATCGTTCTCGTTTAATACGGGTGATCTCATTGTTCTTGTTGCTGTTATATGTTGGAGTATTTATTCTATTCTTGTCAAACAATTCGCAGATCGTTTGCCAGGAACGAGCACGTTTTTGGTAAGTATTTTTATTGGAATATTTATGTTGTTACCGTTTTTTCTGTATGAGATGTACCAACCTCATATTGTGATTACGTGGTCCTTTTCTTCTATCATCGCAATTTTTTACACTGGGGTGTTTGCATCTATAGTCGCTTTTATTGCTTGGAATACTGGTGTTGTACAATTAGGTGCAAATAGAGCAGGTATCTTTTTAAATTTTATTCCCGTGTTTGCTACGTTATTTGCTATCGTTTTTATCGGAGAGTCTTTAGATCTTTATCAAGGGATTGGCGGATTATTTGTTATTTTTGGTGTCTATATTTCCACTCGTCATTCACTTATGCCCCGAAAAGGAAAGACACACGTACATCATAAAGTGGTGTAGTGGATTATTTTAAAGCGTTTTAATACTATACCTCCCATTGTATTTTGTATAATAGGGATGGAACATGATGCATACAGGGAGGGATCGAAAATGCCAATGTATGATTTGCGCTGTAAAAAGTGTGGGCATGAATATGAGAAGCTTGTATCATATGAAAAACTTCAATCAGTGAAGTGTCCAGCTTGTGGAGAAGTGGACAACGAACGCTTATACAAAGTAAATGTAAAAGGCCCAATTGCTGGCTCTGCTTGTGGACCGTCTAATTCAGGTTTCACCTGAGGTGCCTAAATAGGTGGAGCAGGTTGCTCCCAAACAAAAAGGAGAAGTCCCTGTCACTCTATTTGTACAAGGGGCTTCTCATTATTTCTCTAAATCGGAACGAGCGTAGTAAAAAGAGTTAGTATATTTAATAGGATGTTATCGCTGTCTTATGAAAGGAAGCATCAGCTTTATCTAAACCTCACAAATAGTTCCTTTTCAGATATATCATATTCGCTAGAATGCATTGTTAGTGTAACCTTAATATATCTGCTGCTCTTCTCCATGATTATTCATTAATCGGATTTGATTTGGTACAATCTTGAGGACAACATAGTTAGGATCCTCAGGTCCTTCAAACCATGGGGAAAGATGTTCATTCCATAAATCTTTTTTTAGTTGTTCTGATTCATGAACAGAGGCCTTACCCTCCACTTCTAGATAGGCATCGCCTATACCTTTGCCATCATAACCAACTAAAACATGGACATATGGGTTCTCCTTAATTGTTTCTGTTTTATGTGTCTCCTTATTTGTGGCGGTGTACAATGTTAAATCATCATGGAAAAAAGTCATATAACGAGATTGCGGCTTATTATCCACGACGGTAGCAAGTGTCCCAACTTCATTATCATTCAACACTCGCAACACTTTATCTTTTAACTGTTGTTGCATTTTTTACAACTCCTTTTTTCTAATATTCCTCATAGTATTCCACCTTTTTAGTTAGATATTAGTCCCTCCGAATGATGCAACGGTGATCATGTCAGTAGTTTCTAAGCCATTATTAAACTGCTTTGCTTCATTAGTAGGAGAATACGGAATAATAGAGAATTCAAACATGTCTAAGATATCATTGAAATCTTTGCTTGCTGCATCTTAAGGTTGAAATTTCGTGAAAGAAACATTTGTATGTAGTATGTAATTCGACTTTTAGGAGCCATGTGTGCTTAGTATGGGTGCAATCGCTAGGGTAGAAAGTCTCGATCTACGCAAGTTTAGCGCAAAGGGGGTCGGTGACGTGGCTAGGAAGAAAGCAGATGGCTCCAATAATACATTTTTTATAAAATTTACACCCATCCATGTTGATCAATTTTTTTGTTAAAATATGTGCGTTTCTTCTCTTTTAAAAAAATTAATTTTTTGGTATTATTTGAATCAAAATATCCATCAAGTTCGTTTGATATATCTATTTTATTAATAAAAAAGGGCAAGTACCGTAAGTTGAACAGATACTTGCACTTTTTTACTGCTCTTAAAGAAAGTTATTGCATCATTTGTTTGTTACCTGGTGCATATGAGTTTAAAATTTGTTGCATATCTGAACTATTTAATTGCGGTACTTGATAATAGTGATGCTTATTTTGATAAATAGCTATTTCATAAGCCATTTCAATACAGTTTGGAATACTGTCTGCAAGGACGCGACGAAGGACAGGATTGGTAGCTTCTAATGCTGCTAACGTTTTTGCTGAAGCATTTGATTTATGAGCTGAAAGCACGAGACCAGAAATGACTTCATCGTTAATTTCGTTTGCAGATTGGATAGGCTTTTTCGGTTGGGTTTGCTTAAGCCCATAAACAAAGTCATTACCTTGTGTCATTTTATAGCTTTGAGTCGGTTTTGAAGGATCTTGGCCAGTTTGAAAAGCTTCGAGTGTAATATTGTATTCATCAAGCATAAATTGATACTGACGCTGAAGAATATCGTTTAGCTCTTGATCTTGCACATGCTGTTTGCACATTGTGTACAGATCAAGTGTACCAATTGTCCCAGATAAAACTTCATGTACATCAAATATTTCATGGCCTCCATGGTTAAACTGCTGAGGAACACTCCCTGTTTGCATATTTTCATGCATTGGTTGATTGTTATTCATGTTCATTTGATAGCCCTCCTAAAGTTATTTACAAAGAATAGTTTGGGTAAAAACAAATGAATTATGCGAAAAAAGGAAAATATCCTTTTAACATAGTACCGACTCCGTCTGCAAAGAAGGTCTCTTATCCTAGAGATTTCCTTATGCTGAACACACAAAAAAGGAATAGCTTAACTTTGCCAAAACGAATGAAGCTTCATTGCCTCAGAACGTCTAAATTTACCTCTCTTGTCAGTTAGGCAGGGGATTATTTTATTACAAGTTTTTTTTTATGAAAGAATGATATATTTTCTATTACATTTGACGTAGACAAATGGTAAGTTTATGCTTAAGTTTACCATCATTATACAAAGATCATAAGGTGATAAAGTATGAAAATCGTCCGAGCCGATATATATCGAATCAATTTACCTTTGCGGGAACCTTTTATTATTTCTTATGCTACTTATCATTCAATGCCTTCTGTCGTTATTAAACTGTATACAGATAACGGGATTGTTGGCTTTGGTGAAAGTGTGCCAGATGAGCATGTAACAGGAGATTCTATTCATAGTGTTTATGAGGTTTTAAAGCATTATTTGCTTCCTGCCATCATTGGAATGGACCCAAGAAATATTCACCTTATCCATGAACAAATGAATCAAACGTTAATGAGAAATGGAGCGGCAAAGGCTGCGATTGATATTGCTTGCTATGATATTCTTGGTAAATACAGTGATTTACCGATTTATACATTACTTGGTGGTAGAAAAAGAAAGCAAGCTTCCATTCCGAAAGTGTTAAGTATTTTGGAACCAAAAGTTCTTGCAAAGCAAGCGAAGGAAGCTATTCAGGAAGAATATAAAGAAATAAAAATGAGGCTTGGTACAGATAGTCATTTTGATATCCAACGTGTTCAAGCAGTTAGGGAAGCCGTTGGTAATGGAGTGCCTATGCGCGTGGATGTAAACCAAGGCTGGGAGACTGTTCAAGAGGCAAAAAAAGCAATGGAAGCGTTAGAGCCTTATCAATTGTCATGGGTGGAACAACCAATTTCGGCACAAGATGTGTCACTATTTCGTCATGTAAAGGAAAGCACTTCAATCCCATTAATGGCGGATGAAAGTTTAGTGACGAGTCAAGATTTGAGAACTTTTATTGAACATCGTTCCGTTGATTATATTAATATTAAATTAATGAAAAGTGGAGGTATTTATCCGGCTTACCAGCTTGCCACCCAAGCGGAGCTTTTTGGTATCCAATGTCAAATTGGTTCGATGGTCGAATCAAGCATTGCTTCTAGCGCTGGTTTCCATGTTGCATTATCACATAAAAATATTGTTTCCACAGAAATATCTGGTCCGACGAAATTTACAGTCGATCCAGGTGATTTAAGTTATGCACTACCTTATGTTCATCTTTCAGAGAAACCAGGACTAGGCATTCAAGTAGACGAGGAGATAGTGACACGTTTATGCGTAGAAAAAGAAACAATTTATGGATGAATGTACTGTTTAATAATAAAAACGGCAAAGGCTCATCCACCTGAATAGTAATCTGAAATAATGTTTTTTGCTAAGAAGTAGCACATCAGGTGGATGATTTTTATCATATTAAGTTATCGAAAAATGATGGTCATGTTTAAAGTGAAAATGTTAATACAAATTTCCATATTTATCTTTATAGAACGATTGGACGATTGTGCGATTAAATGAATGACCATTTTTTGTTTTACCGTTTATATCGATTGTTATATTGTATAACCCTTCTTGGAGGTGATCAAGGGAAATAGTTTGTTCGTTGGTGTTTTTTAATTGTTGTTCCTTACTGTCAGTAGGTTCTACTTTTAGGATTTTTATATCAGTTTGAAAGGTAGCAATATTCCCGTCATTCATTAAGATCATTTTGGGAGATTGACTATTATTGGTAGTAAGATGTAAATCATTATTTATATCACTGTCATATACGACATTGAAAAGATAGCTTTCTTCCTTTTGCTCTGCTTGTAACGTCCATTCACCCGCTTCAGGGGATTGAAGAGCAAAAGAATATTGATAAGCCTGATTAAAAATATTTGATGTGTCTTTTTGGACGTTAAAGTTTGTATACTTTTTACCACTTGGACTTATCAGTGTTAAGTCGGTCGTGTCTTTGTTACTTATCCACTGAACATCGATCTGTTTTACATTTTCCTCCACAGCAAAAAGTTCCTTTTTTTGTTCTTTATACTGACCACCGTGCAGATAAGATGCGACAGTTTCTTTCATTGCTTGTTTAGAAATCGTATCGTGTGCGAAAGAATTTGTATTCCCATTGACTCGTAAAAATGGTTCAAATAAAGAAAAAGTAGAGCTTCCTAGTTTAATAGAAAAGTGGTCCCATTTATCGACTTTAATTTCCGTTCCATATGGGAGGCGAGAATTTGTTACCGTAACCGCTCCATCATTTTGACCAAATGAACGTAAATATAATCCCCCCCAATATAGGGATCCTCCAAAAGCGCCCCAGCTAGTACCAGCAAACGAATAAAAGGGGACATGTAAACGGTTATTTAATTGATCTGTTTGCTTTCTAAAATGTTGCATATAGCCGGTTTGAAGAGAATAAGTACCGTCATTTTTACTACCTAAAATATTCGCAAGCCATCCAGCCCACTTGCTATATGCTAAGTCTGCGAGTTGGGAACCATGGTGTGGAGTAGAGAGGGTAATTACTTTATCAACAAATGGATGTGCATCATAATGGACGATAGCTGATTGTGCATCGATTCCTCCTTTACTATGTGCGACAATCGTCACTTTCTTACCAAAATTTTCTACAATATCAGGCAATTTTTCTGCTAATAATGCCCCATTATCCCACATGTTTTTCGTTGGATATAGATCGATAAAAGCTGTTTCATATCCATTTTCTAAAGCGATATCATACATATCATTTTCTTCCCACCATCCTAAAGAAGAGCCATTTAATCCATGTATAAATAAAATAGGGGTTTTTGTTGCATCAATCTCCGTTGGCTCCATACCTGTATACCATTCTCCAGGGTTACCAGCTGGATCATCTCCATCACCAAACTTTCCGGCCGATACTTGTAATGGAATGATGAGTAAAAACGTAAATAATAAAGAAAATAATTTTCTTTTCATACTCTTACTGCTCCTTTCCGTTATGAATGATTTTTTATTGCCTGTTTGCTTTGCTAGTGAAGCATTTACCTGTACCATAATAATAGCAAAAATTCAGAAAATAAACATAGAATAATAACCAAAAAGTGTAAAATAATGCTTTTGGCCTATATTCATCATTTTCCGGGAAATTTTTTGTCGTTTTATTTTTCATGTTTCAATTTAACTTCTCTGTTCTTGTGGACTAATTTAAGTGGTATGCCTAATTTTTTTATGTGGAGCTGAAGATCTATGTAGGGAAGACTGGGGAGACGCGACTCTTGCGTGCATAACTTGAGTGGGAAAATATACAGGAGTGTAGCGACGAGTGGTAGCAGCAAAGTCCAACACAGAATCTACATGATTCAAAAAAGAATGAAGCTGTCGAAAAGTCATTGCGTTAATAACTTTTCAGACAGCCTTTTCGCATTACGCGATCGTACGGCGAAATGCCTTCACTATTTCATTGACTAATATGGGGACGATAGATAATCCAATAATAAATATCCAGTCCCTTAGTGACAATGGATAAAGTGTGAATAGATCGGCGAAGATTGGAATATGGATGATACAAACTTGAAGGGCTAGACCTAAAAGAATCGCTATGATTAATAGCCGGTTTGAAAACAATCCGACTTGAAAAATTGATTTTTTCTGATGTCTTACATTTAAAGCATGGAATAATTGTGAAATACTTAATGTTAAAAAAGCCATTGTTTGTGCATGAATAAGTGTTTTATTTGTTACTTGCGAAAAATTGAGGACGAATATAGAATTGGCGTCTGTGTAATAGCGAAGTCCCTCCATGAAAGCGATTAATGTTAAAAGGCCAATTAATAATCCGTTACCTATTGTAAACATGCCATTTCCTTTTGAAAAAATCCGTTCTTTCACATTGCGAGGTTGTTCCTTCATTATATCTGGATCGTCTGGATCAATGCCTAGAGCTATAGCAGGGAGTGTATCGGTTATTAAATTAACCCATAAAATGTGAACGGCAGTAAGTGGGGCAGGCCAGCCCATTAAGATGGCAATAAATAAAGCAACGATTTCCCCAAGATTACAGGATAATAGAAATAAAATTGATTTTTTAATATTTTTATAAATATTTCTACCTTCCTCAACAGCAGCTACAATCGTCGCAAAATTATCATCTGCTAAAACGATATCTGCCGCCCCTTTCGCAACGTCAGTGCCGGTCATCCCCATTGCTACCCCTACATTTGCTTCTTGTAGAGATGGTGCATCGTTTACGCCATCTCCTGTCATGGAAACAATTTTTCCATTATCTTTCAGCGCTTGGACGATTCGCACTTTATGCTCTGGAGAAACACGAGCAAAGACACGAAT
Source organism: uncultured Bacillaceae bacterium (assembly GCA_963748745.1). Classification (GTDB taxonomy): domain Bacteria; phylum Bacillota; class Bacilli; order Bacillales; family Bacillaceae_C; genus CAVVKR01. The sequence continues at coordinate 11,584 of CAVVKR010000031.1, read as the reverse complement.
ATGTTTCACTTTTTCCCGAAGTACGCTTTGGCTTATTGCATCGATCTCTTTACCTGTCATTGTTTCGTCTTCATGTTCAGCAATTTGTAGTGCTTTAGCAATCGAAAGTGCTGTTTTTTGGTGATCTCCCGTAATCATTACAGTTTGTATTCCTGCGTTTTTACAAGCAATAATAGAGCTTTTTACTTCAGCGCGTGGAGGGTCAATCATACCAGTTAACCCTAAAAATATAAGTTTTTCTTCGATTGTTTCTTTCTTATCATCGTTTTCATCAATTATTTTATAAGCAACGGCAAGAACGCGAAGGGCATCTGCAGACATTGCATCTGCGAGCGAAACGACTTTTTTCTTTCTTCATTTGTAAACGGAATGACAGTACCTTTATTTTCAATATAAGAAAGACGGGGGAGGATACGTTCTAGGGCTCCCTTCACAATGACGAGTTTTTTTGTATTATATTGATGAATTGTCGTCATCATTTTACGATTTGAATCAAATGGGATCTCATCTATACGGGGATACCGTTTATTTACAGTTGCTTTTTGATAACCAACTTTATCTGCTGCTTTAATTAAAGCTATCTCTGTTGGATCACCTGTCTTTTCTTCTGCAGTGACAACCGCATCATTGCATAAAGAAACACTTTGAAATAACCGTTTTTCCGTTGGATCTTTCACCTGAAAATTAGTTAACGGATTTCGCTTATGATTGACAACCACTTCTGTCACTGTCATTTTGTTTTCGGTTAATGTCCCGGTTTTATCAGAGCAAATGACGCTGACAGCGCCGAGGGTTTCAACTGCAGGTAACTTTCTAATGATAGCATTTCTTTTAATCATCCGCCGAACTCCCAATGCTAAAACAATGGTGACGATGGCTGGGAGTCCTTCAGGAATAGCAGCTACGGCTAAGCTAACCGCAATCAGAAACATCTCAAGTGGCTCTCTTCCTTGGAAAAAGCCGATGGCGAAAATAATGGCAGAAATAATAATTGCCCCGATCCCTAATATTTTACCGAGTTCGTCCAGCTTTTGTTGCAAAGGAGTCATTTCTTTTTCCTTTTTATCAAGGAGACGAGCGATTTTGCCAATTTCAGTATTCATTCCTGTTTGAACAATGATTCCTGTTCCACGTCCGTAAGTAACTAGAGTGGACATGAATGCCATATTTTTCCTATCGCCAAGTGGCGTATCATTAGTCGTATGCCAGTTCGCATTTTTATGTACAGGTACAGATTCGCCGGTTAGTGAAGATTCTTCCACTTTTAAGTTAACAGTATCAAGGAGGACTAAGTCAGCAGGAACATACCTGCCTGCATCTAAGAGAACGATATCACCTGGTACGAGCTCTTCGGACGGTATTTCTTTGAGTTGACCTTCTCTTTTAACGATTGCTTTTGGTGTAGCCATTTTTTCTAATTCTTCTAATGCTCTCTCTGCTTTTGATTCTTGGATGATCCCAATCACTGCGTTTAAAATAATAACACTAATGATAATGAGCGCATCAGCCATTTCCCCAGCCAAGCCAGAAATAATAGCAGCGGTTATTAAAATATAAATCAGAATATTATTTATTTGATCCCAAAGCATTTTTAACAAAGATGGAGGTTTCCTTTTTTGAAAGGTGTTTGGACCATATCGCTGCAGCTGTCTTTTGGCGGTGGCATGCGAAAGACCACGTTGTTCATTGGACTCTAATTCTGTTAGAATTGTTTCTTTTCCCTTTTTATACCACATAGGTGGTCCCTTCCTTCTTTTTTCGATTGTTAACAAGACAAATAATTTCACTCGCTCTTTATATAAAGAGTATTACCCACAATTAATATACAATGAAACATTGTAGTTAATTGCATCAATTGTTATCGACTAAATAATAGGAATAAATACTTTTCGGGGAATAAGTGTAGATTTTATACGTTGAACATCCATCTTTATGATAGGTTATGAGAATGTTTTCATAAGGAGGATGTCATCGAAAAAGAGAGGGAAAGATAGGAAATACCAAGCTCCCTAAATATGGGAGCTTGGTATTATCGATAAATGACCATTTATATGAAAAAGGAAATAGAAATAGTAAATATTTATTGATGGAGTAAATGAAAAACCTGTTCGACGTCTTTATCTCCTCTGCCAGAAAGGTTCACGATAATAATATCATCTTTTGCTAGTTGTTTTGCATATTCAATGGCATGTGCAACAGCATGAGAACTTTCTAAAGCAGGGATTATCCCTTCCGTTTTTGAAAGGATTTGAAATGCTTCTAATGCCTCTTTTCCTGATATTGTTACATAGTCCACTCTGTTTGTTTCTTTTAAATAACTATGTTCAGGGCCAACACCTGGGTAGTCTAACCCAGCAGCGATCGAGTACGTTGGCTGTGGATCACCGTTCTCATCTAATAAGGTATGGCATTTAAATCCATGTAAAATAGCAGGAACTCCTTTTGATAAGGAAGCCGCTTCTTCAGGTTCTACGCCGATCAATTGCACATCCTCTTGTAAATAATGGGCAAATGCTCCGATTGCATTACTTCCTCCGCCAATACAGGCAATGACGGCAGTTGGGAGTTTTCCCTCTTTCTCTAAAATTTGCTTTTTCGACTCTTCACTAATGATCGCTTGAAAGTACTTAACGATTGTCGGAAAAGGGTGGGGACCGACAGCTGAACCGAGTAAATAATACGTATCATCTTTATTTTTTACTAAATCATTCAATGCTTCATCGACGGCATCCTTTAAGCGTGCTTGCCCTTTTGTTACCGGAACAACGTTAGCGCCTAAAAGTTCCATGCGGAAGACATTTAATGCTTGTCTTTCTGTATCAACTTTTCCCATATAAATAGTACAGTCCATATCAAACATTGCACAGGCAGTAGCAGTCGCCACTCCGTGTTGGCCTGCACCTGTTTCGGCAATGATTCGTTTCATGCCCATTCGCTTCGCTAATAAAATTTGTCCGATCGCATTATTGATTTTATGTGCACCGGTATGGTTTAAATCTTCACGTTTTAAATATATTTTTGCACCGTCAACTTTTTCACTTAGTTGACGTGCATATGTTAATGGGTTTTCCCGACCGATATATTCTTTTAAATAGGAACGATATTCTTTTATAAATGTTGGGTCTTTTTTTGCTTCTTCAAATTGTTTCTCGATGTTATCCATTACTTCCTGTAATTCTGGGGGGACAAAACTACCACCAAAATCACCAAATAAACCTTTGCTCATCTAAAAATCTCCTCTCATCTCGTCTAAACTAAATGTTTTCATTTAATAGTATAAAATCACCTTTAGTATATATTGTCGGATGAGAAAAGTAAATAAAAAGAGAAAAGAAGATTAAAAAGCAACCAGTTTGCTAGCTTTTACATTTGTTATCTGATTGTGATTGCTGTCAGCTTGTCATGAAGGGCTTTCCTAAACAAAATGAATATGACTACCCACACAATAGAAGGGGAAGTTCAGTCGAGGAACGAAGAAAGAGACAATACTGTCGGCTACTTTCTATAAAGAAGTAATAGTGGGAACCTATAATATCATAAAAAAAGAATTGAGCTGTTCAATAATTCTCTTTTTTAAGCATGATGATTTTCCTTGATGGTAGAAACGGTATATAGCATAAGAAATGAAATAATTATCGTAGAAATAACCCAAAGCCAGGCCATCTTCATATTACCAGCGTCCATTGCCATGTAGATCGCAATTGGTAATGTTTGTGTTTTTCCGGGAATATTGCCAGCAAACATCAAAGTGGCACCAAACTCTCCAAGTGCACGTGAAAAACTTAAAATGATACCAGCAATGATTGCTTTCGATGCTAAAGGAATGGTTATATAAAACAGTACTTGTAGTTCATTGGCTCCACTTTGACGGGCAGCATCTTGAATAGATGGATCGACAGCGAGAAAACCAGTTTTTATTGATTGATAGATAAGTGGAAAAGCAACGACGATGGAAGCGAGTAAGGCAGCCCACCATGTAAACATAATTTGCTGTCCAAAGAGTGTTTCAATCCATTGACCAATAAAATGATTGCGTCCAAAAATGACGATAAGTAAGAAACCGACAACAGTAGGTGGTAAAACGAGTGGCATGATAAAAATAGTTTCAATGATTGATTTCCCAGGAAAAGAATTTTCAACCATTATATGAGCGATCATTAATGCGAGAATAAGGACGATGATGACTGCGATAGTAGCCACCTGTAGAGACAATTTAATAGGAAACCAAAAATGATCATTCATCTATTTCACTTCCTATGACTGAAAATGCTCTCTTTTTCAAAAATCTCACTTGCTTCTTTCGTTTGTAAATATTTGAAGAACGCTACTGCTTCCTGCTCGTTTTTTGCTCCCTTCACAATTCCTACAGGATAAATAATTGGCCGATGGTTTTTTTCATCAATTTCTGTGACAACTTTCACCTTTTGCGAAGTGAGCGCATCTGTTACATATACGAGTCCAGCATCTGCGCTCTTTGTTTCTACATATGTTAAAACTTGCCGAACATCTTTTGCAAAAACAATTTTATGTTCGACATCTTCCCATATTTGTAAAGATGTCAATGCTTCTCTCGTATATTCGCCTACTGGTACGGAGGTTGGTGTGCCGCTTGCAATTGTCTTTACTTCCTTTTTCAATAAATCTTTTAAACTAGTAATTTTTTGCGGATTGTCATTTGCAACAATGAGGACAAGCTTATTTTTTAATAAATTCATTTGATCATTCTTATGGATAAAGCCGTCATTGACGAGTTGCTTAAAAGGTTCCTCTGCTGCCGAAATAAAAATATCAGTAGGGGCTCCTTGCGCGATTTGTTGTTGAAGTGCTCCAGAACCACCAAAATTAAATAGTAATTCTACTTCTGGATGACGTTTTTCATAACTTTTTTTAATTTCTAATAATGATTCATGTAAACTAGCTGCTGCGGAAATAGTTATTTCTACTTGTTTCGTTTCGTCTGTTTTTTCTTTTGTACAGCCCGTGAATAGAAATAGCATAAGGATGATTAGTAGCATGCTGATTCCTCTTGAGAGTATTCATTCCCATTCTCCCTTCTCTGACTGATAACTCAATAATAAACAATTTCATGTAAGAAAGAAACTTTTTATAAAACTGTAGGGGGAGGGATGGAAAATACGTTTATATGTTAGTAGGAAATGTTTTATAAGGTAAATATCTTGCCAGCCGTTATAAATATAAGACATTTCCGCGAAATAGCTTTTAGAAATGACTGATGATCTCAGTCTCGGTAATCTTTTAGATAAAGAAGGGGACATTGAGATGAATATAATCAATATAAAGAATGTGGAAAAGACAACGATAAAAACAGAAAAACATACAATCATCAATCAATTTATTCAGATGCATGGAACGGAGCTTCAATATTTTATTTTATCGCTAGTCAAGCAAAAGGAGCTTGCAGAGGATCTTTATCAAGACACTTTATTAAAAGTATTTTTAGCTTATGAGACATATGTAAGGAAGGCGAAATTGAAGAGTTGGGTGTATACTATCGCGATCAATCATTGTAGAGATTATTGGCAAAAACAGAAAAGGGAGCAGTTAATTTTAGCAGCAAAAGGATATGGTGAGGAACTTTATTGCAAAAAAGAGCTGACACCTGAAGAAAAAAATACTTGATCAAGGTATACGTCAGGAGATTCATAAGCACATTTCACAACTCCCTTTCAAATATAAGGAAACGATTTATCTTTATTATTTTAAAGGGTATACAATCAACGATATTGCCAATAGGATGAATTTACCAATATCAACAGTAAAGACACGGCTAAGGAGAGGGAGAGAACGCCTCCGATCAAATGGTCATAGTGAATCACTTTTCCATCTGATGAATAAGTAAAGAAAAATCGGTATGCCTCACTTTCATCGTCTGGCATACCAATTTTTCCCTTTCCCTTCAATATATTTACGAAACAACCCATTTTCTTTGTAAGACCAGTTTAAGAGCTGTTTCGTGTGCATCTATTGTCTTTTCAATGTCTTCATCGCTATGAACGGTGGATAGTGAATAGCGATTTAATGGCTTCAAGTAAATCCCCAATTTAAGCAATTCTTCATCAAGTGCTTGCCGGAGAGAAATATCGGCTTGCCACATGTCACGATAATTTTTAATTGGTTTATCTGTCAGGACTATGTTAAAAATACTGCCTTTCCCAATTGTTTGCATATGAACACCATAGGCTTGATATAATTTTTCTAAACCGGTACGTAACATGTTTGTTTTAGAAAACATATCGGGTATTGTGCTTCCTTCTTCTAGGAGGTGAATTGTTTCTAGCCCAGCAGCGAGTACAATAGGATGACCATTATATGTGCCACTATGAAAAACGACTTCATTTGTGTTTGTGCTGTCAGTACCAGTTGAAAAAATGTCACTTCCTTGGTTTGGTGCACTTATCATCATAATTTCTTTTGAACCACCCACAGCACCGATTGGATATCCACCCCCAAGAACTTTTCCAAGTGCTGTTAAATCAGGTTTAACGTTATAAAGTCTTTGGGCTCCACCTAAGGAAACTCTAAAGCCTGTTTTCACTTCATCAAAGATGAGTAATATATTTAATTTTCGTGTAATCTTTCGTAATCCAGTGATGAACGCTTGTTCTGCAGGAATATAACCGCCTTGAACAGGTTCCAAAATAACAGCAGCTAATTCATCTGCATGTTTTTGTAAAATAGCTTCTGTTGCTTCCAAATCATTAAATGGAAGCACAATCGTATTATTAAGCTCCTGCTGTGGAATTCCTTTAGATTCAGAGATGGCATTTGGTTGTTTAGCTCTTCCAGCATCTTTTTTATCAGGATTGATACTGACGAGCACATGATTAAAACCACCGTGATAATGACCTTCGAATTTTCCTATTTTTTCCTTGCCTGTATACGCAATTGCCATTCTAATGGCTAAAAGGGTTAACTCTAAACCGGAGTTAGTAAAACGGACCATGTCTATCCCAGGATAAAGTTGAACAAGCTTTTGAGCCAATGTTACTTCTAATTTATGTGGTGTACCTAAAATGAATGTACCAATTTCGTTCATTTTCTGTGAAACTGCTTCTGTAATTCGTGGATGCCCATGACCAGTTGCGAGTGCTCCATAACAAAGTGAGTAATCAATATACTCATTTCCATCGACATCGATTAACTTACTACCTTCCCCTTTTTCCATCATAATCGGATAAGGTGAAAAATACTTAATATTGGCGGACACACCACCTGGAATTACTTCACAAGCTTGTTGAAAAAGTTCTCTTGATCCTTCCCTACTATCTCCCCAAGAGTCATTTTCATTTAACACTTTTTGCACCTCGCTTAAAACTAATTTATATATCTTTAGTTACATTGTATGCAAAGCGAAGGTTAAAATGCAATGATTATTTCATTTATTTTTCATTTGAAATTTTTATTTCATAAAGGGGTTATTTTTTGTAAAATACATCGTATTCATCCCAAATTTCCTCTAGTTTTTCTAACCGTTGGTCAATTTCTTTATGTTTGATCTTTCCAATATATGTAATAAGCGCATTGATTACACTTAATGGAGCAACGAACGAATCAAGAAAAGAAGGCAATTGGCTTGAAGAAAAAAGGGAAACATCGGCATAAGGTACAATTGGAGAAAGTAAATTATCCGTAATTGCTACAATTGTTGCTTCTTTCTGTTTTGCATATGTCACAATATCGAGTGTACTCTTTGTATAGCGGGCGAAACTAATTCCAATAACAACATCGTGCTTATTCACATTGTAAATACGCTCAAAAGCTGATTCTGTCGAGTGAACTAATTCACTGTTTCCAAGAATAATTTCTAAATAATATTGCAAAAAAGTACCTAGTGAAACAGCACTGCGATTTGCTACAATAAATATCTTTTCTGCTTTCAATAAATCATGTGCTACTTTTTGAAATTCCTCGATATTTATTGAGTCCATTGTTGATTGAATATTTTTAATATCATCTTCAAAAATTTCATAAATGCCCTTCTCTGTTTCATCATAAACTTTTCTTGACATTTCTAGCCGTTCGACTGTATTTAACTGTTCCTCTAGTGAATCAATCATAATCTGTTGTAATTCGTTGTACCCAGAGTAACCTAAAAAATTAGCAAAACGAACGACTGTTGCTTCACTCACTTCGACTATTTGTGCTAATTTGCCGACAGTTAAAAATGGGACAGAATGAGGATTTTTTATAATATGATTGGCAATTTTTAATTGTGATTTACTCATGTTTGGAATCTCTGCAGCAATTTTTTTATAAATATTGAAGCGTTTCATTCCTTTTCCTCCTTTATATGTCTTTCCATGCATCTTAATTACATTGTGATTTAAATGTGCTGAGTGAAGCAAGTAAAAAAATGCAATGGAGAAGTGTTTAGTTAGTCTTACATGATGGTGAATATTGATCTATCAAAATGAAGCATGCTTCAATCATCTGCTAGATCTTGAACGCTTATTCGTTTAGCGATACACTACGAAACATTTCCTTCCCTATTTTTGATCTTTTAAAAAATATTTTAAGTAGTCACCTCATATTCTTATACTATTGTACAAGTTTGGGTAAGGGGAGACGATATGAATAAATTTTTCAAAGGAGTCATTATGCTAGCTGGTGCTGCATTTTTAGGTGAGTGTTTAGAATTTCTCATCAATATGATTTTAGCTCGTGAACTCGGAGAAAAAGGGATGGGGCTATACATGGCAATCCTCCCCATCATATTCCTCACATTCGTTTTGGCTAGTTTAGAATTGCCGATTTCAATCTCTAAATTTGTAGCGGAAAAGGACAAACAATATCATCGGAGCTTACTATATCATGCTGGTAGAATAGTCATATTTTTAATTGCTTTTTTAACCATATTGGCTGTCATTACGTTACCGATTATACCAATCTTTCATCAATATCATCCTTATATTCGGTGGTTAGTCGTCATCCTTATTCCGATTATCTCTCTTTCGTCGATTGCACGCGGGTATTTTATGGGGATACAACAGATGGGTAAAATTGCTTTTTCAAATTTTTTAAGAAATGGTGTTCAATTGCTGTTGCTTGCCATTCTTTTTCGTTTATTTCAGTTTGAAGCAGAAACCGCACTATTTATTGCTCTATGTACGTTAGTAGGTAGTGAGCTTTTCGTTTTTTTCTATTTATTATATGCATTTATCGTTCAATTCCAACAAATAAAACATGAGCAACATACGCAGCTAAGTGGAAAAGCTGTTCGTAAATATTTATTCACTATTTCTTTACCAGCAACTGGTTTACGAATTTTCCATGCCGTAACAAATGCGATACAGCCATTTTTAATTATTGGTGTCTTAAAAATAAGTGGATTAACAGAAACGGTTGCAACTGAGCACTTTGGTATGCTTGCTGGAGTTGCAATGACGGTCGGTTTTTTTCCAATTTTTATTGCTCATTCTTTACTTATTGTTCTTATTCCAACAGTTTCTGAAGCATATGCAAAAAAGGATTTTTCTAAATTACACAAACTATTACAACAAGTAATGCTCATTACGTTCCTGTATGGAATTCCTGCCATTTTTATTTTTCACTATTTTTCTAGGCCGTTGGCCAATTTATTTTTTGACTCTTTATATGCTGCCCATTATTTAGAGATGCTTTGGCCATTCTTTCTCTTTCACTATTTTGTTTTTCCATTACAAGCTTTTTTAATAGGGTTTGGATTAATGAAAGATGCCCTTTACCATGGCATTTGGGCAACAGTTGCCGGCTTTACGATGATCTATGTATTGGGATCTCAACCAAGTTTTCAAATGGAAGGGATTATAATAGGGATGAATATGGAAGCAGTTTTATTAACAATGATGCATTATGTAACCGTCTGTAAAAAATTAAGTATTTCCCTTACATTAAAAAAGCAAGTGAATTCTTATTATTAATTGAGACACAAAAAAGACAGACCATGACATGGGCTGTCTTTTTTTGCTATTTTAGGAGAATTCGTTGTTCATGTGTATAAATATTTAGTGTTTTATTACGGATAAAACCTACAGCGGTGATTCCGAGATCTTGTGCTAGTTCGAGAGCAAGGCTTGTTGGTGCAGATTTTGAAAGAACGATACCAGCACCAATTTTAGCGACTTTTAATAGAACTTCAGATGAAATTCTTCCACTAAAGACGATAATTTTATCAGCTAATTTTATTTTGTTTTGTAAACAATAACCATAAATTTTATCTAATGCATTATGTCTACCGATATCTGAGTAGGTGAAAAGTACTTGCCTCTTCGTACAAAGAGCGGCATTATGCAGGCCACCGGTTAATTGGAAATCAGCAGAATTATGTTGCATTTCCTTCATTAAATGAAAGCATTGTTGAATCGTTACTTTTGTATTGCTCATCACTGTTTTGGCTGTGCGGGCATCATTATGGAAGTAAAATTGTCTGCTTTTTCCACAACAGGATCCGATGAAGCGTTTGGAGTAGAAGTCTTTATTAATGGATTCCGTTTTTTTTAGTTCGACATAAGCAAACCCTTTCTTTTCATCTATTGTCAGCAAGGTGATGTCGTTAGGTGAGCGAATAATCCCTTCTGACCCTAAAAAGCCGATAACAAGCTCTTTTAGGTTCGCTGGCGTACAAACCATCGTTGCAAATTCTTCATTATTAACATAGATTGTCAATGGAAACTCAATTGCAATTTCATCATCTTTTTCGATGAGTTTATTTTCAGTATACTTGATGATTTTTCGACTTTTTCTTACTTTACCCATTTGTCTTGACCATGCTTTTTAGCTCATTTCCATTTCCAAGTCTTCGATCTCTTTTTTCAACATATTTTGTATCTTTGTGTGCATGGTATGTGTCTGCTTTCTCAACAACAACTGCAGTATGATATTCCGGAATACCAGCATATGATTCATATACACCTTTTGGGATTAGTACATTTCCTTCAGGCCAATATACTTGAATATTACCTTCGCGTGTATCAGCAAATTTTGCTCTTCCGTGGAAGGTGCCAAACTTGTTATAAACAACGATTGCTTCACCTTGCGAAATGCTCAATGTTTGTGCATCGCTTTCATTTATTAATACATCATAACGGTCCGCAGCATTAAAAGGGTCTTTATCACTATAAATCATTGAATTAAATTGTTTCCCACAGGCGTGTTGTTACGTAAAAATGACCTTCAGGTTTTCTCCATTCGGGTAGTTCAATTGCAAGTAAATTTGCACGGCCGTCTGCTGTGACATCCCCCTCTTCACAAAGCCATGCGCCCCCCCACTGAAAGACATCTCCTTTCTTTAAATGTTGAATGCCATCATAATCTGGGTTTGCCAAGGCGATTTCTTCACGTATTTCTTGAGCACTAGAAAAGTGCATGAAATCTTTTTTCTTCGGATTAATTTTTCTAGCGAGTTCTACGTAAATTTCCCATTCTGATCGGGCTTCCTCGATTCGTGGGCCTTTAATTTCTGGTGAAAAATAGACCATTCGTTCTGTAGATGTAGATGTTCCTCCACCTGGCTGTTCATATCTCGTCATCGCTGGTAATACAATTAGTTCCTCTTTTGCATCGACAAGTGTTGACGTATTTAAAA
>CAVVKR010000030.1:0-25681 GCA_963748745.1 uncultured Bacillaceae bacterium | reverse complement strand
ACTTATTTTTTTTAGCTTCCCAATAACAACCGTCATTATTCATTCAAAATAAAAATGATAAGGAAAATAGTATGTGTCAGGAGAAAATCTCTCACTTAACTATTTAAATATGAAGGCATTCATAGAGATTAAAAGCTTAGCGAAAATTTTTTTGAAAAATTTCAGTTTTTTTTAAAAAATGATTGATTCATTTTCCTTTTTCCTTTATATTATAGGTAGGACTCATTCGTGAGATTTTTTTTTTGACAGAAAATGAATGAGTATTCATTCAATACATTAACAAAGGAGGAATAACATTGATCCAACCATTCGAAAAGCTGCTGTTCTTGGATCTGGAGTAATGGGATCAGGAATTGCTGCCCATTTAGCAAATGTCGGTATTCCAACATTATTATTAGATATCGTCCAAATGAATTAACAGAAGAAGAAAAGCAAAAGGTTTAACACTTGAAGATAAAGAAGTACGAAATCGCATTAGTAGCAACGGCAATTCAAAAGTTGTTAAAGCAAAAACCAGCACCATTACAGTAAAAAGAAATCTTACACTTATTGAAGCGGGAAATTTGGAAGATGATTTAGAACAGATTAGAGGATGTGACTGGATTATTGAAGTCGTTGTTGAAAATCTAGAAATTAAGAAAACAAGTTTTTGAAAAAGTGATCAATATCGTAAACCAGGGAAGTATTATCAGCTCAAATACATCAGGTATTTCAGTTGAAGCAATGGCGGAAGGACGTTCAGAAGATTTTCAAAAGCATTTTCTCGGAACGCATTTTTTCAATCCACCTCGTTATTTAAAATTACTTGAAGTAATCCCGACAAAATATACTGATCCTGAAGTACTATCATTTATGAAAACATTTGGTGAAGATATTCTTGGTAAAGGGGTCGTTGTTGCAAAGATACACCAAACTTTATTGCTAATCGGATTGGTACTTACGGTCTACTTGTGACAGTACAAGAAATGATAAAAGGTGGCTATAGTGTTGGTGAAGTCGATTCTGTTACAGGACCGTTAATTGGCCGTCCGAAAAGTGCTACGTTCCGTACACTTGATGTAGTAGGTCTAGATACATTTGCTCATGTAGCGAAAAATGTATATGACAAGTGGAAGGAGAAGAAAAAGAAATCTTTGAAGTTCCTGCCTTTATGAAAAAAATGCTTGAAAAAGGCTGGCTCGGAAGTAAAACAGGTCAAGGGTTTTTATCTGAAAAAAGGAAAAGAAATTCTTGAACTAAATCCTGAAACGATTGGAATATGAAGCAACGTAAAAAATTAAAAACACCTTCAATTGAAATGAGCAAAGCAAGAAAAAGGGCTTAGCAATAAAATGAAAGCGCTTGTCTATGCAGATGATCGGGCCGGAGATTGCTTATGGAATATTTATAGTACCAGTTCTTGTTTATTCTGCCGAATTACTAGGTGAAATTGCTGATGATATCGTTGCGATTGACCAGCGATGAAATGGGGCTTTGGCTGGAAGCATGGGCCGTTTGAAATATGGGATGCAATTGGTGTTAGAAGAATCTGTTGAAAAAATGGAAGAAGACGGATTGAAGTTCCTGCATTGGGTAAAAGAAATGCTTAGCTGAAGGACTTACTTCCTTCTATAAAGAAGAAAATGGTGATATGTACTATTATGATAACGGTGAATATAAACAAGATTGAACAATCCAAAAGTGATCAATCTTAAAACGCTTGAAAAAACAAAAAGGTGTGATTAAGAAAAATAGTGGCGCAAGTTTAATTGATATTGGTGATGGGGTCGCTCTGTTAGAATTCCATTCACAAATCAATGCGATTGGTCTTGATATTATTCAAATGATTAATTATTGCAGTTGATGAAGTAGAAAAAAATTATAAAGGACTTGTGATTGGTAACCAAGGAAAAAACTTCTGTGTTGGAGCGAACCTTGCAATGATTTTAATGGAAGCACAAGATGACAATATTTTTGAACTGATATGGTCGTTCGTCAATTTCAACAATGCCATGATGAAAATTAAATACTAGCGCAAAACCAGTTGTTGCTGCACCATTTGGTATGACGCTTGGTGGCGGGGCAGAAGTATGTCTTACCGGCCGCCCATATTCAAGCATCGACTGGAAACATATATGGGACTTGTTGAAGTGGTGTTGGACTAATTCCTGGTGGTGGTGGAAATAAAGAGCTTTATATGAAACACTTAAAAGGTATACCAAACGGAGTCGAGATTGATTTTCAAAAAGTAGCGAATAAAGTATTTGAAACGATTGCGATGGCAAAAGTTTCCACTTCAGGTGAAGAAGCACGTGAAAATAATTTCTTAAATAATGCTGACGGAATTAGTGTAAATGGTGATCATCAACTTTACGATGCGAAACAAGCAGTCCTTAGCTCTTGCATGAAAAAGGCTATAGACCACCTGTTCGTGAGAAAATTCCTGTTGTTGGAGAAACTGGTTATGCAACTTGTTATTAGGTGCGGAAGCAATGCACCTATCAGGATATATTTCCGATCATGATTTGAAAATTGCTAAAAAGCTTGCTTATGTGATTGCAGGTGGTAAAGTGCCTTATGGAACAGAAGTAGATGAGCAATATTTATTGAATCTTGAAAGAGAAGCATTTTTAAGCTTAATTGCAGAGCCGAAATCACAAGCAAGAATGCAACATATGCTTGTGAAAGGTAAACCATTACGTAACTAATAATGAAATTGTATAAAGGTAAAAGTGAAGAAAGAGGGGAACGATATGAGGAAGCAGTAATTGTAGCTGGTGCCAGAACACCAGTTGGGAAAGCGAAGAAAGGTCGCTTGCCAATGTTCGCCCGGATGATTTAGGGGCATTTGTTGTTAAAGAAACATTAAAACGAGCTGGAAATTATGAAGGGAATATTGATGATTTAATCATTGGCTGTGCAATGCCAGAAGCAGAACAAGGATTGAATATGGCACGCAATATCGGGGCACTTAGCTGGGCTTCCACATACTGTACCGGCAATTACAATCAATCGTTATTGTTCATCTGGATTTCAATCGATTGCTTATGCAGCCGAAAGAATTATGCTTGGACACTGCGATACAATTATTGCCGGTGGCGCGAATCAATGAGTATGGTTCCGATGATGGGACATGTCGTACGTCCGAATGCTAAACTTAGCGGAAACAGCTCCGGAATATTATATGGGAATGGGACATACAGCTGAAGAAGTAGCAAAGAAATATGGAATTTCACGGGAAGATCAAGATGCATTTGCTGTACGCAGCCATCAAAAAGCCGCAAAAGCAATTGAAGAAGGTAAATTTGTTGATGAAATTGTGCCAGTTGACGTGACGATCGTTCAGTAGGACAAGATCATAAACTTGTGAAAAAACAATTCAATTTTCACAAGATGAAGGTGTTCGTCCTGATACAAATGTAGAAGTTCTTAGCAAAGCTTCGTCCTGCTTTTTCGGTTAACGGGTACTGTGACAGCCGGAAATGCTTCACAAACGAGTGATGGAGCTGCAGCAGTATGGTCATGGATCGGGAAAAAGCAGAATGCTCTAGGCTTAAAGCCATTGGCTAAATTTCGTTCGTTTGCTGTCGGCAGGCGTTCCACCTGAAATTATGGGGATTGGTCCTGTTGTAGCGATTCCAAAGCATTAAAACTTGCAGGGCTTGAGCTTTCTGATATTGGCTTATTTGAATTAAATGAAGCATTTGCTTCGCAATCGATTCAAGTTATTCGTGAGCTTGGCTTAGATGAAGAAAAAGTCAATGTAAATGGCGGAGCGATTGCCTTAGGACATCCACTTGGCTGTACTGGTACAAAACTAACATTAACACTTATTCATGAAATGAAACGACGCAATCAACAATTCGGAGTTGTGACGATGTGTATCGGTGGAGGAATGGGAGCTGCTGGAGTATTTGAATTTCTTAAGTAATCTAGTATCATTGAAGAGAATGATAATGGAAAATAGGAGGAAACGAATGTCAAATCAAACAGAAAAATTAATTAAAGGCGGAAGCTTTTTAATTGAAGATATTACGTATGAACAAATATTCACACCAGAAGATTTTACAGATGAGCATAAAATGATTGCAAAAACAACTGAGGATTTTGTTGTAAATGAAGTACTGCCACAGGTTGAATATTTAGAAAACCATGAATTTGATCGTTCAGTAAAACTATTAAAACAAGCAGGTGAGCTTGGGCTTCTTGGTGCAGATGTTCCTGAAGAATATGGCGGATTAGGACTTGATAAAATTAGTTCGGCATTAATTGCTGAAAAAATGGCTCGAGCTGGCGGATTCTCGATTTCTCATGGTGCACATGTAGGAATTGGCTCACTGCCAATCGTTTTATTCGGTAATGAAGAACAAAAGCAAAAATATCTTACCATTGCTTAGCAACCGGAGAAAAATTAGCTGCCTATGCCTTAACTGAACCAGGTTCAGGATCTGATGCTTTAGGTGCAAAAACAACTGCAAAATTAAATGCTGCAGGAACACATTATATTTTAAATGGTGAAAAACAATGGATTACAAATTCTGGATTTGCAGATGTATTTGTTGTTTATGCAAAAATTGATGGCGAACAATTTTCAGCATTTATTGTGGAAAGAGAATTACCCAGGTGTTTCTACTGGGGCTGAAGAAAAGAAAATGGGGATTAAAAGTTCTTCCACTCGTACATTTATTCTTAGAAGATGCCCAAGTTCCAGTTGAAAATCTATTAGGTGAAATTGGTAAAGGTCATGTTATTGCTTTTAATATTTTAAATATTGGACGTTATAAATTAGGAGTAGGTGCAGTCGGCGGAGCGAAACGTGCATTTGAACTAACAGTTAAATATGCAAATCAACGGCAACAATTTAAAACACCAATTTCTCAATTTAATTTAACAAAAGAAAAATTCGCAACAATGGCATCGAAAATTTATGCAGCAGAAAGTTCTGTTTATCGTACAGTTGGTTTGTTTGAAGATAGAATGAGTCAGCTTATCAGAAGAAGAAGTAAAAGATGGTAAAGAAGTAGCAGAATTCGATTGCAGAATATGCCATTGAATGTTCGATTAAATAAATTCTTTGCTTCAGAAGTATTGATTATGTCGTTGATGAAGGCGTACAAATCCATGGTGGATATGGATTTATGGAGGAATATGAAATTGAAAGAGCGTATCGTGATTCCCGGATTAATCGTATTTTTGAAGGAACAAATGAAATTAACCGTTTGCTTGTACCAGGCACATTCTTACGTAAAGCATTGAAAGGCGAGCTGCCATTATTTCAAAAAGCACAAGCACTTCAAGAAGAATTAATGATGCTGATGCCTGAAGAAACAGGTGATGAGCCATTAGCGCAAGAAAAATATTTAGTGAGAAATGCGAAGAAAATCGGTTTGATGATTGCAGGACTTAGCTGCACAAAAATTTGGCACAAGCTCTAGAAAAAGAACAAGAAATTTTAGCTAATATTGCTGATATTGTTTCCTAATGCTTATGCGATGGAATCTGTCGTTCTTACGTACAGAAAAAGCAATCGCAAAAGCTGGTATAGAAAAGAATAAACAAAAGCTTCTTTACACGCAAATCTTCTGTCAAGAAGCTATTCAACGAAATCGAGGCAGCATAGCAAAGGAAACATCTAGTTGCTACTGAAGATGGAGATACATTTACGTATGATGCTTATCGGCTCTTCGTAAACTTACTCGCCACACACCAATTAATGTCAATTGCAAAGAAGCGTGAAGCAGCTGAGAAAATCATTGAAGCGGAGCGTTATGTTGTATAATAGTTTTTAGATAAAGTCCGGCCTATTTACGGTCGGACTTTTAGCTGTTTCGGAGCGCATCTCCCCCTTCATTTTAGAGAAAATGTTATCGGAAAATGATCACGCTCGTTCTTTCGGCAGGAAATATGCAAAATAAGTCGAATAAGAATAAAAAGATGAAAAATAGAAAACCCTACGTTATAAGTTTGAAGATTTCTTTTCATGGAGGAGAAAAATGTCACTAACGTTTTATAGTTATCCTAGATGTGGTACTTGTCGAAAAGCAAAAAAGTGGTTGGATGAACATCATCTTGATTATGATGAAATACATATAGTTGATAATCCGCCTACAAAAGAAGAGCTGAAAGATTTATATGAAAAAAGCGGATTGGAATTAAAAAAGTTTTTTAATACCCACGGGAAGAGATACCGTGAATTAGGGTTGAAAGACAAAGTGAAAACAGCTACAGAAGAGGAACTCCTAAGCTTACTAGCTTCCGATGGAATGTTAATAAAGCGTCCCATTGTTACGGACGGTTCCAAAGTAACAGTCGGCTTTAAGGAAGAGGAATTTAGTCATAAATGGTTATAATAAACTATTCCCTTGCTTTAAAGATAGGCTATATGTCACTATGGAAACAAATGAATAATAATTGGAGGGATCAGGATGAATACACCTAAGGAACTAACTTATTCAGAAGAACATGAATGGATTAAAGATGAAGGCGAAAAAGTGCGTATCGGTATTACTGATTTTGCACAATCCGAACTTGGAGATATCGTTTTTGTTGAATTACCAGAGGTCGGCGATGAAATTACAGCAGATGAACCATTTGGTAGTGTCGAATCAGTGAAAACAGTTTCAGAGCTTTATGCTCCAGTTAGTGGAAAAGTAGTCGAAGTGAATGAGGAGCTCGAAGATAATCCAGAATATGTAAATGAGTCTCCGTATGAAAAGGCTTGGATGATCGTTGTTGAACCTTCTGATAAAGCTGAAATGGATCAACTAATGACAGCTGAACAGTACGAAGAAATGGTAAAAGAAGATTAATATAGGTAGATAACGCCTTGGTCTCACCAAGGTGTTTTTTTCTCTTTTCCTTCCATACCGTGAATTATTTGGATCATTTTATCAAGGACATATAAAACATTCAGATTGAATAAAAGGTGATAAAATGGAACAATTAGATGAGAAGGTTCTCATTGTTGAAGGACTTTCTGATAAAAAAAGAGTTGCAACCGTAGCAAAAGAGCCTTTGGAAATTATATGTACAAATGGAACGATCGGTCTAAGTAAAATGGATGAACTCGAAGAATCTCTGTTTGGTAAAGATGTATATGTTTTAGTAGATGCTGACCCAGCAGGAGAAAAGCTACGAAAACTATTTAAGCAAGAATTCCCAGAAGCAAAACATTTATACATCGATCGGGAATATAAGGAAGTGGAGGCAGCTTCATACGCTCATCTTGCAAAAGTATTATTAAGGGCTGACATTGAAGTTCATAGAGAATTTTTGTCGTAAAGGATGAATGAAATGGAACGTTGGTCAAAAGAGCAAATACGCGAAAAAACAAAAACGAATTCCCATACTGCTCTTTATTTCTACACTCCGCTTTGTGGAACATGCCAGCTTGCTAGTCGCTTGCTGGAAATCACTGAAAAACTTGTTCCTCATTTTCACATTGGCAAAGCAGACTTGAATTATATGCCGGAAATGGCTGGAAAATATGGAGTGGAAAGTGTTCCGTGTTTGCTTATATTTAAAAATGGTGCACTGCAGGAAAAAATATATGCATTTGAATCAGTAACAAATTTATATGATAAACTTCAACAACATACTTAAATTATTTCTTAGGAAATAATGTAGATGAGACTTCGAAATTGACGTATCCTGAGATGTGAAAAATAAATAAATTGTCGAGAAGAGATAGAAGGTTTATACATCCTATTTAGAGAATATGGTAGAAAAGCTATTGAAGGATGTGTGTGTAAATTGGAACAAGCCTTGCAAAGATTACATACGGAGTGGCAAAACCGCAACCATCTGAAAAATATGTTGCCAAGCACTCCTTTGCATATACTTATTCGTGCGGATGAAAATGACTGGACAATCACTATCTCTGCGACCATTTTCACAATAAAAAAAGGAAAGATAAGTTCAGAATATGATATAAAGTTATTTAGTTCCATCGAGATGTTGATGCAGTTATTAGACGGTAAAGCACAACTGACGGAGCTTGTAACGAATAAGCAAATCCAATCTATTGGTTCCTATCGGAATACGCTCTTAGTGGAATCGATCTTCTGGTTGTTAAGGCCTTATCATTAACTTATTCATTACATAATCATACAAAAAAGTTTCGGAAAAATGTTACTCTTCATTTATTATACTTATCTCTAGGTACTTGATTCCATTTACTAGTCATTCTCTACCATTGACAGTAACTTCATATCAATGATAAAATGTTTTTTAATAATTAAATAGATTAAGTGCTTAATTGCTCTTATCAAGAGTGGCTGAGGGAATGTGCCCAATGAAGCCCGGCAACCGTCAACATGTTTGAAATGGTGCCAAATCACACAAAGTATGTCTATACTTTGACAGATGAGGGAAAGGAACTTTACAAAAACCTTTCTGCTCGTTTTGCAGAAAGGTTTTCATTATTTATAGAGATGATTGAATAGATAGGCATCAAGTGAGAAAGTTGGGAGAAAAAAATGATATCAATTCAAAATGTAAAAAAGATCTTCTCTACAAAAAATAAAAAAATAGTTGCTGTCGATCATACGAATATCGATATACATGAAGGTGAAATCTTCGGTGTAATCGGTTATTCCGGTGCTGGAAAAAGTACGCTTATTCGAATGTTAAATGGATTAGAAATTCCGACCGAAGGGACAATCAATATAGCAGGTCAAAAAATTTCTGAAATCAAAGGAGCCTCATTACGAAAAGCACGGCAGGAAATTGGCATGATTTTCCAACACTTTAATCTACTTTGGTCAAGGAACGTTCATGAAAATATTGCCTTCCCACTTGAAATTGCCGGAGTGGAAAAAAAAGAGCGAAACAGGCGTGTGGACGAATTGATTAAACTTGTCGGACTGAATGGCCGTGGCGATGCATATCCTTCCCAACTGAGCGGAGGACAGAAGCAACGTGTAGGGATTGCTAGGGCTTTAGCAAACAATCCTAAAGTTTTGCTTTGTGACGAAGCGACATCCGCACTAGATCCTGAAACGACAGATGCCATCCTCGAATTACTAGTTGATATTAATAAGCGATTAGGATTAACGATCGTTCTTATTACACATGAGATGCATGTCATTCGCAAAATTTGTCATCGGGTAGCAGTAATGGAGAAAGGGAAAGTAGTTGAAATGGGTGACGTACTATCTGTCTTTAAAAACCCACAACAACCTATTACGAAAAAATTCGTCCAACAAATGACGGAATCAGAAGATACTCGCGAAACAGTTGAACAGTTATTGGAAAAATATCCCGAAGGAAAAGTCATCAGGCTTACTTTTATCGGCGATTCAACAGCTGAACCAGTTATTACGAACTTAATTCGTGATTATGATGTCACTGTTAACATCCTTCATGGGGATATTTCACATACACAAGATGGTGCATATGGAACATTATTTATTCAGATGAAAGGTCGTTCCGAACAAATGGAGCAAGCGATTGGTTATTTACAAAAAATACGAGTCGGAACGGAGGTCATGACAGACGATGCTAGATAACATTTTGCCGAATGTAAACTGGGAGAAAATGTGGGAAGCAACATTGGAAACATTATACATGACAGGCATTTCTGTTGTTGCGACCTTTTTCATCGGTATCTTGCTCGGCCTGCTTTTATTTTTAACATCAAAAAATAATATATGGGAAAATAAAGTAGTTTATTGGTTAACAGCGTTATTTGTTAATATTTTCCGTTCGATTCCATTTATTATTCTCATCGTCTTACTCATTCCATTTACAAGAATGCTGATGGGAACCATTATAGGTGTAAAAGCGGCATTACCTGCGCTCATTATTGGTGCAGCGCCATTTTATGCAAGAATGGTTGAAATTGGCCTGCGGGAAATCGATAAAGGCGTTATTGAGGCAGCAAAATCGATGGGAGCAAAAACGAGTACGATCATTTTCAAAGTGTTATTACCTGAGTCCATGCCGGCGCTTATTTTAGGGATTACTGTTACAGCGATTGCACTTGTAGGTTACACAGCGATGGCTGGTGTCATTGGAGCCGGTGGTCTAGGAAACTTAGCATTTTTGGATGGATTTCAACGACAAAGAGGCGATGTTACGTTAGTAGCAACAGTTATTATATTAATCATTGTATTTGTCATTCAATATATCGGTGATCTCATTACAGCTAAAGTTGATAAACGTTAAGAAGGAGGAAAAGAAAATGAAACGATGGTTAGTCATTGTTACAGTTATTTTTACTTTTGCATTAGCTGCATGTGGAAACGCTGGGTCAGATAAAGAAAAGGATAATAAAGAGGAGTTAACAGTTGGTGCTACAAATGTGCCACATGCTGAGATTTTGGAAAAGGCGAAGCCACTTTTAAAAGAGCAGGGGATCGATTTAAAAATTAAAACTTTCCAAGATTATAGTCTTCCTAATCGAGTATTAGCAGATGGAGAAATAGACGCAAACTTTTTCCAACACATTCCTTTTTTTGAAAGTGAAGTAAAAGAAAAAGGTTATGATTTAGTCAATGCAGGTGGTATTCATATCGAACCAATCGGTGTATACTCAAAGAAATATAAATCCCTTGAGGACCTACCTGAAGGTGCGCAAATATTAATGAGTAGCTCTATCCCTGATCATGGTCGCATCTTAGCAATGCTCGAAGAAAAAGGACTCATCAAATTAAAAGAAAATGTTGATAAAGTAAATGCGACGATTGATGATATTGCTGAAAATCCAAAAAAGCTGAAGTTTAATTATGAGTTTGATGCAGCATATTTACCTCAAGTGTTTGAAAATAATGAAGGAGATGCAGTATTAATAAATTCAAACTACGCTTTAGATGTTGGCTTAAATCCTTCTAAAGATGCCATTGCACTTGAGGATAAGGAATCCCCGTATGTCAATATAATTGCGGTAAAAAAAGAAGATGAAAATAATGAGAAAATCAAAACATTAGTTGAAGTTCTTCACTCAAAAGAAATGCAAGACTTTATTTTAGATGAGTGGAAGGGATCGGTTGTTCCCGTTGCGGATAAATAATTTTGCAAAGGTAGCCTTTTTTATAGGTTACCTTTTCTTTTCCCTTCATACATACAGAGCATAAAGGAAGTGAAAGATATATATAGGCAAAAGATTTAAAATCGTAGATATGGGGACGATATGTTGTTAAGATGATAGGTGTAGTGAATATCAGTTCACTCACTGGAAAAAACGCTGTACTTATAGTAAAATCAAACTTCATTCACACAATGCGGATAATGAATGACTACTTGCATCTACATATATTTAAGAGAGTTGATAATAACTTTCATTTGTTATAAGATAATAATGAGAATAAATTGAGAATGACTCAAAAAACTATTGAATCCAACGGAGGTAAAATAATGGCAGCATCCACATTATCAGTTAAAGATCTACATGTAGAAATTGAAGGTAAAGAGATATTAAAAGGTGTTGACCTTGAAATAAATAGCGGGGAATTCCATGCAGTGATGGGTCCAAATGGTACTGGAAAATCAACCTTATCCGCTGCAATTATGGGACATCCAAAATATGAAGTAACAAAAGGAACAATTACTTTTGATGGTAAAGATGTATTAGAAATGGAAGTCGATGAACGCGCACGTGCAGGCTTATTTTTAGCGATGCAATATCCAAGTGAAATTACCGGCGTCACAAATGCTGAATTCTTTCGTTCGGCTATTAATCACGTCGAGAAGAAGGAAAAGAAATTCATTTAATGAAATTCATCCGTGAAATAGATGATAAAATGGAATTGTTAGAAATGGATCAAGATATGGCTCAACGCTATTTTAATGAAGGCTTTTCCGGTGGAGAGAAAGAAGCGCAATGAAATTTTACAATTAATGATGCTTGAACCGAAAATTGCTATTCTTAGACGAAATTGATTCCGGACTTGATATTGACGCCTTGAAAGTTGTTTCTAATGGAATCAATCAAATGCGTGGCGAATGATTTCGGTTGCTTAATTATTACCCACTATCAACGTCTGCTCAACTACATTAAACCTGACCATGTGCATGTGATGATGCAAGGACGAATTGTGAAATCGGGCGGACCAGAATTGGCTCAGCGTCTTGAAGCAGAAGGCTATGACTGGATTAAAACAAGAACTTGGCATTGAAGATGAAACAGTAGGTCAAGAAGCATAAGCAGTTAGGAGGATAATGATGACAATTGAAACGAAAATTACCATTTAGATCAGGATTATGTTCGCTCTTTTTCAACAAGAAAAAAGCGAACCGACTTGGCTTGACAGAGCTTCGACTGAAGCTTTTGAAATTGCAAAGAATTGCCTATGCCGAAACCAGATAAAACAAAAATTGAAAATTGGAACTTTACCAATTTACAGATCACACCGTACAAAAGTGCAATATATTCAATCACTCGATGAATCTGCCTGAAGAAGTAAAAGCTTGTTGATATGAAATAAAAAGCAAAATTTATATATCCAACGTAATCATACACCTGCTTACTTATCACTTATCAGAAGAATTGAAAAATAAAGGAGTCATTTTTACTGATATTTTCACCGCAGCTAAAGACATAGTGATCTCCTGAAAAAATACTATATGACCGAAGCGTTAAAATAGATGAACATAAGTTAACAGCCTTTCATGCAGCTTTTATGAATGGTGGGGTATTTCTTATGTTCCTAAAAATGTGGAAGTGATGAACCGATTCAATCTGTTTTTATTACATGATGATGAAGAAGCACCACTATTTAACCATGTCATTGTTGTCGCTGAAGATAATAGTTCTGTTACTTATGTTGAAAACTATATCTCTACAGTGGAAACAGCAGATTCTATTGCAAATATTGTTTCTGAAGTATTTGCCGGTACGAATGCGAAAATTACTTATGGTGCTGTTGACCACTTGCTAAAGGCGTTACATCCTATGTGAATCGACGAGGCTGTTGCTGGTCGACGACGCTCGTATTGAATGGGCATTGGGCTGATGAATGATGGAAACACCATTTCTGAGAATACGACAAATCTATTGGCGATGGTTCCTATGGTGATACGAAAATAGTCGTTGTTGGACCGTGGCGACAAACACAAAACTTTACAACACAAGTTGTCCATTTTGGTAAAGCATACAGAAGGATATATTTTAAAACACGGTGTTGTGAATGAGGAGCTACTGCTATCTTTAACGGAATTGGAAAAATTGAAGAAGATGCTTCTAAGTCAAATGCTGAGCAAGAATCACGCATACTAATGTTAAGTGAAAAAGCACGCGGAGATGCAAATCCAATCTTCTTATTGATGAAGATGATGTTACGGCTGGGCATGCTGCGTCTGTCGGTCGAGTGGACGAGAAGCAAATTTATTACTTGATGAGCCGTGGAATTATCAAAAAAGAAGCAGAACGACTTGTTATTCATGGTTTCTTTGCACCAGTGGTCGAACCAACTTCCTATTGAAAGTGTGAAGAAACAATTTACTGACTTGATCGAAAGGAAAATAAAGATAATGAATGTCAAGGAAATTCGTAAACATTTTCCTATCTTCAACAAGAAGTCAATGGGAACCCACTTGTCTATTTAGATAGTGCGGCTACATCGCAGAAGCCACAGCGGTTATCGAGGCAATTGAAACATATTACCGCGCATATAACTCTAACGTACACCGCGGTGTGCATACATTAGGTACAAAGGCTACTGATCAATATGAAGGCGCAAGAGAAAAAGTTCGTAAATTTATCAATGCTACATCAACAGAAGAAGTTATTTTTACTAGGGGGACAACAACGTCATTAAACACGATCGCTGTAGCTACGGTCGTGCAAATTTAACAGAAGGTGATGAAATCCTCATTACCTATATGGAACACCATAGCAATATTATCCCTTGGCAGCAAGTAGTAAAAGCAACAGGGGCAACGTTAAAGTATTTCCATTTCAAGAAGATGGAACGATTCGATTTATATGCTGTTAAAAAAGATTACAGATCGAAGACGAAGATCGTAGCGATCATGCAAATTTCAAATGTGCTTGGCGTCCATTAATCCGATCAAAGAGATTGCCAAAATTGCTCATGAAAATGGTGCAGTTGTGGTTGTTGATGGTGCGCAAAGTGCTCCTCATATGAAAATAGATGTGCAAGACTTGAATGTGATTTTTTTGCATTTTCGGGTCATAAAATGTGCGGTCCAACCGGCATTGGTGTCATGTATGGCAAAAAGGAACATCTTGAAAAAATGGAGCCGGTTGAATTTGGTGGCGAAATGATCGATTTTGTCGGCTTATACGAATCGACATGGAAGGAGCTCCCATGGAAATTTGAAGGCGGTACGCCAATTATTGCTGGTGCCATTGGTCTTGGTGCTGCAATCGATTTTCTTGAAGAGATCGGAATGGAAAATATTTTAGCACATGAGCATCACTTGACCGCTTATGCTTTAGATAAAATGTCTGAAATAGATGGCCTCGACTATTTATGGAACGAAAGACCCGGATAAGAAAGCTGGCCTTATAACCTTTAATTTAGATGACGTTCATCCACACGATGTTGCGACAGTATTAGATGCAGAAGGTATTGCTGTCAGAGCAGGTCATCATTGTGCACAGCCACTAATGAAATGGCTAGATGTATCAGCAACTGCACGCGCAAGCTTTTATTTATATAATACCGAAGAAGATATTGACAAATTTGTCGCGGGACTAGTTAAAACAAAGGAGTATTTCAGCGATGTCATTTAGAAATTTAGATACTCTTTACCGACAAGTAATCATGGACCACTAT
The DNA here is from genome assembly GCA_963748745.1 of uncultured Bacillaceae bacterium. Taxonomy (GTDB): domain Bacteria; phylum Bacillota; class Bacilli; order Bacillales; family Bacillaceae_C; genus CAVVKR01. The sequence goes on along the minus strand of CAVVKR010000030.1, from coordinate 10,961 downwards.
AAAAATCCTCGTAACAAGGGAACCTTAGAAGATGGTAGCTTAACAGTTGATATGAATAACCCTACTTGCGGAGATCGTATCCATTTAACGATGAAGGTGGAAGATGGGAGAGTGGCAGATGCAAAATTTGAAGGTGAAGGATGTTCCATTTCAATGGCATCTGCCTCAATGATGACACAAACAGTTATTGGTAAGGATACGGAAACGGCATTAAAGCTTCTCACATTTTTTCGGAAATGATGCAGGGGAAAGATTATGATGGTGAAGATAGATTTAGGAGATATTGAAGCATTACAAGGGGTTTCTCAATTTCCAGCGAGAATTAAATGCGCAACATTGGCATGGAAAGCAATGGAAAGAGGTTTAGAGCAAGAAAAAGATTAACCCTTAAAAGTTTGTTTTAACAATAAAGAATGGGAGGAATAAAACAATGGCTAAGAAGATGCCCGAAATCGGGGATTATAAGTATGGCTTTAGGATAAAGATGTTTCCGTGTTCCGTTCAAAGAGGGCTTACCCGTGAAATTGTTGAGGAAATTTCACGTATGAAAGAAGAGCCACAATGGATGCTCGATTTTCGTCTGAAATCATTAGAGCATTTCTACAGCAAGCCGATGCCACAATGGGGTGGCGATTTATCCGCACTAGATTTCGATGAGATCACATACTATGTAAAACCATCCGAGCGCTCTGAAAGATCATGGGATGAAGTTCCTGAGGAAATTAAAACAACATTTGATAAACTAGGGATTCCAGAAGCGGAACAGAAATATTTAGCAGGTGTATCCGCCCAATATGAATCCGAAGTTGTTTATCAAAATATGCAGGAAGATCTTGAAGATTTAGGAGTAGTATTTAAAGATACAGATACTGCCCTAAAGGAAAACGAAGAGATATTCCGAGAGCATTGGGCTACAGTTGTACCACCGACAGATAATAAGTTTGCTGCTTTAAACTCAGCTGTATGGTCTGGAGGTTCCTTCATCTATGTTCCACCTGGTGTAAAAGTTGACACACCACTACAAGCATACTTCCGGATCAACTCAGAAAACATGGGGCAATTTGAACGGACACTCATTATCGTTGATGAAGGAGCACACGTTCACTATGTTGAGGGCTGTACAGCGCCTGTTTATACGACAAACTCTCTCCATAGTGCAGTTGTTGAAATCATCATTAAAGAAGGCGCATATTGCCGCTATACAACCATTCAAAACTGGGCAAATAACGTATATAACCTAGTAACAAAACGTGCTGTTTGTGAAGCAAATGCAACAATGGAATGGATAGATGGCAATATCGGTTCGAAATTGACGATGAAATATCCAGCTGTCATTCTCAAAGGAGAAGGTGCTCGCGGATTAACATTATCCATTGCATTTGCAGGTAAGGGTCAGCACCAAGATGCCGGCTCGAAGATGCTTCACTTAGCACCGAATACTTCCTCCACCATCGTTTCTAAATCCATGTCTAAACATGGTGGTAAAGTAACATACCGAGGCATCGTTCACTTCGGTCGAAAAGCAGAAGGTGCCCGTGCGAATATTGAATGTGATACGCTCATTATGGACGATATTTCCACTTCGGATACAATCCCATACAATGAAATATTAAACGACAATATTTCACTTGAACACGAAGCAAAAGTATCGAAAGTATCAGAAGAACAGCTCTTCTATCTAATGAGTCGCGGACTAACAGAAGAAGAAGCAACCGAAATGATCGTCATGGGCTTCATTGAACCATTTACCAAAGAACTACCAATGGAATATGCCGTCGAAATGAACAGACTCATCCGTTTCGAGATGGAAGGTTCAATCGGTTAATGTTAAATAAAGAGGTTGGGACAAAACCCAGCTAAATAAGAAATAGGAGTTCAGTTAATGATAAAACTGGACTCCTTTCATTTTTTATTGAGTGATGTTGACTTACACTACAGACAGTTGCTTTCCGTGGGCACGGCCTCAGCTTCTGTAGCTCCTCATTTCGATAATTTTAAGTAAACAAAAAGGACAACCTCTGATAAAATTAAAATGAGCCAGTTTTTGGATTATTGAAGGCTAATCGATTTTCCGTTAGAGGAAAATCGAAAGTAGTAAATGAAATAGGATTTGCGTTAATGGCAGTTAACTTAAGGAAATACACTGCCATTAACAATGATCATGATAAAAACACCGAATCGTACAGAACAAGAAAAGGATTGGATCAACAAAATTTGCTGATTCAATCCTTTTTTATTATTTAAAGCTCGTTATGTCCCAGCCTCTTATTTTTTATCGAAATTCCTTTGTGCCTAAAAAAGGATTAAAATTCTACCTTTTTCTCCTCGTTTTCATCTATTGAATCTAAGAAATTAGAGATTTTTTCTAACTCTTGAGTTTCATAAAGAGGAGTAATATCTAAATACGTATCTGCAGTTGTTTGGATCGACCCATGTCCTATACGTTTATTTACAAATAAGAGATCAGATCAGTACCTGCTTCGCTTGATAATACAGCATGTGTGAAGTAAGTGACGCGCGGTTAAATATGGATAGGAAAAGATAGAGTGTTTGAACTCGTTTATGAGATTGTACATAAAAATACGAACGAACCTCTCATTTGTTTTCATCCGTTACTCAATCAGTAGACCGATTAATAAAAAAACAGGTAGAGCTTGCGTTTTAACTCTTTTATTTTTCATTTTTTCGTATACGTTGAAGATGTGGCATAATGAAAAAGAAAGTGAGGGGAGGAGAGATGACGTTACAGAAAAAAGTGACGAGTGCAATTATAGCGGTTTTGTTTTTATCATTATTCATTATCGGAGCGGTGAGTCAATGGCTTGTTGAACGAAGCGTTGAAGCAGATGCAGGAAATAAAGCGATGCATGCGGCTTCAATTATTTCAGAAGACCGTGAAATAATAGTGGCAATGGAAAGGAAAGATGTAGAGAAACTCAATACGCTCGCTCGACGTTACGAAAATATTTTACAAGCAACTTACGTAGTAATTGGTGATACAGAAGGTATACGATATGCTCATCCAATTAAAAGTCGAATTGGAAAACCGATGATTGGTGATGATAACGAGCGTGCTTTAGAACAAGGAGAGTCGTATATTTCTAAAAAGGAAGGTTCTCTCGGTTTAGCTATTCGTGGAAAATCAGCTATCCATAATGACGAAGGAGAAATTATCGGCGTCATTTCTGTCGGTTTTTTAGTAGAGTCATTTAAAGATGTAATTGGTCGCCAACGTTTCGTCTTATGGTTAACGATCGCGTTCATTTTTATTCTCGGAAGCCTCGTCTCTTTTTTACTTGCGCGTCACATAAAAAGATTACTTCTTCATTTAGAACCAGAAGAAATTAGTCGCAGACTGAGTGAACGTGATGCGATTATGCAATCGACTCGAGAAGGAATCGTAGCTTTTACGAAAGAGGGAGAAACGACGTTTATAAATGATGCAGCCATTCGTTTTTTTCAAGAATTGAAAGTAACTGAGCCAAATTATTTTTTATCATTAGATAAAAAAACGACAAAAGATGAGACTATTTCTTATGATGGAGTTTCAGTTCTCGTGAATCAACGATACATTGAAAGTAACGGAGAGATAGATGGATATGTGATAACATTGCGTAAAAAAACGGATTTAGAATTACTAACATTAGAAATTGAGCAGCTTAAATCTTATACACATCTATTACGAGCTCAGACACATGAATTTAAAAATCGTCTGCATACATTGTTAGGTCTTATTCAATTAGAAAAATGGGATGAAGCGGCAAAGTATATCCATACACTTTTTGAGAAAAATGTAACTGAACAAGAGACATTAACGATGCGCATTCAAGATCCTTACATTCAAAGTTTGTTGTTAGGGAAGTTAGAATACGCAAAAGAATGGAAAGTGGATTTTACAATAGATGATGAAAGCATTTTACATCCATTACCAGAAAATTTTGTCGGTCCGTGGATTACAATCATTGGCAACGTTATTGATAATGCAATTGAAGCGGCTAGCGAAAGTGAAGAAGCATATGTTGATTGTTACATTCAAGATGGAAAGTATGAATGGGTGATTGAAATTACTGATTCTGGTAAAGGATTTCCAGAACATTTAAATATTATAGAAAAAGGTGTTTCTGAAAAAGGAAAGCAGCGTGGATATGGTATTCCTTCGATGTTTTCGATGATAAAAAAGTTAAATGGACATTTTTCTTATGAACGATTTAATGAAGAGACTATTGTAATTATTTCAATACCGAAAGGAGAAGAATGATGAAAGTAATTATTTTAGAAGATGATTATCGAGTAGCGATGATTCATACAGAATATGTGAAAAAATATCTTCCGTATGCTTCATGTGAGACATTTTATCAAGTGGATGCGTTTGTAGAAAGAATAAACGGAGCGAAAGAACCATTCGATTTGTTGTTGCTCGATTTATTTTTACCCCATACTCATGGTTTTGAAATGATTCGTTACGTAAGAGAACGAATGCTTTCATTAGATATTATCGTCATCACTGCAGCTAATGACCGAGCTTCTATACTTGAAGCGAAGCGATGGGGCGTACTCGATTATTTAACGAAACCAGTCATGGAAGATCGGTTAAAAGAAAGTTTATATTTTTTCGTTGCGTGGAAATCGAAAATTGAAAGAAACGAACAATGGAATCAACAGCAAATTGATGAAGTATTCCATTTTAACGTTCAAACGACACGGAAAAAAGCGTTGCCGAAGGGCATACAACAAGAAACGTTAGAACGAATCGCAAAAGAAATCCGAGAACAAAGCATGCCTCAAACTGCTTCAGAACTAGCGGCAAGTATCGGTTTAAGTCGTTCTACAGTTCGTCGTTATTTAGAATTTTTAGTAGAAGAAAACAAACTTGAAATGAATCTCGATTACCAATCTGTTGGCAGACCACGACGGGTTTACGTAATTCGTGAACAAAAAGAACAAAAAGAGAAATAAGAAATAAATAAAACAACACCGACGAATTTTGATACATTGTTTACATATTGTGAGCGTTATCAAAAATAAGGGGTTGGTTTTAAATGTTAAGTTGGATCGGTTTTATTGCGATTGTAATTATTGTAACGATATTAATACGAGGGAACACGACGCCGATAATTCCCCTCGTCTTAGTGCCAATTATCTCTGCGCTCGTTGCAGGCTTTTCTTTTTCAGACATTGGCGAATTTTTCTCATCTGGAATGAGTTCAGTTTTAAATGTTGCAATTATGTTTATTTTTGCAATTATTTTCTTTGGAATTATGCAAGATGTCGGTTTATTTGACCCAATTATTGATAAAATGGTAAAAGCGACACACGGGAATGTCGTACTCATTAGTGTCGGAACGGTTTTTATCGCGATGGTTGCACAGTTAGACGGATCAGGTGCATCGACGTTTTTAATTACGATACCCGCTTTACTTCCTTTATATCGTCAAATGAAAATGAGTCCGTATTTATTATTACTTTTAATTGCAGGTAGTGCTGGAATAATGAATATGTTACCGTGGGCAGGTCCGCTCGGTCGTGCAGCAACTTGTTCTTGAAATGGATGTGACAGAGCTTTGGAAGCCACTTATTCCAATTCAAGTGATAGGAATGTTATTAATGACAGCGGTTGCATTCTTTTTAGGTAAACGTGAAGAACGTCGAATTATTGCTGAATATGGAAGTATCGATGCAGCAATTGAAACGAAAGTAGAATCATTTTTAGGGGAAGAACTAGATGATGATTCTGAACATAAAGATATTGTTTCGATTAAACAGAAGAAAAAGATGTACATTTGGAATTTATTGTTAACGATTGTTGTTATCGGTGTACTCGTCGCAAATATTTTACCTGCAGGTTTGGCATTTATGACAGGTACAGCGATTGCATTGCTCGTTAACTTCCGTTCAGCGAAATTGCAAGGGGAGACGATTCAACGTCATGCACCAAATGCATTGACGATGGCTTCAATTATTTTAGCAGCAGGAACATTTCTTGGGATTTTGAACGGTACAGGCATGTTAACGTCGATTGCTGAAGATTTAGTCAGTTTATTGCCGAGTGCAGTTTCATCACAAATTCACTTAATTATCGGATTTTTAGGGATGCCATTTGAATTGTTATTAAATACAGATGCATATTATTTCGGTTTATTACCAGTTGTTGAACAAATTGCAACTACGTTTGACATAGCCCCAGAATCTACGGCTTATGCTATGATTGTCGGAAATATTGTAGGTACTTTTGTTAGTCCTTTTTCTCCAGCTTTATGGATGGCGTTAGGACTAGCGGGAGCTGAACTTGGAAAACATATTAAATATTCATTTTTCTGGTTATGGGGTGTGACGCTCGTTATGCTAGGTGTTGCACTTTTATTCGGCTTATTTTAAAAAAACGTTCGCTTTAGCGGACGTTTTTTTATTTATACGGTTAAGTAGTAGGAAGAAGATGGTGGGGCTCATCGGCTTAATTATACTTCTTGCCTGTTGTAATATGTGAATATATTCGTATACATGGATCTTTAAACTACCAAAGCCTAGTTGAATATAGGGAAACGAACCTTTAAAAAATTGTTCGGTTTCGCGTTAACATATCAAATCGCTCTCTCTTTATCAAATCTTTCCTCCTTCAACACATAAATTTAATTTATTTGTCTAACTTAGTTTAGCTATCTAACAAGCTCTTTTTAAGCTAATATCAAGAAATCCTGTACATTCGCTTTTTCCTTTGGAATCTCAAATTGTTTTATTTTTTCTCCTGTATATAAATCAAAAAACAGCCAACCTTCCTCTAATTGGAAGGAAATAGTAAGCTTTACTATTTCACATATTCCATTGACAACCTACTTTTACTTAGTAGAGGATTGTTTTAGCGTGTTTGTCTAAATCTGCAGGTGTTACTATAGCACCACCATTATAATCAAGGTCGAATCCTTGCTTGTTCCATGCTTGCCAAACAAGCTGGGAGCAATAATATTTTGAGGTACCTTTTTTTGTAGCTAGAAGAGAATAGGACTTACCTCTTTTTCCATAAGCATAACTTTGGGCTTTTGTATATTTTGTGGACGTAGCTCCTCTTACAAACATCTTCTTTTTGGACTTAAATCTTTTACCCCAGTTATTAGCATAATTTCTAACACCTTTCAACAATATAATTATTATTATTTCTTACAATAGCGTCATGTCCATGTCTCCATCTTGAGGTTTTATTATCATAAGTAATGAGAATATCACCATTCGTTTCCATTCTTCCACTAGACGAAACTTGTTTGGAATTTAACTGCTCAATAATTTGATTATATTTATCCTTGTCTATTTCTTTGAGTTCAGTAAGCGCTGTTTCAAGTTCCACATAGTCTACTTTATCAACGTTTTGAAGAGCTTCTTTAGTATCTTTTTCAGCTTCTTGTAATTCCTTTTGAACAGCTGATGATTGTAAATTCATCTCATCATTATTGGTAATATCAGAAGCAAATATAGCACTTGTAAAATTTTCTTTTCATTTGAAATGGTCTTGTTCATGCTGAGGTTCCGAAGTTGAAGTTGTGACGTGTGGTAATTTCAGTAAAAACACTTACTTCACAACCTCCTACCCTTACATCAATGGAGATTCCCTCCATTGATGTAAGATAGTTGATAAAACTTAGTCTGAATACATTTGCGTAATTTTAGTATATGCCTCTTTTAATGGATAAGCGGTTTTATCGTTAATTATTGCTTGCTGCTTTTATTAAGATCTCTAAAAGATAAAGTACTAATCGAAAATTCTTTATGAAATAATTACAATACCTGGATATTTTACACTACATTGGACATTTTTGTTGGGGTCCGTTACACTTAATTAAATATTTATAATCGTGGAGTAATGATGAATGACAAGACACAAAACGGTCGGACCTTTGAATTTAAAAAACAGGTGGTGTTATTATACGAGAACGAGAAGCCGCGTCAAGAAATGATCAAAGAATATGATTTAAGTTCATCTACATTTGACTGCTGGGTAAAGCAATACGCTAAATATGGTTCGTTTAAGGAAAAGAACAATCGTTTGGAAGAAGCGTTAGTCGCATTATGAGAGAACAAGGTCTGGTATCCAAATACAAATATACGGTAGCTCAATTTAAAGTATCAAAATCATCAGTAAATAAAGCGGAAGTTGGTAAGGTGTTAAATCAGGATTTTGATTCCCATAGGCTATTGAAAGTAATTGTGAGCGATTTAATGTATATTCATGTGCAACAAAACTAAGTGAATTGCACCCGTTCCTTCTGATAATTCGAGAAGGGATTGGTTTATACAGGTGGAACGAAAACGTTTAAGACATATTCTCTCACTTTACGAAGGAGACGATCTAGATGAAAAAATGTAGAATGTTTATCGATCCATTAAAAGAAGAGAAATGGTTAAATGAAATGATTAAAAAGGGATGGGTATGTAAAAAAGTTAACATGTTCGGGATATACGAATTTGAAGAAACGAAGTTTACCGATTATGTTATCCGTTTTGATTTTCAATCATTTCATTCGACAGACTCGTATGAACAGTATGTCGAATTACACGAAGATGACGGTTGGTATCATATAGGGGGATCGCGTTGGACTTCACAGCAATACTGGGCCAAATTAACTGACGGGTTAGATGAGTTATTTTCAGACAACGCATCTGAAAAGGCTTATTTGCAACATCTGACTAAATACTACGGTATTGTTACAATATTTTTTGTTCTAATGACAGTGAGTTTATTTAATAACTCTTTACAATACCTCAAGTTGAAGTCAGCTTATTTTACACCTGGGCTCTGGAATAAAGAAGGCGTAGACTTTTTCACTGCTTTCTTATTTGAAACACCATTTGCACTTTTAAGGTTTATTTCTCCTTGGTTTATCATTATTTGTGGAATAATGTTTTTGAAAACATATTTAAAATATAAGAAAACGTTAAAAGAAATGGTTTGAGAATTAAATTCTACTCCAACAGTGACCCCGTTTCTATTGATAAGGTGAACAATAGAGGGTCTGTTTTTTAATGGTGAATTTATACCGAACACTATCTGAAATTGAAGGATATATGTTCGGTAAAATTGATTAATAGATAGCTCATAGCGACAGAGGGTGTTGTGTATGGTTTTCTCGTATGCTTCTTTGCACTCTTTGTTGGTGTCACGAATGATGTAGAAAGTGCTAAATGGTCTCCTGTTTTGATTTTATTCTTTATTAGAAAATGTCTTTCCATACTAACGAAGATGTTCCATGAACTGATTTTTATGTGGCGATAAAAGCTTGCTGGTTTCATTAAGATCTCTAAAAGATCAGTGATGATCGAATCATTTCTATGAAATCATTACAGCCTTTATATGTTAAAACTTAAGAGACATCGTTCTATTATGCTTTTTCAAAGGTAGATTCTCTTTCATTAATTACAAATTAGTAGTAGGAGTTGAATCGTGAAGGGAGAAAAAATGATTAATAATATCCTCAACTTACCTATTTAAAGAGGGAGGAGTTATTAATATTATCTAGAGTAAATAAGAATTATATTTGGGTATATTTCATAACATTCTATACCCTATGGTGTATTAGAGAATTATGGTTAGTTCAATATTTAGATTTGATGGATTCTGTTCCAAGAGCTATAACATCAGCCATTATTAAAATAGCTATTTGGGTCATTCCAGTTATATTATTAGTTAAAATTATGGAAAAAAGTGATCCGTTTTCCTATTTAGGATTACGTCATAACTTTAGAAAAGGTTTAAAATGGACAGGTTGGGTATCCTTAGTCTTCATATTCTATTTTGTAGTTTTAAATCTCACTGTTTTAAAAAATAATATCGATTTTCAAATAGGGTTTAACGAATGGCTTAATACTATTCTATTAGTTGGAATAACTGAGGAAATTGTCTTTAGGGGTTTTTTATTAAGAAAACTTATGGATTCTTTTAGATTTTGGATAGCAAATACAATTACATCTTTACTCTTTGTATCGATTCATTTTCCTATTTGGTTTTATAAAGGTCTGTTTGAATTCCCTTATATTCTAAGTTCCATAATAACAGTTTTTGTATTGGGTATTATATTTGGGTTTGTATATAAGAAAAGTAATTCTCTTTGGTCAGTAATTATTATTCATTCTTTGTATAATTTGTTAGTGTCCCTCTTCTACTAACGGTCGGTAGTTGGACCATTTTCTGCCATACTAATATAAAAATCAATAAAGGTATTTCGGCTTATTTTCCAATATATACTCTAACTGTTTAAGCATGCTAGTAACTATTAAAGGATGGTTTTTATCTTTGAGAAATTAATATAAACAAAGGGGGTACTATCAACAAAAAGTTAACAGTGAGGGGTTTATTTGGAAGATCAAATCAAAGGAAAAAACACCCCATAAGAAGAAGGTGCTAAGGTGCTATCTCTTCATTCGGTAATCTTATTCCTCATTAGTGCCCGATTGTAGAGATCAAAAAGTAGATGAGATTAAAATACCTGATATACCTTTCCCTTTTAAAACAAGACCTTTTGAAAAAGTGAAATGGTTAGAACGAGTGTTAATAAGGTACCTACAGATGTTAAAATAATTATTTTTTGATTATTCTGTTTTTTGAATCTTTATTAAGCTCTAGGATCACCGCAACCCATATAAATATAGATACTATGGAAATAATACTGATAAGCATATTTGATACATCCTTTCTAATATTTTAGAACAAAAATTCAATTTGAAGGGTGACCACACCCTCTATTATTTAACAATTTTAACATATTTAATTAAGAACTTGCCCCCGTTGTTTGATTAAGTTTATGTTAGTTTAACATACATCACTCTTTAAATTGCTATATTTTAGAAATTTTTGAACAGAATAAGGAAAAATGGATAGCATATTTTATGCTTTGTTAGGAACTGCTTGATTTTTGCGTCATATCACGACTTGCTGTTTCTTTATGTCTAGGTGTACTGTAACTGAACCAAGTAAAAAA
>CAVVKR010000029.1:0-9167 GCA_963748745.1 uncultured Bacillaceae bacterium | reverse complement strand
GATGGTATATCTATCTTCTACGACCTTCTATGAAATGATGATCAGGGCCTCTCCTCCCATGGTTCTATTACGCCAATAACCTTTTTTACTGTATCTGTTGCAATTGCCTCCAGAACACCATTAGCTATTTCTTGATGCGTTAACCATCTCGAAATACCTTCTTCTTTAACATATCCTAGCTGGATTTGTCTATAATGACATCGTTTCGGAGTTGGTACCTTCGCTTTCATTTGCTTTACATTCGAGCTACTCCCCATAATATGAAATAATTTCCATGGTTGCTTGTCATTCATATTTGCTATTTCAGCACAAATAATTGCTAAAGCTTTCGGTGCTGTAGAATGGATCCAGGCAACAACACAAGAAATTGGTCCGTTACTACTGATTGTTTGTTGAAGCGCAGTCTGTAATTTCATGTCATGACGGTAATCAATGGATAAGAATGTAAAAGCGGAAGGGTCCTTTGCTTGATTAGTTAATCTCTTAAATCCTTCCCGCCTCCTTGCAATGACCGACACATGATGATATTGAGCAAGATATAATGACACATCTGACAACATTCCTGTTCCACCTACAACCAACACATGCTTCATGGATTATTCCTCCCCTATGCTATAGAAGATGATTACCAACAGGACATATCAAACCCTCTCTTTAACATTCTTAAAAAACAGAGGGCCTCCCCTTATTAAGGGCGACCCTTTCAAAAATATTGTTTGGTGGTCTGGACAAATGATTATTGTTCATTTGCTTCCGTCATTTGTGGCTTTGGCTTACGAACAAAACACATAATACCTGCAATTAAATAAAGAATACCAGGTATGAATCCAAATCCTACCGATAAAATGGTTACTAATACTGCTCCGGCAATAAACATTCCACCTGCTAACTTGTTTTTCTTTTTCACAGTAAGCACAGCAATTAATCCAAAAATAAGACCAAGAACCGCTGCAACAGTCAAAAAGGCACCTGCAAATTCAAATATAGACATGGCGGTTTCCATCATTTCTGCATCTGCACTCGGATCACTATCAATCAACGCCTTTTCTAACTCCGCCTTTGCTGCGGGATCTTTTATTGCTGAGGAAAACATCATTCCAAAAATAACACCTATTAAGCTAAATACTAATCCGATAATTCCTAAAGTCATTTCTACAGTTCTTTTCATTACTTTCTTTCTCCTCCTTCATAAACACTTCCGTATGCCTGGTACTTTACACCATACTTTACCATATTAGTAGGGAAGTTTTCTCTCTTTATACTAATTATTCATATATTAATATATACGAAAAAATGCAAGATTCGTTTCAATTTACGCAAACTTTTTATTCCGCTATTGTAAGGAGCACTTAGCAAACATTATTAAAAAGAGCAATTATTTGTTGCTTTCTGATAGATAAGAAAATAGGAATACCCTCTGAAATCCTTCCAACACTATCGTTTATGTAAAAGGAAGGGCCTTTCCTTTATATAAAAGACCCTTTTGCATATTCTCTTATTTAAAAAGCGGATAACTCATTAAGTTCGTAAATATCCTGTATCCTCCAGGCACTTGATTTTGTATTTGTCGGTACCAAACGAGGTTGGTATAGAGATAGGTTCCTTCTCCATAGGGAGCCATTAACATTCCACTTGTAAACGGCTCTTCATTTGGATCAGCCATACTGACAAAAGTTTCAAATCGATCATCCCATTCCATCGGGAAGTAAAGTCCTCTTTCTTGTACCCATCCGTCCCAATCTTTATTCGTAATTTCATTTGGATAGTGAAAGAGAGGATGTTTCGGTTGCAATACATGCACTTTAGCTTCTTCATCGGTGACTCGCCAACGAATGGACGGCGTACCAATTTCCAACTTATATGGCGCTGTTTTATCAGCATCCCACTGATCACTTGGTTTATGATATTGCATCACAACATGGCCACCATTCTTCACATATGCAAGGAGACGATCATTATTATTTTTAAGTTGCTCTCTAGCTAAATAACCCCTTATCCCAACAACAATCGTGTCAAATTGACTTAAATCTGCTGATGTTAGATCACTATCAGTCAGCTTTGTTATATTAAAACCAGCTTCTGATAAATGCTCAGCTACACGATCATAGCCACTATCCACATAGCCAATTCGCAAATGTTTAGGTACTTGCAGATCGAAAGAAACAACCTTAGCTGTTGCTGGATATAAATAATAAGACGTACCGATGTGATCATACGTTATTTCTTGCACGGTATCACTAAGCTTTTTTCCATCCATCATAGCGAATGCCTGAAGTGCGAATTCTCCTTCTTCCACTTTTACAGGTGGATATACAGTAAACTGTAATTGCTCTTCATCTTCCTGCGAATGAAATGACACTTCCGCGTGAGCAGGTTCCACCCGCCATCCTTCGGGCACTTGTAAACTTACATTTGCTTTCGTTTTTCCTTGCTTAAATTTTTTCACGTTTACTTTGACAGGTATTTCTTCTTTCATATCTGCAGTGTTTAAGATCAAGCTATCTGGTTGCACGGTTAAGCCTAGTTCAGGTAATAAGGCAACTGTTTCATCAAGATCGATTGTATGTTGAACGACCATATGATGAGGAGCGTACGCTAGCTGTAATTTAATTGGTGGCTGATTGTATGCATGATAGTACGGTGCATCAGGTGGTGCTTTTACTTTAAAAGTCCATGTTTTTTTCTTTCCTCTTTTTAAAAGTGTTTCTTTCACATCTTCGACTACTTCCCATTTTTCTGAGGTGATGAGTCTTGCCGTCACTTTATTAACTGATTTTGTTCCATTATTTTTCACCTGTACTTTAACTTCTGTTTCATTACCTTTTGTCAAAATAGAGGTGCTTATAGATGTCTTCACTTCCAACTGTGATGCAACAAAACAGACTGTTTCTAGTTGCTCTTTTTTTAATGACAGTTTGTGAAGAAGGTCATTTTTCATTTCGTCAGATAGTTTCGCTTTCGTTATTTGTTTTTCCACTTTCGGTAACCGCTTTAATGTTCGTTCTGTTTTTTCCAATATAGCACGATGTTGCGGATATGCTGAAACGATCTCTTCTAAATGTTTTTGTAGTTTTTGCAACTGTAATTTTAAGGATTTTTCTTTTTGCGGTAATTGATTCGCCCAATCATGAAAGTTATATGGGATACCAGCAAATAATTGATCTTTCTCCTTTTCACCTTCAATACTATGGACTAATTCAAGATGAATCTTTCGTGATTCGGCCGGAATGTCTTTTCCCATTCCTTGACTTTTATGAAGATAACGGGATTTTTCACCGAGCTGAGGATAAGTGATTCCATAAATCGGATCGACATAGCCGATCTCAAGCGATGTTGTTGTTTGTTCCTCAGTTTCAGCAGGTAAATATATTTTTTTTATTTGCCACGGCTGTATACCTTCTTTTCTATGTTCTGGGAAAACATTTGGATTTGCTGCATCGTCAAACGCTTTTAAAGTAAGGACCGTTATTGCTCGATGATGGCCATGTTGCGTATCTACATTACGAAAGGAAGGCATCACAATATCAGGCCGATGTATACGGATAAAACGAATAAACCGTTCATAGACTACTTCTTCTCCCCACTTTTCTAATGTTTCTTCAGGTGTTTTCGAAAAACCGAAATCATAGATAGGATCATCTGTTGTTTCACTTAGGTGATATGCTTTTACGCCGGTGATTTTGGATGCTTCCTCCATTTCACGCGTTCGAATAATTCCTAAAGCATTGCCTAGTTCCTGGCCGATTTCATTTTGTCCTCCTTCTCCCCGATTCGCAATTAAACTGGACGTTTTCACACCGAGTCCTCTAGATAAATAGGCGAGAAAGTCACTTCTTTCATCATCTGGGTGTGCACCTGTATTTAAAAAGGTGACTGTCGTTTCTAACGGCTTTATGGCATTCCATAGTTCGAGATCATGCTCATTTTGTTTTGCATCAACATGTGCTGGAAAGGGATAAATCGTTATTGTTAGAAGAATAGCAATGAAAGCATAAAACCACTTTTTCATGTAAACAGCTCCTCTCTTAATTTATGAATGAGCGACTATCTTTAAAGATTATATGTTTCTAGCTTTTCCTTTTTTTCTAACAGTAACCGGACGATTTCTGTGTGTTTCTGTTTTGCCCGAGCTAACTTTTCTTTGCGCACATCAATCATCCGTGCTACTTCTTGTGGATTAGGCCCCCCTTGAATGTCTCTTATCTTTACAAAATACGCAGGGGAAATAATGTCCCTCCATTCTAATTCAGTTAACTCTACCTCTTCCTCATACGTTTGAATCAACTGGTTAATTTCATCCACATGCCAATCATCCAGTTCTTTCCTTTCCTTCCACGTCTCAGTTGAAATAGCGCTAGCAATGATTTGTGCTTTTCTAAAGGGAACTTGATAATTTCTCGTTAAACTGTCAGCAAGTTCTGTAATCGTTATGCATGACTTTCTCGCCATCCTCTGCAAATGGTCTTTATTTACTTGTAAAGATGTGATGACAGCGTACATGAGTTGGAAAACTCTTTCTCCTGTTTCAAAACTACGATATAAATGCGGTTGCAAATCATCTTCTGTGTCAACAATATCGCCAAATGGTGTATTGTGAATCATCGTTACAGCTGTCAATGCTTCCCCATAGGCACTGCTTGCAAGCGCACGTGAATGTTCGATAGATACGGGATTCCTCTTTTGGGGCATAATACTGCTCACTTGTACATACGGGTCAGCTACTTGGAAAGAACCAAATTCTCCGTCACATGTTGGAGAAAATCTTGAATCCATCTCCCTGTATTTGCCATCGTTGTCATCATGGCTGTGGCAATTTCTAATAAATAATCAGCGCCACCGATACTGTCATAAGCATTTTCTACAATGTCATCAAAACCTAATAAACTGCAAACATGTTCTCGATTGATAGGAAATCCTGTCGTCGTCATAGCTGCTGCCCCAAGCGGAGAACGATTGACTGTTTTATACGCTGACCATAGTCGTTTCACATCTCGCTGCAATACATCGAAAACAGCAAGAAGATAATGGCCGAGAGTAGTCGGTTGTGCAGGTTGTGTATGAGTATATCCCGTCATATATGTTTCTTTATGCTTTTCCGCTTGATGAAGGATCGTCTCGCTTAGCTGGTAAGCATGTTCTATAAAATGCAATAAACGTGTTCTTAAGACGAGTCGATACATCGCTACCCCCATGTCATTGCGACTTCGACCAATATGCATTTTACCAGCCAAATCTCCGCCAATTTCCTCGCCAATTTTTGCTTCCATCATGAAAAATAAATCTTCAAAATCAGGATCATACTGTAATGTAGATACATCGATTTGAGCAACTTTATTCACAGCTTTTAGGATCGTTCTCGCTTCCTCTACATCTAAGATTCCTTGCTCAGCTAACATCACAACATGTGCACGATGAATGTCAAACATGACCGTAAACAAATAATCTCTTTGATCATTGAATACTGGCTTAAGAAGTGCTTCTACATACGTTTTACCTGGAAATACTGCTCCTTCTTCCTCTAAAAAGTGATCATAACTCCTCATATCGTTCACCTCGGTTTTCATGACAAAGATTTTTCTGCTTTTACCCCGAAGAACTTATGTGATACAAATAATACTACGGCAATGAGGGTAATTTGAATCATCCCATAGGCAGCCGCTTGCCCCATATTAAACATTCGTAATTGATTCATAATTTCAATGGAAATCGGACGGTTAGCCAACGTATATAAAAGCACCGATGTAGGAAATTCGCCAACTGCTTCAACAAAAGCAAGCAATGTCCCTGCTAAAACACCCGGCATGACAATTGGAAGGACAATTTTCCTAAAAGTATAAAACCATTTCGCACCTAAATTCCGCGCTGCTTCTTCCAATGAATCATCCAACTGTTCAAAAGCAGCATTCGTTGAGCGGACAACGAGGGGAATATGCCGAACAAAATAGGCAAGTGGCAATATCCAAAAGGTCCCAACCAAAATTTTCCCAAAAGTAAAAATACTTTTTTCATTAAAAGCAAAAATCAAGTTCATCCCGATAACGGTTGCTGGCAATGCCCACGGAATCATGACGACAATATCGAGCATATTTTTCCCGATAAATTTTCTTTTCACTAGTACATAAGAGGTAATTACACCAAAAATGAGATTTCCGACCGTAGCAATAAAAGCTAATAACAAGCTATTTCTGACAGGTCGCCAAATTTGCGGATCCTCCATCAGTAAGTGAAAATTTTCTAAACTAAATTCGGTCGGATATGTTTGCCATGTCCACGATCCATCAGGTACAAATGAAAGCAATAAAATTGTAAAATGAGGTAGCAATAATATGATGACACCAACTATACCTATCGTTACCATCATCCACTTCAAGAGCGGATTTTTCACTTCACTCCTATGTGCTCCAATCCCTTTCGTCGCCATGCGATAATCTTTCCTATTTTGATACCAGCGCATAAATAATAAAAAACTAATAGACACAATGGAAAGAATGACAGACTGTGTTGCAGCAATCTCCATCTCCCCATTCATTTTGGAAAAATAAATTTGCAAACTTAGTACTCTAAAACCACCGGCTAACAAAAATGGTGCACTAAATTGATGCCATAGATACCATAAATACGAGCAAAGATGCACCAACAATTGCTGGAGTGAGTAAAGGTAAAGTTACCTTGCGAAAGACAGTGAGTTTACCTGCTCCTAAATTGGCGGCCGCTTCCTGTAGTGACGGATCGATTTTATTAATTGTCGACGAAACCATCATATAAAAATAAACATACATTGTATATGCATGAACGATTAGAATGCCCGACACTCCTCCAATGCTGAATGGCACCTTTTCAAGCCCAAACAAATCTTTAATTGCATTTGGTATGATGCCTGATTCACCATATAAAAACATAAATGCCATTACTCCTACTAATGAAGGTAAGACGAGTGGCATGATCGCTGCAGACGCAAAAAAACTTCTTCCTGGAAATTCGTAACGGTTGAAAATAAAAGCCAGTGGAATACCAATCATCGCACTTAACACTACACTTAGAAGAGATATGTACACCGAATTCCACAGTGCTTCAAGATTCGTTTTTGATTCTTGCCAAAAAAAATCAGTATAATTAGCTATTGTAAATAGTCCATTTTTATGAAAGCTTTCCAATAACGTCCGTAAAGAAGGATATACAACATATGCAAACAAAACAAGAATAATCGGTATGAGTAAATCAGAGTAAAACGTTTTTCGCGATTCTTTATCATATATGATCACCATTCACTTTAGGGATGATCCGAATGCGATCTTTCGGCAGTTCCATCCATACCTTATTCCCCATCGTTAATGTTATTAAGTCACGTCTATTTAGCAAGCTACTCTGTAATTTCAGGCCATTATAATCAACAGTAAAATGAATAATTGATCCTTGAAATTCTACATGATCAATCTTTCCTTGTAATACATTTTCCCCGTGCAGCGGTTGTTCAGAAAGATTTATCTCTTCGGGTCTGATTGCTAACAACAAATTCTCCCGTTTTGAACGATCTTGATAGTTAAATGATGTGTTTGCGACCACTAATTGTTGTTCCGACTGCATCATCTTAATCATCATTTCATCATCATTTATTTTTTCGATCTTTATTGGGAGTAAATTGATCTCACCGATAAAACTGGCAACAAAATCATTTTTCGGTTCATTATAAATGTCAAGTGGCGTACCTACTTGCTGACAGACACCAAAATGAAAAACAGCGATGCGATCACTCATTGATAAAGCTTCTACTTGATCATGCGTAACATAAATGGTCGTAATTTTGTATTCTTGCTGCAACCGTTGAATCTCTGCTCTCATCTCATCTCTTAATCTTGCATCAAGATTACTCAACGGTTCATCTAATAATAAAATCTCAGGCTTATGACTAATGCTCGTGCTAAAGCAACACGCTGTTGTTGTCCTCCACTTAATTGACTAACTTGACGATCCATATACTTTTCCAATCGAACTTTTTCTAACACATCACTTACTTTCCTTTTTATTTCTTTTAATGATTTCTTCCTAACTTTAAGACCGAATGCCACATTTTCAAAAACAGTCATATGAGGAAAAAAGGCATAGTTTTGAAAAGACCATGCCCGTATTTCTTTTTTCAGGAGGTACACGCGTCATATCTTTATCTCCAAACCGAACAACACCTTTTGTCGGATAATAAAATCCTGCAATCACTCGTAAAGTAGTTGTTTTTCCGCAACCACTAGGCCCCAAAAGGGTGAAGAATTCCCCAGCCTCAATTTCGAGATCTAATTGATCTACTGCTATTACATTACCGAAGGCTTTTTGGATGTTTTCTAGTTTCACTGACGCCATACCAATCACATCCTATTCTTTGATTTCTTTCTTCTTATTCTTGATTTCTCATCCCAATACTGCATCCACTCACCGGATGTTTTTTCGAATAATCCCCAATCTATATCCATTTCCTTTATTTCTGTTTCTTCAATCCATGCAGGTAATCCATCGATATCACCTCTCGTTGGTATTCGGTAATGTTCTTCCGCTAATATTTTCGCTGCTTCCTTCGTATTTACAAACTCATAAAATGCTTCAGCAGCTTTTGGATGTGGCGCATCTTTTACAATCGCAATTCCTTCTGTTAACACCGGTGTGCCGCTTTCTGGAATAACAAATGCAAAAGGATAATTTTTTTGCTCTTTCAACATCACCGTATCAGGCATATTCCAAACCGAGACTGTCCCTTCTCCTTTTGCTAACTTGTTATACATCATCTCAGGGTTCGCCGCATGACTCTTTCGTATTGCATCTAACTTTTTTAACCATTCATATCCTGCTTGCGGATCTTCACTATCCTTAAAGGTTCGATATATCATTGCAGAATAGATTGTTCGCATCGTTCCAGATGCAAGAGGATAACGAATGATTAGCCATCTTTCCATTTTCGATCAATTAAATCATCCCAATCTTTCGGTGCTTCTTCTGCGGAAAGCTCTTTACTGTTATACATAATGACTTCAGGCGTTTGACTTGTACCTGACCAGTACCACTCATCATCATAAAATCCTTCCGCTAATGAATCGGCATACGTTGGTTTATACACTTCTAACAGTTCTTCCCCTTTTGCTTGGTCAAACATTGTTGATGGTGCTCCCCACCATACATCTGCT
>CAVVKR010000028.1:0-57917 GCA_963748745.1 uncultured Bacillaceae bacterium | reverse complement strand
GTTGATGGTAAGTGACTTGAGCTGGCTTATGTTTCTGTTTTCCTCTACTGGCTAAGTTTATGCTGTGGCGTCCAAAAGCGGTATTATGTTGTAAAATGGCAACTCATAATTAAAAGTAAGGCTACTGTCACTTTCTTTTCGATAATGAATGACATTAATTTAGCCTTTTATTATATGTTGACAGTATTTCTTCATGATGAGATCAATAGAATGATCTTTAATTGATTCTTAGTAAAAATAAACCTAACAACTGTAAGGAAGAAGACGGGATGAAAATAACCGATCCTACACATTTATAACATTCCGTCTTCATTGCAGACAAGATAAGTTTACCATAGTGAAGGAGAATGTTAGGATGAAATTAAATACAAGAATGGAAGTTTTATTTCTTCCTTCAAATCCAGTATGCATTAAAATTTTTATATACGGATTCTTATCTGATGGTGCTTGGGGACGAGTTTACGCTTCAGTGAATAGTACGCACAGTTGTCGAGAAAGGATACAATCGCAAAAAAACAATTATCCAATCATTAACAAAATTACACAACTCTTTATTACACAAAAGAAAGACTTAATGGAATGTTAGTTACTGGATACTTTCTCTTTTAAGTATGAGGCTGCTTCTATATGAAGTAGCCATTTTTGTTTCTTATCTATCAATGTGAATAAAAATGTATGTTTTATTGTGAAAAATTATAATACAATCACAGAATGAATGTTCATTCATTATTATAGGGGGAGATCAATTGAAAGGAAAAGTTGTGATTGTCACTGGCGGTTCAAATGGAATGGGGAAGTATATGGCCCAAAAGTTTGCGACTGAAGGTGCAAATGTTGTTATTACTGGAAGGAATGCAGAGCGCCTAGCCGCTGCAAAAAAAAGAAATTGTTCTAGGGGATGGACAGGCTCTTACTATACAATGGATGTCCGCAACCCTGATGATGTAGATCGAATGGTAAAGGAAACGGACGAACAATTCGGAACAATTGATTTTCTCGTCAATAATGCAGCTGGTAATTTTATCACTCATGCAGAAAAACTATTTATTTAATGGTTGGCATGCTGTCATTGATATTGTATTAAATGGAACTTTTTATTGCAGTCGAGCGGTAGGGAATTATTGGATTGAAAAGGAATCAAGGGAAGCATGATCAATATGGTTGCTACATACGCTTGGGGTGCTGGTGCCGGTGTTGTTCACTCAGCGGCGGCAAAAGCTGGTGTTCTATCATTAACGAGAACTCTTGCTGTTGAGTGGGGAAAGAAATATGGCATACGTGTCAATGCTATTGCCCCTGGGCCTATAGAAAAAACAGGTGGCGCAGACCGCCTTTGGGTTTCGGAAGAAGCAGCAAAACGAACCATTGAAAGCGTTCCGCTGGAAGACTATCAGGAACACCAGAAGAAATTGCTGATCTACTTCTCTTCCTCTTTTCTGAAAAATCATCTTATATCAATGGTGAAGTCATTGCAATGGATGGCGGCCAATGGTTAAATCAATTTCCTTTCTAGCATTAAATGAATAAATAAAAGTAACTTAAAAAACAAGCTTTCTCGTTATTGTTCAGATTTAGTAGCTTGTTTTTTATGTCTCTTTAATATTTGTATTATTTTGACCTCGACACTACCGACTTCATACATGCAAATGAACAGTCTAATGGTTGAATTATTTTTTTCCTCCCTTTTATTAACACTTCGTCTCGTTGTTGTCTCATTGAGATAAACATCCCTTATGGTTATAACCGTTGATAATAGAAAAGAAGTATGCATTTAACGCCCTATAAATGATAGAAAAAATGTATACCCTTTTAACCAATAAACAGATCTTAATATAAATATATGGATAAGTTTCACGGATTTATAGAACGGGTATAGGGTAAATAGAGAAATAGATTTGTATCAGCTAGTGAAGTAGTTTTTTCTCTATGTGATGATTTCGTAAGCTGTTTCGTTATCGGATAAGAAAGTAACATAAGTATGGACTTGTGACATATGTTATATAGGCAAACTTTTAAATAGGAGGAATCGTGATGAAAAAAATAACACTTCTTATTACAACAATTGTCATTGCATTTGTTATCCCATTTAACAAAGGACAATCTGTCAATGCCAAGGATGTTTTCACAACAAGCATTACAACTTGTTGAACGAGGTTTTGAAGCACAAGTCCGATTAAGTGGCAAGGAACAATCTCTTAGTGAGATAAGGCAAACGCTTGAACCATACTTTACTGATGCAGTGATAGAAAAGTTTATTGAAGAAAATGTAGTCAAAACCGATCAAGGTTATAGCGTACTTGGCAGTGATTTTCCTCTACATTACATTCCTTTTTTTAGCTATGAACATACAAAAGTAAAACAGATAAATAAAGGCATACTCGTCTATGAATTTTTCAAAGAAAATAATGAAGGTCCTGTCACATATAACGATCACTATGAAGGTCTTCTATTACAAAGAGAAGAAGGTGGATGGAAAGTTGCTGATATTTACATGGACTTGTCTGAACAAGCAATTGAAAAATGGACGGCAGAAAATGTTGTAAAAAGCACAAGTGATAATGATAAAAAGAAAAGCTCCTGAACAATCCTAAGGTCGGTATTCCTCTGAAAAACTTAGTTCTCCAACATACATCTGACTATCAAGTAAAAGAAAGTGAAAACGAACAACCATTAGTCACATTATTCACTTCAACTATCTCAATCTTCCAATAACTCAAAATCCAGTCGGGTTCAGACATGGACTCGGCTTTTCTATGCTTAAAAAGCTTAAAGAATTCTCTACGTTTCTCATAGCCGGTTATTCCCGCTAATTGAATAGGTAAGTTAAAAACGATCATATCAATCAATCGCTTCTAGGAGGTGAGTGTTCAGATGAAAATATTATTTTATACTTAAAAAGTATTCATTCATTTCGTTTCATTATTTTTAAAAAAGAGAAAATCATTATGCGAAGAAGTAGTCGTATTGCGCTAAAACAGGAAGTAAATGCAGTCGTAAACAAGTTTTATGCTGTTGACATTTTTTTAAACAGTTAAAACGTTCCTATTTGTGTAGTTTATGTGATAAAATAGAACAAGACATAGATAAAAATATCAAGAGGGAGTTTTAAAATGATCTCCGTTACGGTTCAAGAATTTCTAGAAGGTAAAGTTGATGAGTTAATTATTCCATCGGAAAAAGTGGCTCATGTGCAGTTAGGTAATAATCTTGAACATGCTTTATTAGTGTTGACGAAGAGCGGATACTCAGCAATCCCTGTTTTGGATTCTGAATTTAAATTACATGGTCTTATTAGCTCAGCAATGATTACCGAATCAATTTTAGGGTTAGAGAGAATTGAATTTGAAAAATTGACGAATAAAAAAGTAGAAGACGTCATGTCAACAAAAATCCCACGTTTAATCATTCCATTACAACTTGAGGAGATTGTTGACTTACTAGTTGATCATACTTTTTTATGTGTGGAAAATGAAAACGGGTATTTTGAAGGAATTATTACGAGAAGAGCATTGCTGAAAAAAATCAATCGACAGCTACGTATATTAAAAAATACGAAGTACGAACCAGCGGATTGATTGAGTAAAGAGTTTGTGTCAGTGATGATATGTTTTTCTTCTTTCAAGTTGACAGCGATTACAATAAAGCATTTGTCATTCATTCTATCTTTATGAATGGATCATTTAGCTCCCTTTTCTTTTGGGAGCTGAATTTTTTGTTGGTCAAGGAGGCATATACATGAGCATTGGTAAGAGGGAAGCTGTTTCACAGCAAAGTGGTAAGCAAACAAAGCGACCACTTGTGTTAGCTTCCATTATGCTTGCGATGTTTATGGGAGCGATTGAAGGTACCATTGTATCGACAGCAATGCCAGCCATTGTAGGTGAACTTGGTGGTTTTTCACTCTATAGCTGGGTTTTTTCGGCTTATTTACTAATGATGACAGTGACCGTTTTAATATATGGAAAGCTTTCAGATCTGTTTGGTCGTAAGCCAGTTATGGTATTTGGAATTATTTTATTTTTAATTGGCTCGTTATTGGCTGGATTAGCATCGAGTATGAAACAACTTATTGCTTATCGCTTTATTCAAGGTTTTGGAGCAGGAGCAGTCATGCCAATTGCAACAACAATTGTCGGTGATATTTACTCCAAGGAAGAACGAGCAAAAGTGCAAGGATATTTATCAAGTGTGTGGGGAATATCCGCTATTATGGGCCCAGCTATCGGTGGCTTCTTCGTTGAGTATGTTAGTTGGAAATGGGTTTTTTGGGTCAATATTCCAATTGGGCTGTTAGCAATGATCGGTATTATCCTGTTTTTACATGAGAATATCGAAAAGAAGAAGCCGGATATTGATTATAAAGGAGCTGTTCTTTTAACAATTGCTCTTTCTGCTCTTATGATTGTGCTCGTTCAAAGTGGTGTGAAATGGGCCTGGCTCTCTTTCAGAACAATTGGATTGCTCGTCCTTTTTGCTGTTGCGCTTATCTTTTTTATTTTTCAAGAAAAAAGAGCTTCCGAGCCGATGATGCCATTTAATATATGGAAGATCCCGACGATATTAATCGCGAATATCGTATCATTTACAACTGGATTAATGCTGATTGGTATATCGAGTTTTTTACCGGCATTTGTACAAGGGGTAATGGAAAAAAATGCAACAATTGCTGGATTTACATTAACAGCAATGTCTATTGGTTGGCCACTTGCATCTTCACAAGCTGGGAAACTTTTATTAAAAATGGGTGCGCGAAAAACGTCCCTCATTGGTGCTGTTTCTTTAATGCTAGGTACATTATTGTTTGTGTTGATGACACCATCCTCCGGTCCTATGTGGGCTGCAACCGCTTCATTTTTTGTTGGGGTTGGAATGGGACTAAGCTGGACATCATTCATCGTTTCTATCCAAAGTGCAGTAACTTGGAAACAACGCGGCATCGCAACCGCCGCTAACATGTTTATGAGAAATCTAGGGAACACGGTAGGTGCTGCACTGCTCGGTGGCATTCTAAACAATCAAATTATGTCTTACTTTAAAAGTAGGGAGGAAGCATTCGCGCAAAACCTTACGCTTGATGCGACGAATGCCCTGTTACATCCAGAGGAACGCGCTTCGTTAAGTGCTCCGCTTAAAGCTGTGTTGCAGGAAGGATTAACCGTTTCACTACATACTGTCTATCTCGTCGTCTTTTTCTTTGCCGTTATTAGTTTTGGACTGTTGTTTTTGATGCCGAAAAAAGATGTATCAGTATAGTAATAAGAGTGCGACGGACTTTAAGTCTATTGTTTCTGAATGATAGCGCGTGATGGCTGAAGATCCTTCATAGTGTTTCATGCGCGAAAAACAAATAAAATGCCCTTTATCCTGTTCATAGTAATTTAAAAAGATGATCAAGAATCGAACAAAGTTGACATCGTATATACTATATGTGAAACATATTGTTAGTTTCGAAATGATTGAGCATATTCACAACATTTATGTTTAAAATGACTTTCACAAACAAAAAGAGGCGATTAGATGTCATTTTCACAGTTTCAATTACTATCGGTGTTAGCGGAAGAAATGAATATGAGAAAAGCTGCTGAAAAGCTATTTGTAAGTCAACCAGCATTGTCCCAACGTTTACAAACTATCGAAAAGCAATGGGGTATCCAAATTTTTATCCGAACGCAAAAAGGACTCACATTAACACCTGCAGGGGAAATAATTGTTTCTTTTGCGAAGGAAGTATTGGAGAGAGAAGAAACTGTTCGTGAACAATTACAACGATTGGAATCAAAAGTATATGGAACATTGAAACTTGCTTGTGCATCCATTGTTGGACAAAATTGGCTCCCTAAAGTATTAAAGCGCTTTGTTTCTAAATACCCACATGTGAAAATCTCGCTTATTACAGGCTGGAGTAGCGAAATGGTGAAATCGTTGTATGAAGGGGAAGTTCATGTTGCGATCACGCGTGGAAAAACAGATTGGAAAGGAAAAAAACAGCACCTTTTTAAAGATCCTTTATATCTAGTCGATACTGAAATTAAGAGTATAGAGGAAGTGGTAGAAACAGAGCGTCCTTTTATTCAGTTTAAAAGTGACTCAAACTACTATCAAGAAATCCAAGATTGGTGGCAACAGCAATTTCAAACAGCACCAAAACGTACAATTGTTGTTGATCAAATTGAAACTTGCAAACAAATGGCATTTAATGGTATTGGTTATGCCATTTTGCCAGGAATCACATTAACACATGCTGATAAAGAAATATCGAAAATCTTATTACAAGATATTGAAGGTGTTCCTTTAGCACGTGAGACTTGGTTAATTGGGTATGATTCTGCATTTAAATTACGGCAAGTAGAAGCGTTTCACGAAGTTGTTAATGATTTTTTAGAAAAGGAACATAAAAGCGCACCTTTTAAGTGATGATTGTTTCAAGAAAATGGGGCAAAAACGAAAGATCGAGATTATAGAATGGAGAAAAGCGTTTAGCGAGAGAATAGATTTTAACATAGATTAGTTTGCGCTATATGATACAAGGCTATAATAATAGTAAGGTAAGGATAAGAGTAAGAAAACAACGCTAAGAATAAGATGCACACTTTGCTAATGATGAAAAGAGGGAATAGGCCGTTGCATCCATGTCAATGGTCCTTCTCGATTCAATGCGTTTTATTTTATTCCTTACTAGTAAAATGATACACTCAAAATTGGGATAAGCCCTCGCAAGAAGGCATTTTAGCGTAGATCTTACACATAAATTTAATGGGAACTATAAAATCTTTGGATGTATACAATATTCCTCTTTTACATATTCGAGACTTTCAAACGACATGCTCAAAGTAAAAAGAGGTGAATTAATATGTAATGATTATTTATTTAAAATTGTTTTAAATAAGGGTTGACTAAGCATGAATAGCTAGTGTATACTGTATTTGTAAGCGAAGAATCAATTGAGAAAATTATCGATTGATTCTCAATTGAAAACAAAAAATGACGGAGGGATTTATTCATGGCAGAACGTATGGTAGGTAAACAAGCACCACGCTTTGAAATGGATGCAGTAATGCCTAATAAAGAATTTGGAAAAGTGAGTTTAGAAGAAAACATGAAAAATGATAAATGGACGGTTCTTTTCTTCTATCCAATGGACTTCACTTTCGTATGTCCGACAGAAATTACAGCAATGTCCGATCACTATGAACAATTTGAAGATCTAGATGCAGAAGTAATTGGAGTATCTACAGATACAATCCATACTCACTTAGCATGGATCAATACGGATCGTAAAGATAACGGTTTAGGCGATCTGAAATATCCACTTGCTGCAGACACGAACCATGAAGTTTCTCGTGACTACGGTGTACTGATTGAAGAAGAAGGTGTTGCGCTTCGCGGATTATTTATCATTGATCCAGAAGGTGAACTAAATATCAAGTGGTAAACCATAACGATATCGGTCGAAGTGTGGATGAAACACTCCGTGTACTTACAAGCATTACAAACAGGTGGACTATGCCCAGCAAACTGGAAGCCGGGACAAGCAACCCTATAAGTTCAAAAGAAGCATATGATATAAAAAGGTCTAACGATTGGTTAGGCCTTTTTTTACCAAATAAATTTCGTATGAACATTCTTTTATGTCGTAAAATATGTATCATGTTTATGAACAAGGAGGATGTCGAAATGAAATTACGGACACCAATGCCTGAATTAACAGGGGAAGCGGCTTGGTTCAACGGTCAAAATCACACAGTGAACTTAGTTGGAGAAAAGCCAACATTAATTCATTTCTGGGCGATCAGTTGTCACTTATGTAAAGAAGCAATGCCAAAAGTAAACGAATTCCGTGACCAGTATAAAGACAAGTTAAATGTTGTAGCTGTTCATATGCCTCGTTCAGAAAATGATCTTGACCTTGATGAAATCAAAGAAGTAGCAGACGAACATGGGATTACACAACCGCTTTTTGTCGATAGTGAACATAAGCTTGCAGATGCATTTGAAAATGAATATGTCCCTGCATACTATGTCTTTGACAAAGATGGGAAACTCCGCCATTTCCAAGCAGGTGGTGGCGGTATGAAAATGCTGACAAAACGTGTAAATCGTGTGCTTGATGAAATGGAGAAAAATAAGTAATAGAATAAAATGAAAAAGCGCGCCTTAAATGAGCGCGTTTTTTTATAACAAATATGTGTTGTTCCCCTGATTTTTTATTGTTTGAGAGACATTTCTCTTTTAACGTAGCTGGATGCTTTTACTCACGGCAAGTAGTCAACAAGTTACGTCGATAGAGGAAATGGGCGTTGGAACAGGGATACTAATAGTGTCAAAAGAAAACATAAGGAGTTTTGCAGTCAGATTTTTGTTTCTATTTCTGGTCGTTATAGAAGATTTTATGGAGGAGGATTATAATGAAACACTATCCCATGTATATTAACGGTGAATGGAGAAAAGATGAGCAATCTGTCATAAAAGTGATGAACCCGGCAACTAATGAACTCGTCGCAACTGTGCCCTATGGTGGCAAAAAGGAAGCACTCGAAGCAGTGGAAGCAGCAGCAGATGCATTTAAAGAATGGTCAGCACTGTCAAACTATGAGCGGGCTGCCTTTATTGAAAAGTGGCATGAACTCATTGATAAGCATAAAGAAGAACTTGGCCGTATCATGACCATTGAGCAAGGGAAACCTCTCCAAGAAGCAATTGGCGAAATAGACTATGCGAATGGTTATGTTGGCTGGTATGCCGAGGAAGCAAAAAGAATTTATGGAGAAACAATTCCTGCAACACAAAGAAACAAACGGCTATTTGTACACAAGCAACCTGTAGGTGTCATTGCAGCTATAACACCTTGGAACTTTCCGGCGGCAATGATTACTAGAAAAATAGCGCCAGCACTTGCTGCTGGATGTACTGCAATTGTTAAGCCGGCGGAGCAAACACCACTTACAGCACTAAAATTAGCAGAACTAGCTGATCAAGCAGGCATACCAAAAGGCGTTCTAAACTTTGTTACGGGTAATCCTGAAGAGATTGGTGATGTTTGGTTAGCTGATCAACGTGTGCGTAAATTAACGTTTACTGGTTCAACGAAAGTGGGAAAACTATTAATGAGAGCTTCTGCCGACACAGTGAAAAAAGTTTCTTTGGAACTTGGTGGACATGCACCTGTCATCATTATGGATGATGCTGATCTTGAAAAAGCAGTAGATGGTGTGATCGCTGCTAAATTCCGCAATGCTGGCCAAACATGTGTCTGTTCAAACCGAATATATGTCCATGAATCAATTTATGAAACCTTTATTGAAAAATTAATTCCGAAAGTAGAAACATTGAAGGTGGGGAATGGACTTGAAGAAGGAATAGAAATAGGACCGCTGATCAATGAAGATGCGGTAAGGAAAGTCCAGAAACAAATCGAAGATGCAGAGAAACAAGGTGCGAAAGTGGAGACAGGAGGTAAACGAACAGAAGGATTATTTATGGAGCCGACTGTCTTATCAAATGTAAAAGACACAATGGCATGCATGTATGAAGAAACATTCGGTCCTCTTGCTCCCGTTACTTCCTTTAAAACAGAAGAAGAAGTGATTGCACGGGCAAATGATTCTGTTTATGGTTTAGCCGCATATGTCTTTACGGAAAATATAAGTCGTGGTATTCGGATTTCTGAAGCACTTGAATATGGTATTGTCGGATTAAATGATGGTGCTACCATCAACCCCACAAGCTCCATTCGGTGGATTTAAACAAAGCGGGATCGGTCGAGAAGGTGGTTATCACGGCATCGAGGAATACCTAGAAGTGAAATATATTTCAGTCGGTATTGAAAGAAAACAAGATTGAACTTATCTACGAAACAAATTACATCTAACAACATTTAGAGAAAGGGGTTCGCGCATCAACTGATAAAGCCGATGCTAAGCTGCCCCTTTTTAACATAAAGAAACGCCACTGCTTAAAATTGGATCAAACTTTAATGATGTAGTTTATCCCACAGCTAAGGTAAGCAAAACATTGCTCGCTCTCTTCGCATAATTACCAATCGTGAAGTCCATAATATATTACATATTCGGTAAAAATTCCGTAGGTAATATTTCTGGAGGAGATTTTTCATGACAAATATTCCACAACCAAAAGTATTTGGACCGCTCGGCAATCTTCCGTTAATTGATGCGGAAAGTCCAGTTCAATCCATTATGAAGATTGCAGATGAATATGGTCCGATCGTACGATTAGAAATGCCTGGAAGAGAGATGGTTTACCTATCAGGTTATGAATTGGTAGCTGATGCTTGTGATGAATCGCGGTTTGATAAAAATGTGTGGGAACCCCTCCAAAATGTGCGAGCATTTGCAGGAGATGGTTTGTTTACGAGTGAAACTGAAGAGCCTAATTGGAAAAAGGCACACAATATTTTACTTCCAAGTTTTAGTCAAACGGCGATGCGAGGATATCATGAGATGATGCTTGATATTGCAAGTCAACTGATTCAAAAATGGGCACGCCTAAACCCTGATGAGAGTATTAATGTTACTGATGATATGACCCGCTTAACACTTGACACAATTGGTTTGTGTGGCTTTAATTATCGATTCAATAGCTTTTATCGAGAAAAGTCACACCCTTTTATTACAAGCATGGTTCGCGCATTGAGTGAAGCGATGAACCAGTTACAACGCTTAAATATTCAAGATAAGCTCTTAATTATTACGAAACGTCAGTTTAGACATGATATACAAGTGATGTTCTCCCTAGTAGATAAAATCATTGCAGAACGAAGAGCACATGGCAATCAAGGGGAGGAAGATTTGCTAGCACATATGTTGAGAGGGAAAGACCCTGAGACGGGTGAGGGTCTTGACGATGAAAACATAAGGTATCAAATCATTACATTTCTCATTGCCGGTCATGAAACAACAAGTGGTTTGTTGTCTTTTACGTTATATTATTTGTTAAAAAACCAAGATAAGCTTGAAAAGGCTTATGAAGAAGTAGATCGGGTTTTAACGGATCCTGTTCCTAGTTATGAACAAGTTCGGCAATTGAAGTACGTTCGGATGATTTTAAACGAGTCTCTCCGATTATGGCCGACAGCTCCCGCTTTCTCTGTATATGCGAAGGAGGATACAAAGCTAGTAGGTAAATACCCGATGAAAAAAGGAAACAGTGTAAACATTCTTATTCCTATGCTTCATCGGGATCCATCCGTTTGGGGAGATGATGTTGAGGAATTTCGACCGGAACGATTTAAAGATCCTAGTAAAATTCCACTTCATGCATATAAACCTTTCGGAAATGGTCAGAGAGCTTGTATTGGACAACAATTTGCACTACAAGAAGCGACACTTGTACTAGGAATGTTACTCAAGCATTTTGAGTTGATTGATCATAATAATTATCAATTAAAAATAAGGGAATCACTCACACTCAAACCAGAAGATTTTACGATAAAAGTTCGACCTCGTGATGGGCAATCACTTTTCACTTTCTCGACAGTAAATAAGGAAAAGGAGAAAAAAGCTGAACAAACAGCTGTATCAGCGGTAGACTTTCATAACACTCCACTCCTCGTACTCTATGGATCGAATATGGGTACTGCTGAGGGAATTGCGAGAGAACTTGCGGATACCGCCCGCCATTTAGGATTTAGTAGTAAAGTCGCTCCATTGAACGATTATGTAGGTAAAATACCGACAGAAGGAGTGGTCTTTATTGTGACGGCTTCTTATAATGGGAACCCGCCAAGTAATGCTCGAAAATTCGTACATTGGCTTGAAGGGGTAGAAGCTAGTGAATTAAAAGGTGTTCGCTTTGCTGTTTTTGGATGTGGTGACCACAATTGGACGAGCACCTATCAGAAGATTCCACGCTTTATCGATGAACAGCTTGCTTCTAAAGGTGCAGAGCGGCTTGTAGATCGTGGAGAAGCCGATGCTAGCGGTGATTTTGAAATGCAAGTTGAGGAATGGAATGACAACCTATGGCCCGAAGTCTTCCAAGCTATAGGCCTAGAAAGTGATGCCATTCCGCAAAAAGAGCGAAGCACATTAAGTATGCAATTTGTCAGTGGATTAGTTGGTACTCCGATTGCAGACACTTATGAAGCAAGTCTTGCTACTGTCGAAGAAAACCGTGAACTACAAGCGGAAGGTAGTGGACGAAGCACACGGCATCTCGAAATTGCATTACCAGAAGGAATTGCTTACCAAGAAGGAGATCATCTAGGAGTTCTTCCCGAAAATAATTCCAAGATGGTTGAACGTGTACTTAAACGATACGATCTAAATGGAAGAGATCATATTATCATAAGTGCAAGCGGACGGAGTGCTGCTCATTTGCCACTCGATCAACCGATTAGCGTGCACAATTTGCTTAGTCATAGTGTGGAACTTCAAGAAGCAGCTACACGTGCTCAGCTTCGTGAACTGGCTTCATATACTTCATGTCCTCCACATAAAAAAGAGTTGGAGTCTCTACTTGAGGAAGAAATTTATCAAAAAGAAGTGTTAGAGAAACGACTCACGATGCTCGATCTGTTGGAACAATATCCCAGCCTGTGAATTGCCATTCGAACGGTTTATAGAATTACTTCCAGCTCTAAAGCCGCGATATTATTCTATTTCTAGCTCACCGAAGAGACAAAAAGATCGAG
The DNA here is from genome assembly GCA_963748745.1 of uncultured Bacillaceae bacterium. Lineage (GTDB taxonomy): Bacteria > Bacillota > Bacilli > Bacillales > Bacillaceae_C > CAVVKR01. Next base: position 45,268 of record CAVVKR010000028.1, on the reverse strand, counting down.
TTAGTCTTACCGTTGCTGTTGTTCGTGGTCCTGCCAAAAGTGGTCGTGGCGAGTATCGTGGAGTAGCATCGAATTATTTAGCAAAGCGTGAGGTGGAAGATCCGATTGCGATGTTCGTCAGCACACCAGATTCAGGATTTCAACTTCCAGAAAATCCAGAAACACCGATTATTATGGTAGGTCCAGGAACAGGAGTTGCCCCATTTAGAGGGTTTTTACAGGCACGTCATGCACTTAAGAAAAAAGGTATCAATCTTGGTGAAGCACATTTATATTTTGGTTGTCGCAATGAATTAGATCACCTTTACCGAGAGGAAATGGCGCAATTTGAAGAAGAGGGGATTGTAAATATACATGTAGCATACTCCCGAAAAGAAGGGGTAGAGAAAACGTATGTACAGCATTTGATGATGAAACAGTCACAAAAAATTATTGAACTATTAGATCAGGGTGGAAAACTTTATATATGTGGAGATGGAAGTCGAATGGCTCCTGACGTAGAAAGAACATTAAAAGATGCTTATCAAAAAGTTCATGAGGTAAGTGAAGAAGAAGCTAGTGAATGGTTAACCGACCTTGAAAAGGATGGGAAATACGCAAAGGATGTTTGGGCAGGAATTTAATGATACGGCGGTCAGACATGTATTCAAGTATGTGAAGCTAGGGATGTCCATATGTCCTAGAAAATTGGTTGGATGCCAACGAGCAAAACCACCTTTCGCGCGCGAAAGGTGGTTTTACTGTTTTTAATTAAGTCCTAGCAGCATTCCTCTATGAAAATAAACAACGATCTATCAATATGAAATATATGACATATAATGAAGTTTTAAGTTTTTTATTACAATAAAAGGTAACTTTTTTACATAAGATTTCACATTATTTTAATATGAAGTTAATACAAGTATGCCATAATATACGAAGGAATGAGGAGATGAAATAGAGAGGAGTTGTCAATCTGATTGTAAATAGTCTTATGGTTTGCTGAAGATAAAAAAATAGAGAAAGAGTAGATTAGAAATTTCACTATCATTGCAATAAAATTTTTATTTAAATATATTATAATTTATTTAAAAAAATATTTCACAAATGGAAATATGAACAAATAGAAGAAAAATAGTGAATTTTATAGGAAAAAATACATGAATATCTGTTATTTTACAAAAAGTTCATAATTTATTCTTCCCACCCAATATTTAGTGTGATAGTATTTGTAATAAGATATATTAAATATATATCTATCTACTTGCAAAAAGATGTATATTTTATATACTTTTACCAGTAAAAAGATGTATATTTTATATATCTACTTGCAAAAAGATGTATATTTTATATATCTACTTGCAAAAAGATGTATATTTAGTATATCTATCCTGAGCAAATGCTATGTTTTACAAACATTTACTCAAGGATAACGACATCTAGATTGAAATGGGGGTAACCTTTCAACTCGAACTCGATCTTTTTTTAAAAGACCGTGTCGGGAAATAAATGATAGGAAGGTACACTTTGTACGTTTTTGTCGCTTAAAGGATAGTGGCAAGAACACAATCGCTATGTCGTCTTAGTCAAATACCAGTTACATAACAAAACGAACATGTAGTACTGAAACGAAAGACAAAGAAAAAGGAGTGAAAAAAAGTATGACGTTGATCGTGATTTCCATGATCATAGTATTTTTAATTGGGGTTTTTGAGAAAAAGCGTCATCAAAAAAACATTGACGCAATTCCAATTAGAATTAACGTAAATGGCATCAGAGGAAAATCAACAGTTACTAGATTAATAACTGGCATTTTAAAAGAAGCTGGTTATAAAACAGTTGGTAAAACAACTGGAACAGATGCCCGTATGATTTATTGGGACAGAAAAGAAGAAAATCCAATTAAGCGTAAACCACAAGGCCCAAATATTGGTGAGCAAAAAGAAGTCATTAAAGAAGTGGTAGATTTAGAGGCAGACGCACTAGTTAGTGAGTGTATGGCTGTTAATCCAGACTACCAAATCATCTTTCAAGAAGATTTATTGCAAGCAAATATCGGTGTGATTGTTAATGTTTTAGAAGACCATATGGATGTGATGGGACCGACACTTGATGAAATCGCGGAAGCCTTTTTAGCTACTATTCCATATAATGGACATTTAATTATCAATGAGAGTCCATATGTTGATTTCTTTAGAGCAGAGGCAGATAAGCGAAATACAAAATTGATAGTCGCTGATAACTCTAAAATATCTGAGGAGTTCCTCCGTCAGTTTGAATTTATGGTTTTCCCAGACAATGCTTCTTTAGCATTAGCTGTTGCAGAAGCATTAGGCATAGACGAAAAAACAGCTAAACAAGGGATGTTAAATGCTCATCCAGACCCTGGAGCGATGAAGATTCTTCCATTGGTGGACGAGCAGTCACCAGGATATTTTGTCAATGGATTTGCAGCAAATGATGCTACATCAACGCTAAATATATTGGGAGAGAGTAACAGAACTAGGATATCCTGTTGACCAATCAGTGTTATTATGAACTGTCGTGCGGACCGAGTCGACCGTACGCAACAGTTTGCGAGAGATGTCCTTCCATATATCGATGGAATAGGCGACTTAGTCCTGATTGGTGAAACAACATCTCCTATTGTTGATGCCTATAATGAAGGATTAATAAAAGCAAACGAACTTCATAACCTTGAAAATAAAAGTACAGAACAAATACTTGAAGTATTGGAAGGTAAGCTAAGCAATCGTGTTATTTATGGGGTTGGAAACATTCACGGATCTGGAGAACCGCTCATCGAAGCGCTGCAAAGTTATCGAGTGAAAAAATTAGCTGGTTAGTAATTAGTAGAAAATAAAAAAGGAAAAAAGTTGGTAGCTGATTAGGAGGCAATCGTTCATGTTTGGATCAGACTTATATATTGCACTCGTTTTAGGAGTATTAGTTAGTTTATTATTTGCTGAGAAAACTGGAATATTACCTGCAGGACTAGTTGTTCCAGGATATTTAGCCTTAATATTTGATCAACCTATCTTTATAGCAATGGTGTTAGTTATTAGTATATTAACCTATTTGATTGTTACTCATGTATTTTCACGATTTACTATTTTATACGGAAGACGAAAATTCGCGGCAATGTTAACAACAGGAATAGCTGCCTAAAGCTCGTTTTTGACTTTTTCTATCCGATTATGCCATTTGAAATTTATGAATTCCGCGGCATCGGAGTTATTGTTCCAGGATTAATTGCAAATACAATCCAAAAACAAGGACTTCCATTTACATTAGGTAGTACATTACTGCTTAGTGGTGTCACATTTATCATTATGAATATATACTATTTGTTCTAGGGTGGGTATATTGAAGGAAAAAAACTTAAACTTTCAAGAAAAACTACTTAAATCTGTCAAGCGCCATAAGAAAAAAACTTTAAAACATGTATTGATTGCTTTTCCTTTCTTCTTATTGTTTATGATTATATTCGGTGTATTCTATAAACCGGCTGTACCAACAGTCGCAACAGATAATGACGATCTCTTTACAGCATCTTTTGTTGGGGATATTATGATGGGAAGAAACGTTGAAAAAGTAACCGATCGTCATGGAAAAGAATATCCATTTAAGTATGCAGAGCCATTCTTTAGGTCATCTGATTATGTGACCGGAAACTTTGAAGCTGCTGTAACAGATGGAAATGAAGATGAGTATGTGAAAGCAGATAAATTTATTCACTTAAACACAGATCGTGATTCAGTTACGGCATTAAAGAAAATGAACTTTTCCGCATTAACCGTTGCCAATAACCATGCGATGGATTTCACCGAACAAGGTATTCTCGATACGAAAAAAGCTTTCGAACAGGAAAATCTAGATTTAGTTGGCTATGGTGAAAACTTGCAAGAGGCACGTAACAATATCTCAATCCAGGATGTAAACGGCTTTAAAATTGCAACTTTAGGTTTTACTGATATTTATGGTAAAGAATTTCCTGTCCAAAGAAGCAAACCCGGGGTTTTAACGGCTGACCCATCGATCATGTTACCGATGGTTGCGAAGGCGAAAAAACAAGCTGATTTTGTTATGGTGCATATGCATTGGGGAATTGAATATGATGCAAATCCGCAACCGCGTCAAAAGAAATTAGCCGAAGCATTATCAGAAGCTGGTGCCGATGTCATTATTGGACATCATCCACACGTTATTTCATCGGTCGATGTCTATAATGATACAGTCATTTTTTATAGCTTAGGTAACTTTGTATTTGACCAAGGTTGGTCACGGACACGTCACAGTGCACTAGCTCAAATGATTTTCCAAAAAGATGGAACAGCCCGATTTGAAGTGTTGCCGATGAACATTCGGGAAGGACAACCAGTTCCACTTGGCAAATCAGGATATATGCAACGTAAAAAAATCATTCAACAGTTAACAAAATCAAGTGAAAACTTAGAGTGGAAAGAAGAAAATGGAAAACTAGTATTTGATTAGATTACGCAAATAAACTAAAAGAAAAAGAGAGTACTGAGAATAAAGAAAAACCTTAAAATGAATACCTCAAGAAGTCCAGAGGAAATCCTGACGGAGATCCGGAGGTTAATCCCGATGCAAATCCAGAGGGAAATCCCGAAATGAATCATGATGGGAATCCCGAGGGGAAATAATACTAACTCTAATCGTTCAAATGTAGACGAATAACAAAAACCGTTGAAACACTACAATAGAGCTGGATTTTGCGATATGCAGTATTCCATGCTCATCCCCTAAAAAAATATAAACTCATTCAACTGTTTGGTAATAGATGGAACGAGGCTTAATTCGGAGATGGATACGTGGCAAACTATTATTTGGGCTTTATTGCCCAAATACATAGTAAGGAGCGCCACGAATGAGTAAAAAGAAAACAATGTAAAGGAAAGAAAACTAAACTTTCAGGAAAAACTATTAAAAACAATAAAACGTCATAAAAAAAACACTCTTAAACATGTATTTATTGTTTTACCCATCCCTCTTTCTGTTTATGGTCATATTTAGTAACTTTTACCGACCTAGTATTCCAACAGTTGCAAACGAAAAAGAAAAACTATTTAAAGCGGCATTTGTTGGGGATATCATGACGGAAAGATATATTGAAAAAGTAACAGATAGATATGGTTATCGACTATCCATTCAAATATGTAGAACCATTTTTACAATCATCCGACTATGTGACAGGGAACTTAGAAAGCCCAGTTACGCTGCAAGATGACTATGAAGCTGCAGAAAAATCTATTTATTTTCAAGCTGATCGAGAAATTGTTTCAACACTACAAAAAATGAATTTTACTGTTTTAAACTTCGCAAATAATCACGCAATGGATTACTATGAGAACGGCTTACTAGACACAAAAAGAGCTTTTCAACAGGAGAATTTAGACTTAGTCGGATATGGTGAGAATTTACATTGATGCGCGCAACAATATTTCTATTCAAGAAGTCAACGGATTTAAGATTGCAACTTTAGGTTTTACTGATATATACGGAAAAGAATTTGCAGTCACACCAGGTAGTTCAGGCGTATTAACGACTGACCCAACGATCATGTTACCGATGGTTGCGAAGGCGAAAAAACAAGCTGATTTTGTTATGGTGCATATGCATTGGGGAATTGAATATGATGCAAATCCGCAACCGCGTTAAATAAATTAGCCGAAGCATTATCAGAAGCTGGTGCCGATGTCATTATTGGACATCATCCACACGTTATTTCATCGGTCGATGTCTATAATGATACAGTCATTTTTTATAGCTTAGGTAACTTTGTATTTGACCAAGGTTGGTCACGGACACGTCACAGTGCACTAGCTCAAATGATTTTCCAAAAAGATGGAACAGCCCGATTTGAAGTGTTGCCGATGAACATTCGGGAAGGACAACCAGTTCCACTTGGCAAATCAGGATATATGCAACGTAAAAAAATCATTCAACAGTTAACAAAATCAAGTGAAAACTTAGAGTGGAAAGAGAAAAATGGAAAACTAGTATTTGAGTTAGATTATTCAGATCAACTCAACCAGATTCAATAAGTGTCGTAGAAAGTCATCAACCGAAGGAAAGCAGTAAAGGGGTTGATAATGGTGTAATCCTAAAAAGTATACTGTCATTGGCGCTTTCTCGATTTTCAACCATATTGATTTAGAAAAAAGTATTAGTCAAGGTAACAAACAAATCATATTCAGCTACATCTGGTTATGAGCCGTAGGGAGAAGTACTAGTAGTCATGATTATTCATAAAGAAACATCGGTGTTAATGAAGTCCATAGTCATCATTCCAGTTTACTTACAAAAATCTATCCAACGTGGAAAATTTAGAATTAAAAGTAAAAAATGAATTGACACTTGAATTGGCAAGTGGAAAGTGGGAAACTAGTATTTGAGTTAAAATCACTCAAATACTTTGAAGGAGAACCACTGATGTTTCAAAAATCATCTACATACATCATACTAGTACTCTTACTGTTTATTGGACTATTGGTCATGAATCAAAATAAATCAGATCATGCAACTGAAACCGGCAGTTTCATAGATAAAATAAGACCTTCTATCAACAAAGATGGTAAATATGGTGTTAGTGCTAGTGATCCGCTCGCAGTTCAAGTAGGTATAGATATTCTTGAAAATGGTGGGAATGCTGTGGATGCTGCCATTGCCGTATCGTACGCTCTCACTGTAGTAGAACCATTTTCTTCTGGAATTGGTGGCGGAGGAAATATGCTTATTCATACGGGAGATGGGGACGGAGTTGTCAGTTATCAATATAAGGAAACTGCACCGTTATCAGGGAGGATTCCGCGTAATGAGATGGGAACCCCTGGATTTGTCAAAGGCATGGAAAAGGTACACGAAGACTATGGAACCATGCCATTAGAAGATTTAATAGACCCTTCGATTCGATTAGCAAGAGAAGGTTTTAAAGTGAATAAATACTTGTCCGAACGGTTAAGTAGTGCCTCATATAGGTTATCTACTAATAGACTTCCACACTTTTATCCAAATGGAAGACCTATTAAAGCAGGGAAAGTATTAAAACAAGAAGCATTAGCTGACACTTTAGAAGCAATTCAAAAAGAAGGTTCAAAAGCTTTTTATGAAGGGAAAATTGCCGAAGAACTTGTTGATCATGTTGGTACGATTAAAATGAAAGACTTACAATCTTATTCAGTTGTTGTATCAGATGCAGTAAAAGGGACTTTTGCTGGATATGACGTTTATAGCTCGCCACCACCATTATCGGGAGCAACACTTATTCAAGCACTCAGCATGGCTGAATCTTTTGAATGGTTGCTGAAAGATGACCAGATGAGAGAAGCAGACTATGTCCATATCATAGGTGAAGTGTTAAAAAGTACGTATCAAGATCGCCAAAGAAATATTGCTGATCCTAAATTTTACCAAAGCCCGCTAGAGACAATGCTATCAGAAACATATATTAAAGGTCTTGCCCAAGAAATAGATCTGGATGAAATCTCCATTATTTCAAATATATACGATTCACCTGCTGAGAAAAAAGACTATGATAATACGACTCATTTCGTTGTAATCGACAATGATGGAATGGTTGTGTCGACAACGAATACGTTAAGTAATTTTTTTGGCTCAGGCGATTATATCAACGGCTTCTTTTTGAATAACTCTATGGCGAACTTTAGTACGAGAGAAGCTTCTCCTAATGTAGTTGAAGGTGGAAAAAGAGCCCGAAGTTTCACTAGTCCAACAATTCTCGTAAACGAGGAAGAAGTAATTGGTATCGGCTCTCCGGGTGGTAAAAGAATTCCAAGTGTATTAACCGAAGTACTTGTGAAAAATATCCTCCTTGGAATGGATATGCAGGAAGCGATTGATTCGCCGCGCTTTTATATAGAAGAAGATGATATTTATATGGAAGAAGGTTTTCCAGAGGAAACACGCAAACGTCTTGAAGATCGAGGATATTATATTAATATTCGGAATTCACCTTCTTACTTTGGTGGTGTACAAGCATTAGGTATAAATAAAGAAAAGCAAATCATATTTGGTGGCTCAGATAGTCGTCGGAATGGTACTTGGGATACAGGAAGATAATTTTAAATTTTGCTGGAGGAGATGTAAGTGAAAAAAATTGTGCAAGAATTGGTTCCATATTTATTAATTTTCGGTGCGGTTGCTGGCATGGGTTTTATGAAATATGAAGAAGATATTACCGAAGCTGAAGAGCAATCGATCGTAACGGAAATCGCAAAGATTAAGGCAAATGAAAAATATGTCGGAGAGAAAAATTAAATGGAATAAAAAATGCGCCCAAGTGGCGCATTTTTTTATTCCAACATTCTATTTGGATTCCAGTCTCTAATTTTCGCTGTTTACTGCATGTTATTCTTTTCTAAAAATCCTCTGTTTTATCTATGTTTTAGTTTTGATCCTATTGATCTTGTAGCAGAACTTGGTCAATATTTTCCCCATCTATTATAAAATGAATGATAATCTTTATCATTTTCATATCGATGAAAAATTGGCTATTTTATGTCTGTTCACCAAAAATTCACAAAATGTTCTTTTTATTTTCAAATAAATGTCGTATTATAGTATTTGTGACATTATTTCCATAAATAACTGATAAAAGGAAATTGGTGAACAGAATATATATAGTATCACATAACAAAAATTCCTTATTTGTTTAGGAGGAAAGTATGGAAGAGTCAATTGGTTTAAAAGAATTATTTTTAGTTTTGCGAAAAAGACTCGGTCTCATTTTATTGATTACTATCTCTGCTGTTTTAGTAAGTGGGATTGTGAGTTTTTTTGTGCTAACACCTGTTTATGAAGCGTCTACACAATTGCTAGTCAATCAAGAAAAAGAGAAAAAACCAGAATATGATTCAATTGATATTCAAGCCGATTTACAATTAATTAATACATATAATGTGATTATTATGAGTCCAGCAATCCTTGAGAAAGTAATAAAGGATCTGAAGCTTAATTTAACTGTTAGTGAACTTCAGGATAAAATTACGGTTCAAAATGAACAAGACTCTCAAATAGTGAATCTATCAGTGAAAGATACTGATCCTAATCAAGCTACTAAAATAGTGAATAAAACTGCCGAAGTCTTCGAAAATAAAATAGTTGATATTATGAATGTTGATAATGTCAGCATACTTGCAAAAGCAGTAGTCGAAGAAAATCAATCTCCAGTGAAGCCAAAACCATTGGTTAATATTGCGATTGCATTTGTCTTAGGTTTAATGGCAAGTTTCGGTCTTGTCTTCCTCCTTGAGTACTTAGATAACACGATTAAAACAGAAAAAGATATAAAAAATAAACTTGATCTTCCTATTTTAGGTGTAGTTGCTGAAATAGTAGAAGAGGATATGAAGGGGACGAAAGCGGGACAACAACAGAATACTCATGTGTAGAGGTGAAAGAAGTGGCTCATAAAAAAACTCCATTTCAAAAAACGGAAAGAAAATTAATTGCACATACGAACCCGAAATCACCGATTGCTGAACAGTATCGGACAATTCGAACGAATATTAATTTCTCTTTAGTTGATCGAGAGTTGCGCTCTTTATTGGTAACATCAGCAGGACCTGTCGAAGGGAAATCAACGACCGCAGCTAATTTAGCAATTGTCTATGCGCAACAAAAAAAGCGAGTATTATTAGTTGATGCAGATATGCGTCGACCGACTATTCACTATACATTTCATCTCGTAAATGCGTCTGGACTAACTACGGTAATGACAGGTAAAGCACCATTAAAAAAAGCAGTGCAGCAATCAAAGGTGAAAAACCTTGACATTTTGACATGTGGGCCAATTCCGCCCAATCCAGCAGAAATGCTTAGTTCACAGGCAATGATGAATTTTTTTACTGATGCGTATGAACTGTATGATCTAGTTATTTTCGATACGCCACCTGTGTTAGCAGTAACAGATGCCCAAGTACTAGCAGATAAATGTGATGGAACTGTCTTAGTCGTTTCCAGTGGTAAGACCGATATGGAAGAAGCGATAAAAACAAAAGAATTAATAGCAGCAACAAAAACGAAATTGCTTGGCGTTATATTAAACAACAAAAAAATGCTTAACGAAAATTATTATCATTATTACGGGGTTGAATAAAAATTAATTTAATAATATGTTTCGCTTGTATGAACTGGATGGTAGTAATAGTTTGAAAATAAGTGAGGAGGAGAGTTCAGTGATTGATATCCATTGCCATATATTACCTGGAATCGATGATGGTGCGAAAACTTTGACTGATAGCATGGAAATGGCTCAACAAGCTGTACGAGAAGGTATTCACACGATAATTGCAACCCCTCATCATAAAGACGGTGTATTTGAAAACAAAAAAGCAAATATTATCCAAAAAGTGGACAAGCTTAATACATATATAACAAAAGAAAATATCCCACTCCGTGTATTACCTGGACAAGAAATCCGTCTATATGGGGAGATAGTTACTGATTATGAAAAAGGTGAAATACTACCATTAACAGGAAATTCCTCCTATATATTTATTGAATTTCCACCACGTTTGATTCCATTATATACGGAACAATTGTTATTCGATATTCAATTAAAAGGTCTCCATCCCATCATCGTTCATCCAGAGAGAAATGTTGCATTTATTAAACAACCTGAACTCCTCTATCAATTGGTGAGAAATGGAGCATTCACGCAAATTACAGCTAGTAGCTTAGTTGGTTATTTTGGCAAAAAAATCCAATCCTTTACCCGCCAATTAATTGAGGCAAATTTAGCCCATTTCATCGCTTCTGATGCACATAATGTAACATCGCGAGATTTTAAGATGGAAATAGCATATGATTTTTTAGATAAAAAATATGGGAATAAAGCTGCCAATTACTTTACTAAGAATGCGGAGCTATTAATAGGAGGTGAATACGTGATGAAAGCCCCCCCTAAATATATAAAAAAGAAGAAAAAGTTTTTCGGATTCATTTAGAAATGTCAAGATAAGAAACGATGAAAAGAGATCTCTCATTATAAAGAATAAGAGACTTTTACGATGAAAAGTTTTGGAGCGAGAATAAAAAATTAAACTTAAACAATACCATGAGAGCTTGGCATAACAATACACAGAATTATGCATAGATTCATAATATTCCTAAATCCATCACTAGACATTTTACCACTACATCTTACATCTTAATAAAAATTATCTCCCTGACATTATTGACAATTTAAAGGAAAATGTTACAATATATGTTAATAAAAATCATTTTTATGTATTAAATTGTATTTTTATAAAAAAGAGAAAAGGAGGAAGAGATTAAACTAAAAGATCATACCACTAACAAGAAGTAAAATATCGCATTAAAGATCTAGAAATGTGTCTATCATTTTACTAAAAGGTCAAGTATAAAACGACAGTAATAGCTGGTCTGGAAAAAGAGAGTTGCGCTTATACGTATTTCTGGGAAGGAGGGAGGACTATTGAACTATCAAAAAGAGAGTAGCATTACTCGTGCTTTTAGATTCTCTCATTGTTATTTTTTCGATTTATGCCAGCTTTGTCATGATTTATCCAGACCAAAATATTTTTACGGACAAGCTATTACTAATTAGTGCGATTATCCTGCTACTTTGTTATCACTTTTTTGCGTTTTTTTACCAGCTATATCATAAAATATGGGAGTATGCTAGTGTAGGTGAGGTAGTTGCGATAATAAATGCAGTAACATTAATGATAATTGTTACGGCTTTTATGCAATTTATTATTTCGCAAACAGTGTATGTCAGAGTATTAGCTATAACATGGATGTTCCATATTATTTTAATTGGTGGTTCACGTTTTTCTTGGCGGTTATCCCGAAATCGACTGATAAAATCAAATGATCATAACAAGAGAGCACTGATAGTAGGAGCTGGCTCGCAGGGACAATGTTTGTGCGCCAACTATTATCTAATAATAAAATTAAGATTGAGCCCGTTGCCTTCGTTGATGACAATATGAATAAATGCCAATTACAAATTTACGGACTCACAGTTGAAGGAAGAACTAACGGATATTCTGAAACTAGTTGATCAGCTTAAAATAGATAATATTATTATTGCTATTCCTTCATTAAATAAAAGCAGAGTTTAATCGGATTTATCAACTATGTGTAAAAACAAATGCAAAAACAAAAATAATACCGAAGCTAGAAGACATAATAACAGGGAAACTTTCTGTAACTGAAATTAGAGATGTTGAAGTGGAAGATTTGCTTGGGCGTAGGCCAATAGAACTAGATATATCAGGTATTTCCAAAAAAATCAAGGGAAAAGTAATACTTGTAACAGGTGCAGGAGGTTCAATAGGTTCAGAAATTTGTCGACAAGTATGCAACTTTATGCCTAAGCGTATTATTTTATTAGGCCATGGTGAATATAGTATTTACAACATTCATATGGAGTTGGAAAAACAATATATGGATGATATTGACATTGTACCTGTTATTGCAGATATTCAGGATCGTAAAAGAGTATTCGAAATAATGGACGAGCATCGTCCCGATGTTGTTTATCATGCTGCTGCTCATAAGCATGTTCCATTAATGGAAGAAAATCCACGTGCGGCTGTTAATAACAATATTTTTGGGACTAAGAATGTCGCGGAAGCAGCAGAGACATTTAGTGTAGAAAAATTTGTATTAGTTTCAACTGATAAAGCGGTTAATCCACCAAATGTCATGGGTGCAACCAAACGTTTAGCTGAAATGATTATTCAAAATATGGCTAAGGAAAGCAGTACCATATTTGTTGCAGTTCGTTTCGGAAATGTTCTTGGAAGTCGTGGAAGTGTTATTCCGCTATTTAAAAAGCAAATTCAAGCCGGAGGTCCAGTGACTGTTACTCATCCGGAGATGACGAGCTATTTTATGACGATTCCAGAAGCATCTAGACTTGTTATTCAAGCCGGTGTATTAGCGCAGGGTGGAGAAGTTTTTGTGCTTGATATGGGTGAACCTGTAAAAATACTTGATTTGGCGCGTAATTTAATTAAACTTTCCGGTTATACAGAAGATGAAATTAAGATTGTCTTTACTGGCATTCGTCCAGGAGAGAAAATGTTTGAAGAGTTATTAAATAAGGATGAAATACAAAAAAATAAAGTCTTTCCTAACGTGCACATTGGGAAAGCAAAACCGCTTGATAAAGAATACCTCTATCAGTTGATGCAACAACTTCCAACTATGGATGGGAATGAATTAAAGAAGACATTAATTGAAATTGCTAATAAAAAAGAACCGGAAAAGGTCAATAAAAAAAGACCTTTACTAGTGAAAAATTTATGAAAAGCTTATCGAAAATACCTTTTATGAATGGAAAAAAACATATGAAAGACAGTTTATCATTTAGAAGTAATTTTCTTTGGACATTTTTTGGAAATGTAATATATGCGTTATCACAGTGGATAATAATAGTTTCGATTGCTAAATTAGGAAACGTAAAAATGGTTGGACTATTTTCACTAGGACTAGCCATAACAGCACCTATAGTGTTATTTTTCAACTTACAATTTAGAAGTATTATTGCTACAGATACTCATTCAGCATTCACATTCGGCGAGTATTTCGGAGCAAGGTTATTTTTTCAGTCCCTTTCAATGATAATTATCCTTTTCATTATCACTTTTGGCCCATACGAGATGCATACTGGCTTAATTATTTTATTAGTTGGAATATCAAAAGTAATTGAGTCTCTCAGTGATTTAACATATGGTATCTTCCAAAAAAATGAACAAATGGATCATGAAGGTAAGTCCCAAGCATTAAAAGGCTTCTTGTCTATTACTGTAGTAGTCATATTATTGTATCTATCCGAAACGTTATTTATTTCTCTAATTGGCTTAATTTTAGTATGGTTTTTAAGATTCATTTATTATGATTTAAAGATTGTAAAAAAATATACAGAGATTCGACCAGTATTCAATTGGACAATTAAAAGATTGTGGTGGTTAGCTCTACCATTAGGAATTGTTTCTTTGTTAAATTCATTTAATATAAATATTCCTAGGTATTTATTGGAATACTTTAATGGATTAGAGGATTTAGGTTATTTTGCAGCAATATCATATATTTTGGTAGCTGGAAATCTAGTTATTAGACCCCTTAGCATGGTAGCTGCTCCAAAACTAGCTAGGGAATACAACAATAAAGATGTAAAAGCATTTTTGAAAATGAATGTAATGCTATTTGTTATTGCTACCATCATAGGTATTATCGCCATTTCGACAGTATATTTTTTGGCGATCTGTTATTAGAAATAGTATACGACAGTAATTATAAAAGATATAATCATATCTTTCTTATCCTTATCATTGGATCTGTCATCAGTTACTATACTAACTTTTTAAATATTTCTTTGGTAGCAGCTAGGAGTTTTAAGGCACAGCCGATCCTTAATTTAATTACTTCGATTTCAGGTATTATATCTGGTCTATTATTAATACCGAAATATGGACTAGAAGGTGCTGCATTTACTGTTAATATTCTCTATTTATTTCAATTAATGGGAAGTTTATTTTTGTTTCTCATTAGCATACAAAGACTTAAAAAAGGTATATGAGGGTGTTTTATGGATGTCTCAAAGGATGTATCAAAGTTAAAAAGAGAACCTTTCATTTTGAAGGATAGGTACTTAAATATATTTCTATCAATATATATCAATTCTACTATAGTAATAGTGTTTATTATATTATCTGATGAATTTATTCATTGGTTTACTATTCCAGTCCTTATGTCCGGCATTATTATTGGCATGGATGCGATAGATTGGATTAGAAAAAAAGTTGATTTATTTGATCCTGTAGGATTTATTGGATTGTTCGGTTTTCATTTTTTCTTTCTTGCTCCATTATTACAGATTTATTGGGACTTTGGTATGACGTATGTCGATCCTCCAGATGACTGGAGAAACTGGCTAGGTGGTATGGCCATAATAAATAGTCTTGGCTTAATAATATACAGAAAGACGAGAAAATTTATCTTTAATAAGTTAGCTACTAAAAAAATCAAATCATATTGGAAAATAAATACGTTAAAAATGTTACGGATTTCTATTCCTCTTTTAATCATTATGTTTTCTACTCAAGTACTTATTTATGCGCGATATGGAGGAATATTTGGCTATATCACTACATTCACTGAAAAAACAGATGATTTTGAAGGACAGGGTTTTCTTTTTCTCATATCAGAAAGTTTTCCAATCATCCTTCTATTTCTTATTGCATTATTATTGCGAAAATCTAAACATAAAAAAAATATCCTTCTAATATTTTCCTTTTTATTAATCTATTTTATCATCAGAATCTTTTTTGGTGGACTTAGAGGGAGTAGAAGTAATATTTTGTGGGCGATGATTTGGGCGGTTGGTGTCATTCATTTATGGCTTCGTCCGCTGTCAAGGAAATTTATTTATTTTGGCATCATCATCTTAATCGTTTTTGCCTTAGGGTATGACGTTTACAAAAAGGCTGGAAGTGATGTTTTAAAAGCCATTCAACATAAAGGGAGTTTATTAGAGGTATCTGAGAAATCGGGAAGAGGGATAGATACAGTGCTTCTAGATGATTTATCCCGAACGAACGTTCAGGCTTACGTACTTTATAAATTGGTGGCTTATCCGGATAGTTATCAATTAGCTCTTGGAAGATCATATTTGGGAGATATATCGATTTTAATCCCAAAGAAAATTTGGCCTGATAGAATTCCAACGAAAGTTAAGGAAGGTACCGATATTATCAAAGGTCAAGGTAGTTATGATAAATATGATTACATATCATCGCGGATCTATGGATTAACAGGCGAGTTCATGTTAAATTTTGGCTATCTGTTCACGCCATTAACATTCATTATTCTAGGGGTCTATGTTGCTTTGATTAGATATTTACTCTATTTTTTGCGGCCAGATGATGGAAGGTTATTATTATATCCTTTTTTAGTAATTAGCTGCTTTTTAATTTTAGTTCAGGATTTGGATAACTTTATTTTTGGATTAACAAAGAATTTTTCACTCCCTTTTATTATTGTTTTCCTATCGTCTGTAAGAGAAACAAGAGAGTGATGAATATTTATTCCTAGGGGGGACGTAGATGAAAGCTTGTTTTGTTCACGATTTTCCAATGATAGTACGCGGTGAACATGTTTATTCATTAGGAGGATTCCCTTATAAAGTATGGGAACGGTACTTGAAGGTTTTTAGTGAGTTAACAGTTATAGGCAGGCGTGGGCAAGGAGATGATATTCCATTAGAAAAGCTAATATTATCAAGTGGTCCTTCTGTTCAATTCAAAACGGTGCCCAATTTAAGTAGTCTTCGCGGGAAAATGACACAAAAAAGGAAAGCAATCGAAATTATTAGATATCAATTAGAACAATCAGATGCTTTAATTGCAAGATTGCCTAGTGAACTTGGAACACTTACCGTTTCAATTGCAAAACAATTAAATATTCCTTATCTCATTGAAGTTGTAGGTTGTGGTTTTAATGCTTATTGGCATTATGGATCATTACTTGGAAAACTCTATGCACCTATTAGCTACATAAAAACAAAGAGAACCGTAAGAAAAAGTAAATATACCATTTATGTTACTAAGAAATATTTGCAAGAACGATATCCATCATTTGGAGAACAAGAAAACATCTCAAATGTTGAAATATCTCCTACTAAGCAAGAAGTTTTAGAAAAAAGGCTAAAAGTGACAAAAAATTTTAAGAATAAATTAAGAATCGGAACGATAGCAAATATAGATATAAAATATAAAGGCGTTCACATCGCTATTGATGCGATGAAAATAATAAAAGATAAAGGATATGATTTTGAATATCATATTTTAGGAAATGGGAATAAAAATCATTACAGCAAGCAAATTAAGAATCATGACTTAGAGAAACATATCATTTTTGCTGGGTCGTTATCCTCAAGAGAAGAAGTGAATAATTGGTTAGATCAAATAGATATTTATGTACAACCTAGTTTAACTGAAGGACTACCACGAGCAGTGATTGAAGCAATGAACAGAGGATGTCCTTGTGTTTGTACAAATGTTGGTGGTATACCAGAGCTAATTAGTGAAGAATATTTAGTGTATAAAAACAATCCTAAACAATTAGCTACACAAATTATTAAATTAATAAAAAATAAAAAAAAGTGTGAGGAACAGAGTATATTAAATTTCGAAAATTCCAAATCCTATTATAATGACAAATTAGAAGATAAAAGAATAAAATTTTTGCAGAAATTTGTTCAAGCCGAAATAAAACACTAGTTTTGATTTAGATTGTAACAGGAGGGGCATGTCAATGAATTTCGAAAAGATTTATGCTAAGTTACCGATTACTATCCAAAATATACTTATCTCTTCTTATGGTTCAATATTATATTTTCAACGTTACGGAAAATTTTATAAAAAGAAAATGCAATACCTTAGAAATAGAGATCATAAAAATTTTGACTTTCAAAAATATCAGTTAGATTCCTTAAATAAACTATTGTTACATGCATATAACAATAGTGAATTTTACCGTAAGAAAATGAAAAATATAAAACTCCCTCTTAAAAATGTCAAAGACTTAGCCAAAATACCTATAACAACAAAAGAAGAGCTAAGGACAAATATAAAACAAATAATAACTGTTAGCGAAAAAAAGCAATTAAAGGCGCTACCGGTGGAACAACAGGGAAAAGTTTAAATATCCTCTATACATGTCAAGACATGCAAGAAAGAATGGCTATTCTAGACTACTTTAAAGAATTACATGGTGTTTATAAAGGAATGAAAAGAGCTAGTTTTACGGGGAGAAATCTGATTCCTGTTGAACAAAAATCAAAAGTTTTTTGGAGATATAATCGTCCTCTTCGTCAGATGTTGTTTTCATGTTTTCACGTATCTAATGAAAATATTCCAGCTTATATTGATGCCTTAAATAAATTTAAACCACATTCATTAGATGGTGTTCCGTCTGCAATGTGTGAAATTGCAAGATATATTTTAAGGAACGATATACGTCTAAAGTTTAAACCAATTGCTATTTTTCCGACTGCGGAAACATTATTAGTGAGTGATAGAAAATTACTAGAAAAGGCATTTCATTGTGTCGTTAGAAATCAATATGCTTCCTCAGAAGGAGCGCCATTTATTACTGAATGTCCGGAAGGAAACTTACATTTGAATATTGATACTGGTGTATTTGAAAAATTAGATAGTCATAAAAATGTTAGTGAAATGCTTGTTACAAGCTTCACAACTTTTGGAACCCCATTAATAAGGTATAAGATTGAAGACTGTTTAGAATTTACTAATGAAAAATGTACCTGCGGTATAAATACGCCAATAACAAAAGCAATTATTGGTAGAAACAGTGATTTTTTATATTCGCGGGAGAGAGGGAAAGTTGGACCTGGTCATATGGCTAATGTTGTGAAAACACTTCCTTTATCAATAAAAAATGTCCAGTATATCCAAAAGAAAGAGGATCAAATTGTCGTTAAACTTGTCACTGACGAAAAATTGTATGAAAAAAAACATCTACAAATAATGAAAGAAGAAATACGAAAAAGGCTTGGAAAAAATATGGAGATTGTTTTTGTTTTCGTAAATGAAATTGAGAGAGAAAAGAGTGGAAAATTTAGATTTATTAAAAACTACTTGGAAGTATAATAATTTATCATTAGCTGGGGTGATATGATGAGTGAAATATTAGTCACTGGTTCTGCAGGCTTTATCGGCTTTCATCTATCGAATCGATTGATAAAAGAGGGCATCGAAGTAATTGGGATAGATAATATGAACGATTATTATGATCCAAAATTAAAGTATGCAAGACTAGAACAATTGCGAAATGAACATTTTCATTTTGTGAAAGTTGACCTAGAAGATCAGGAGGAAATTGAAAATATTTTTAAGAGGTATCAGCCTCAGATAGTGATTCATTTAGCTGCTCAGGCAGGGGTTCGCTATAGCTTAGAAAATCCGCAAGCTTACATCAATTCAAATATAGTTGGCTTTACTAATATATTAGAAGCTTGTCGGCATCATAAAGTAGAACACTTGATTTATGCTTCCTCTAGTTCTGTTTATGGAGCAAATCGACATGCCTTTTTCGGTTCATGATAATGTGACCATCCTGTTAGTCTGTATGCAGCTACAAAAAAGGCAAATGAATTAATGGCTCATACATATAGTCATTTATCGTTTACCAACAACCGGGCTTCGATTTTTTACAGTCTATGGTCCATGGGGTCGTCCAGATATGGCATTATTTTTATTTACGAAAGCAATTATTAAGGGAGAACCAATAAAGGTATTTAATCATGGAAATATGATGCGTGATTTTACTTATATAGACGATATTATTGAGAGTATTTATAGATTACTT
This sequence comes from uncultured Bacillaceae bacterium, assembly GCA_963748745.1. Lineage (GTDB taxonomy): Bacteria > Bacillota > Bacilli > Bacillales > Bacillaceae_C > CAVVKR01. The sequence goes on along the minus strand of CAVVKR010000028.1, from coordinate 25,879 downwards.
AAACGACAACCAGAACCAAATCCAAATTGGGATGGCAATCATCCAGATCCGGGAACTAGTTATGCACCATATAAAGTTTATAACATTGGAAATAATAGCCCGGTGAAATTAATGGATTTTATTGCAGCGATCGAGGAAAAGATTGGTATGAAGGCGAAAAAACACTTTATGCCACTTCAGGCTGGTGATGTGCCACAGACATATGCAAATGTAGAAGATTTATATCAAGATATCAATTTCAAGCCACAAACAGCGATAAAAGATGGAGTTGGAAAGTTTATTGATTGGTATATAGATTACTACGGGGTGAAATGATCTTGAATAGAAAAATTGCAGTAGTAGGATCTAGGATATGTCGGATTACCAGTAGCAGTTGCATTTCGGAATGAAACAACATGTTATCGGTTTTGATATTAATCACTTATCGAATTAAAACGTTAAAAAAAGGTATTGATTATACAAATGAAGTAGCAGCCGAACAATTAGCAAAAGCAGATGTAAATTATACAACAGATGAACGAAAGTTACAAGACGCTGATTTTATCATTGTTGCAGTTCCTACGCCAATTAATGAAAGTAAACAACCAGATCTAACAGCGTTAATGAAAGCATCAGAGACGGTGGGAGAAATTTACAAAAAGGAACTATTGTTGTTTATGAATCAACTGTATACCCAGGAGCAACAGAAGAAGTATGTATTCCCATTTTAGAGACACAATCTGAACTTCAGTCAGGAAAAGACTTTTTTGTTGGCTATTCTCCAGAACGTATTAATCCCGGAGATAAAGAGCATACATTTACAACTATTACAAAAGTAGTTGCTGGGCAAACGGAAGATACGTTAGAAACGATTGCTAATGTATATGGTAGTGTAGTTGAAGCCGGCATTCATAAAGCAAGTTCTATCAAAGTGGCAGAAGCTGCGAAAGTCATTGAAAATACGCAACGAGATGTAAATATCGCCTTAATGAATGAACTAGCACTTATTTTTGATATTTAGATATTGATACTAATGAAGTACTAGAGGCATCTAGGTACGAAATGGAATTTCATAGGATTTTCACCAGGGCTAGTTGGTGGTCATTGTATTGGTGTTGATCCTTATTATCTTACACATAAGGCAGAAGAAGTTGGCCATCATCCTGAAGTTATTTTAGCAGGCCGGCGGATTAACGATCAGATGGGAAGTTTCATTGCAACATCATTGATTAAACAAATGATTAAGCAAAATATGCCTATCCAAGGAGCAACCGTAACAGTCCTAGGTGTGACATTTAAAGAAAATGTTCCTGATTTACGAAATTCAAAAGTCATCGATGTGATTCGAGAGTTGCAGGACTTTGGTATGAATGTACAAGTGAATGATGTGATGGCAAATGTGAATGAGGCGAAAAAATTATATGACATTAGCTTAGTACCATATGAAAAGCTATCACCAGCTGATGCAGTCGTTCTTGCGGTGCCTCATGAGAAATACGTTAAAAAAGATTGGGATCAATTTAATTATCTACTTAAACATCGTCAAGGGGTTGTAATAGATATTAAAGGTGTTTTAGATCATACCAAATGTCCAGAAAAGATTGCATTATGGAGATTATGATCATGTCGAAAAAGATATTACAAGTATGTGCAATTGACCTATCTGTTGATGTTTTACTAAAACCATTAATTAGAGCTGCAATGGAGGAAGGATATACAGTCGATACTGCTTGTTCGGATACAGGGAGAGTTCAAAAATTAAAAGAGGAAGGCTTTAGAATGATTCCTATTAAAATAGATCGAAATCTAAACCCTTTCTCTAATGTAAAATCAATACTTTCTCTTTTTCGACTAATGAAATCAGAACAATACGATATTGTTCATGTTCATACACCAATTGCAGCTGTATTAGGAAGAATCGCAGCTAAGTTAGCAGGAGTTCCAAATATTATTTATACTGCACATGGGTTTTATTTCCATGAGGATATGTCTAGGTTGCAATATACTCTATTTTATTATATTGAAAAATACTGTGGACGTTGGTTTACTGATTGGATTTTATTACAAAGCAAAGAAGATTATGACCTTTGTATTGCTGATAAATTTCAAAATAAGGACCGCATTATACATATTAGTAATGGAGTCGATGTGTATAGTCATATGAATCCGCAGAAAGTAACTATCGAGACGCAACTTCAATATAAAAAAGATCTTTATCTTAGTAATGATGATATCGTCATCGGTTTTATCGGGCGCTTAGTGAAAGAAAAAGGGATTATTGAATTATTAGAAACGATGGAACAACTCCGGAAGAAATATAAAAACATAAAGTTACTATTGATAGGGGATATATTAGAAAGTGAACGTGATCAACATACTTCTCAGCTGATAAAAGAAAAACTAAAACAACCTTATCTTATTCATACAGGTTTCCGTAAAGATATACCGGAACTATTATCACTCGTTGATATATTTGTTCTCCCATCTTATCGTGAAGGATTACCTCGCTCTGTAATTGAAGCAATGGCAATGAAAAAACCGATAGTTGCGACTAATATACGGGGGTGTCGTGAAGAGGTACATGATGGTGTAAATGGGCTTTTAGTTCCGAAAAAAAATACCGCTAAATTATATGAAGCCATAAATAGGTTAGTTGAAAATAAAGAACTACGAGAAACATTTGGAGAAGAAAGTAGAAAAATTGCCTTACGAGATTTTAATGAAGAACTAGTGATTAAGAAACAATTAGATTTATTTGAACAACTATTAAAGAGGTAAATGGAGGTGTTGAAGATAAAGAGAATAGTAGACTTTTTATGCTCTTTATTGCTCATTGTCGTATTAAGTCCTATTTTTATGATGATGATGATGATCGTTCGAATCAACTTAGGGTCACCAATATTTTTTAGACAAAAACGACCAGGATGCTATGGAAAACCATTTTATATTTATAAATTTCGTACAATGACTGATGATCGTGATGAAGATGGTTATTTACTTCCTGATGAGGTACGTTTAACGAAAACAGGGAAAATCATTCGCAAATTGAGTTTAGATGAACTTCCACAATTATTTAATGTCTTGAAAGGAGAAATGAGTTTCGTTGGTCCACGTCCTTTATTAATGAATTACCTTTCTTTATATACAGAGGAACAAGCCCGACGTCATGAGGTTCGTCCAGGAATTACCGGTTGGGCACAAGTAAATGGTCGAAATGCGATCAGTTGGGAAGATAAATTTAAGTTAGATGTTTGGTATGTCGATAATCAATCGTTTTGGCTAGACATCAAAATTCTATTTTTAACTGTATTAAAAGTATTCAAGTCAGAAGGAATAAATCAAGAGGGCCAAGCTACAATGGAGACATTTAAAGGTTCAGCCCAAAAGAAGGTATCAGGAAATGGATAATATTATTTTGATTGGTGCAGGTGGTCATAGTAAAGTTGTTCAAGATATCGTGTTAACAACACCTAACGTAAAATTATCAGCTATACTTGACGATGCTTTTACCCATACGATTAAAAAAGATGACTTGATTTTTGCGAATACGAGTTATATAAATGAAATCAATCAAGAAGAGTTTTTATTTTGTATAGCTATCGGAAACAATCACATTCGAAAAAAAATCTTTGAAAGACTGTCCATACCACTTAAGCAATATGCTAAACTTATTCATCCAAGTGCTGTAGTGAGTTGCTCCGCAAAAATAGGTAACGGTACAGTAATCATGCCGAATGCAGTTATTAATGCAGGTACAGTAGTAGGCAATCATTGCATTGTAAATACATGTTCAGTCATTGAACATGATAACATGATTGGAGATTACGTACATGTATCACCAAATGCAACATTATCCGGAACTGTAACAGTGCAAGAAGGAACTCATATTGGTGCTGGAGCTACTGTAATACAAGGAAAATCCATTGGAATGTGGGCAAAAATTGGTGCTGGGGCAGCGGTAATAGATCATACTGATAGTTATGTAACTACAGTAGGTGTTCCAGCTGTTAACAAAAAGGCGATTAAAAAAGGATGACACTTATGCAAAAAAACAAAAGAATCTTCCTTTCCCCTCCACATATGGGTGGAAAGGAACAGAAATATATACAAGAAGCGTTTGCTTTCAATTGGATTGCGCCCCTAGGGAATAATGTAGATGCCTTTGAACGAGCGTTAGCGGATTATAACAATGTTAAAGGGGCGTCTGTTGTTTCTTCTGGAACGGCCGCAATCCACCTCGCATTAAGACTACTCAATGTCGGTCCGGGCGATACGGTGTTTTGTTCGTCATTAACATTTGTTGCGAGCGCAAATCCGATTCTGTACCAAGGTGCGACACCTGTACTCATCGATTCAGAAATGGACACGTGGAATATGTCTCCGCAAGCTTTGGAACGAGCTTTTCAAGCTGCAAAGCAGAAAGGAAAGCTGCCAAAGGCAGTTATTGTCGTGAATCTGTACGGACAAAGTGCGAAAATGGATGAAATCATGGAGATCTGTGACTCTTACGGTGTCCCAATCGTCGAAGATGCGGCTGAGTCACTCGGAAGTACATATAAAGGGAGAAAAAGCGGAACACTTGGTAAGTTCGGCATTTTCTCTTTTAATGGCAACAAAATTATTACAACATCTGGTGGGGGCGCACTTGTGTCCAATGATACGGAAGCACTTAAGAAAGCGATTTTCCTGGCTACACAAGCCCGTGATCCAGCCATTCATTACCAACATAGTGAAGTCGGTTATAACTATCGAATGAGTAATATCGTCGCTGGAATTGGACGCGGACAGATGGAAGTGTTAGATGAGCGTGTCCGCCAAAAACGCGAAGTCTTTGCTCGCTATGAAGAGGCACTTAAAGATATTCCTGGCATTAAATTTCAACCAGAATTAAAAGAAACAACGTCTAATCGTTGGTTAACGGCCTTAACGGTAGATCCCGAACAGACAGGCGTAACACGAACGGAAATCATTGAAGCCCTCGATCAAGCAAACATCGAAGCGCGTCCCGTTTGGAAACCGATGCATTTACAACCATTGTTTACTGGCATCGACTACTATCCACATGAACAAGGAAACAGCATCTCCGATCATTTATTTACATACGGTTTATGCTTACCGAGTGGAACGAATATGAGTGTCGATGAGCAACAGCGAGTGATTGATATTATTCATGCGCTTGTAAAATAGGTGTGACGGAAAAAACATTGCATTTGGAAGAAATACTTTTGTAAAAAAATATCCCCATCTTTTAGTTAATGTTTATGGAGAGGATAGCACCGGCTCCTTCAACGTTTTTCACATATACATGAGGGTCAGGGATGAAAGCCAACTTTTCTTCCGTCTAGTTGATGTAATTTGCTCGGCCGAATGTAAACAATGACTAGTTCATGAAAGAAGCTGGTTTAATTGTTCATGGTGGTGTTGGTACTGGCAAAACTTATTAACGGCTAACCTACAATTTGGTCAATGGAATCATGTATTTAGTGATCCTATTTTAACGGAGGCATCATTGACACATTTAATTATGTTTAATGGAGATCGTTCACTTACCTAAAAGCGTATGTGCCTCCGAAATTTCGCATATCAGTCATCATTACGAATAAAATATTCAGAATAGTTCTTATACCTACAATCAGACATTCATCTAGTAGCAAATATTTACATTTTGGTTAAAAATGATATAATAAGATAGTCACATCTATAGACCCAAGAGGTGCAGTAGACAAATAGTCTACCACAGTTATGTGTTGCGAGGTATAGTAGAATAAGCAAGAGCTTATCGTTACCACACTATTTGCTAACATGAAATATCTAAATTTTTAATATAATCGATAGAAAGGAAAAGCTTATGAGAAAGAGAAAACGTAAGAAAAAACGTACTTTGTTGAAGGGGTTACTCATTACTTTCGCTATCATTATCTTTGGGCTTGGAGCTTATGGATATTCTATTTATCAATCTCTTAATAATGCTGTTACGAAGATGCATAGTCCGTTAGATCGGGATCAGTCCGAGAAGCGGGAGAAATCGCTGCAATTGAACGGTGCTGAGCCATTTTCAGTGTTGTTGCTTGGCGTTGATACTGATGAAGGGAAGCGTGGAAGGACCGATTCGATGGTTTTATTGACGGTGAATGGAAAAGAAAAGTCTGTGCAGATGCTCAGTATTCCTCGTGATATGCGCACACACATTGTTGGAAAAGGGATCGATGATAAAGTGAACCATGCTTATGCGTTTGGTGGTGTAGAGATGACCCTTGCGACTGTTGAGGAAATGTTGAATGTCCCAATTGATTATTTTATTGAGATTGATATGAAAGGTTTTAAGGATATGGTCAATGCAGTTGGTGGTATCACTGTAAATAATGATATGGCCTTTACGGTAGATGCGAACCGATTTGAAAAAGGGACGATTCACTTAAATGGTGATGAAGCATTAGCGTTTGCGCGTATGAGAAAAGAGGATCCGCGGGGTGACTTTGGTCGCCAGTTACGCCAGCGAGAAATTATTAGTGGTATCATTGATAAGGGTGCAAGTGTGTCTTCCTTATGGAATTATCGTGATATTTTCACCGCATTAGGTAACAATATAAAAACAAATCTTTCTTTTGAGGAAATGGTTGACATTCAAAAGCATTATAAAGATACACGTCATCAAATAAATCAAATAGAAATAGAAGGAAATGGCCAGAGAATCAATGGTATTTACTATTATATCGTTTCTGATGAGGAACGTCGTCAACTGTCAGAACAACTACGTAATCACTTAGAACTTGCCTTATAAACATACATGCCGTACCGGATTATACTCCCGGTGCGGATTTTTTGTAGTGAAGTTTTTCCACTAGATTGTACATCACCAGGCACCTTTTGTCTGTGTGTAAAAAAGTCGTAAATTGTCTAAAATACCTCTTGTTTTTTTCAACATTTATAGTACATTAATGGTAGTAGCAAGAGCTTCATCGATCTCCTCAAAAAGTTGTAAGGTTGCACATAGAGAGACCAATTTTTTCCTAAATCGTTTCCTAACATCCCCATCTATTCACTTGAAAACACTTAGACGATGCAACCAATGATTAATGTCAACAATATCAGCTTCTTCTCAGCAATAAACATCTGTATTTTATTATTTTTACGCATGTTCCATTACCATCTTTAAAAAAGACAAAGTTATGTCGTTGTTAGTAGCACCCAAGTACTATTCGCTAGAGAAAAGAAAATAAAGTCAAGGGGAAGGGATACTTATTTAGGGATCGGAATCATACAGATATATGAACGGAAAAATGGTTGAGATCGTTTCAAGGTAGAAAGCATAGGAAGACATTTCCGTTAGGAGCAAGGGGGCTATTGATAATATGAAAATGAATTTGCTTATTATACCGGAGAAGAAAGGTCCAAATGGGTATCCAAGGATGACTGTTCAAACAATCGGTTATCGCGATACATTTACTGCGATGGGCTTGGATGAAAATCATGGTACTTTTGCTGACCATCCAGATCCGAATTACGCGACACTCATTGCATTAAGTAATTTAATCAAAATGAACAAGGAAGATCGAGACCAAACATCTGATGAGGAATAGCCACCTTGTCTATTTTTACTTTCAAGGATGCGAAGCGGAATAGGACAAATATCACAGTCTTTGTACACTTACTGAGGTTTAAGATGGATATGGATGGGTAGAAGAAAGATAAGACGCACCTCCATTATTATCATACACCCGGGTGAACGTTCGAACAGGAGATCATGGAGTGCAATTATGTATTGCATTCTCTCTATTTCTCCTGTAACATAATTTTGACAAGTAAATATGGATCACATGTTACTGACTTGATCAGGCATGGTGGTGCATCTGAAGGAATAAGCTTTCCCCTTCCGCTGTATCGCCATGCCTTTTTATTTGAATGAAAAATGTATTGTACTAAATCGGTATGTTTTTCATATACGACAGTAAAATGTATCAATAACAAAAAAGAACGGATAAAAGGGGAGTTTTTCTATGTTTAAAAAGCTTTTTAAAAAACAAAAAAAGAAGAATGATATTCAAGTGTTTGCTCCGTTAAGTGGACATGTTATTCCTTTAGAGGAAGTTCCAGATCCTGTTTTTAGCGAAAAGATGATGGGAGAAGGGATAGCGGTTCAACCAACTGATAGTACAGTCGTTTCACCTGTAGACGGTGAGATTGTGCAAGTTGCCCCAACGAAAATGCAGTAGGTATTCGGGCTAATGATGGATCAGAGCTTCTTATCCATGTCGGGCTAGAGACAGTTACTTTAAAAGGGGATGGCTTTGATATGGTGGTGAAGCAAGGAGACAAGGTGAAAGTTGGTCAACCGCTGTTACATTTTGAATTCAATACGATCAAACAAAAAGCAAAAAGTATGATCACACCGATTGTCATCACAAATAGTGCTGATAGTGGGAAGCATGTTGAGCTGACGACTGAAACAGAAGCACAAGCTAAAGAGACTATCTTAATAACGATTTCTTAATAATGCAATATTTGCCCAGAAACCAACGGAGGGGTAGAAGTGAAGATTAAAAAAATCTTAAATAACAATGCAGCTATAGTGATGGATGGACAGGAAGAAAAAATCGCCATCGGTTCTGGGATAGCCTTCAATAAACGAAAAAACGATGTTATTTCTTTGAGTAAAGTAAAAAGGCTGTTTGTCATGGAGGAAAAAGAAAAGTTTCAGCAATTGCTTTTACAGATTCCTGAAGCACATTTCGCTATTTCCGAACAGATTATTTTATATGCAGAAAAGATGATCGGAACAAAGTTGAACGAACATATTCATATCTCACTTACAGACCATTTGTCATTTGCTATCGAACGTGTGAAAGAAGGAATTCATCTAGAAAATAAATTGCTAAATGAAATCAAAGTGCTTTATCAAACGGAGTTTAAAATTGGGCTTTGGGCATTAAAGCTTATCGCAGAACAGCTCCACATTGAAATGCCCATCGATGAAGCGGCTTATATTGCGCTCCACATTCATACAGCAAAAATGCAAACGAAAGATATGCATGAAACGATTCGGCAAACATCAATTATGAGGGATATCGTCGAACTGATAAAAACTGACTTAAAGATGACATTTGCAGATGATGATATCGCTTACCAGCGTTTAATCACTCATTTACGCTATGTGATATCGCGGATAGATACGCATGAACTGCATACGCTGGATGAGGAAATGTTGGAAATGATTAAGAAAAAGTTTCCTGATTCCTTTCGTTGTTCGGAAGAAGTTAGCAGTCTTCTCCAATTAAAATATGAGCAAAAGCTACCTGCAGCGGAGCTCGGTTATATCGCATTGCATATTGAGCGGCTTCGCCAACGCAGGAAGGCACTTTCAAATAGAGGTAGTGATCAATCAGGTGTGTAAGCGATTTCAATAAAAATAGGGAGGTAATAAAGATGTTAGGATTTTTACAAAGACTTGGAAAATCATTAATGTTGCCAGTTGCGGTATTACCTGCCGCTGCACTATTATTACGACTCGGTCAAGAAGATCTATTGGATATTCCAGTCATGGCAGCAGCCGGAGATGCCCTTTTTAAAAACCTTGCATTATTGTTTGCGATCGGGATCGCGGTTGGACTTGCCAAAGATAGTAGCGGGGCAGCGGCGCTTTCTGGTGCTGTTGGTTATTTAGTGTTAACTTATTCATTAGAAGCAATAAATGAAGAGATTGATATGGCAGTGCTCGGTGGGATTATTTCAGGAATCATTGTTGGGTATTTGTATAATCGTTTTCATGATATTAAGTTGCCAGACTGGCTTGGCTTTTTTGGTGGAAAACGATTTGTTCCTATTATCTCATCCTTGACGATGTTCTTACTATCTTTATTATTCGGTGTCATTTGGCCACCTATTCAAGCGTTTATCTACTCAGTTGGAGAATGGATTATCGGTGCAGGTACATTAGGTGTAGGTATCTTTGGTTTTTTAAACCGCTTACTAATTCCACTTGGGCTTCACCATATTTTAAATAATTTATTTTGGTTTGTGTTTGGCGAGTATAATGGTGCTACAGGTGATTTAAATCGGTTTTTCGCAGGAGATCCTAGTGCGGGTATGTTTATGACTGGTTTTTTCCCGATTATGATGTTCGGTCTGCCAGCAGCAGCGTTGGCGATGATTGCAGCCGCTAAAAAGGAAAAGAGAAAAGTAGTAGCAGGCATGTTAATCGGTTTAGGGTTTACCGCTTTTTTAACAGGTATTACCGAACCGATGGAATTTACATTTATGTTTTTATCCCCATTTTTATATGTTGTTCACGCTATCTTAACTGGCCTCTCACTAGCAGTCACTTATTCAATGGGGATGTTGCACGGTTTCGGCTTTTCGGCTGGAGTAATTGACTATGTTCTTAACTATAATATAGCAACAAAGCCAGGATTACTCATTCCGGTCGGACTCGTTTATGGAGCTGCCTATTTCATCATTTTCTACTTTGCAATTAAGAAATTGGATCTTAAAACACCAGGTCGGGAAGATGATGATGAGATTGCAGATCAAGAGCTTGAAGGCAGTACAACGCTAAGAAATGAAGATCATTATCATGATTTAGCGGTAAAATATCAAGAAGCACTTGGTGGCAAGGAAAATATTTTAGCAATTGATAATTGTGTAACAAGATTAAGAATGCAAGTGAAAGATGGAGAGAAGATTGATGAAGCTGCATTGAAAAAACTCGGTGCCCGCGGTGTGCTCAAATTGACTAAACATGATGTTCAAGTGGTGATCGGAACAGATGTTGAGTTTATTGCTAATGAACTAAAAAAACTTTAAAGGAAACTGGAGTTTAGGAAGAAAGAATGAATACTAAGCTCCTAAGCTCCAGCTATTAATTACGTTCACTCGTTCGTAGGGAGGTGCTGAAAGATGAAAAGACTGTTAAATTGCACAGCAACTGATTTTTCACAGATGAAAGGGAAGGAATTATTAGCATCCATCCGTGCGTCTGAAGGGAGAGTCATCGTTTCGGAAGTGATCGGAACGAAAGAACCCCTTGTCGCGGATGTAACAAATGCAGAAGTGGCTGCCGCTTTTGGAGCGGATCTTCTCTTATTCAATCTCTTTGACGTGAATAATCCAAATGTGAGGGGATTGGATGCAAAAAACCATCTTGCCATTATCCATCAAGTAAAAGCGTATACAGGTCGGCCACTAGGTATTAACTTAGAACCGGTCGATGATGGAGCACAGACAATAGAAAAGATTCATCACGTGCCAAACGGAAGAATAGCCTCTTTCTCTTCTTTAGAAAAAGCGAAATCATTAGGATTTGATTTTGTCTGTTTAACAGGCAATCCGAAAACAGGTGTAACAAACAAAGAAATCGTTTCGGCTATTGAGCGAGCGAATCAAGTATTTCATGATGATGGAATAATAATTGCTGGAAAAATGCATAGTGCGGGAGTTGCTGCCGAATATGCCACTGAAATCATCGATGAAGCGACAATCAATCGTTTTATGCACGCTGGAGCTGATATCATTTTACTTCCTGCCCCGGGAACGATCCCAGGTTTCACTTTGGAGAAAGTGCACGGTTTGATTCAGGTGATCCATAAACAAGGTGGGCTTGCCCTACTTACGGTTGGTACGAGTCAAGAAAGTGCTGATCCAGATACCATTAGACAAATTGCTTTACAAAGTAAAATGGCTGGTGCAGATCTGTATCATCTTGGTGATGGTAGTTTTTCTGGGATCGCTCCTCCAGAAAACATCCTTACGTACTCCATTGCCATTCGGGGAAAAAGACATACATACTACCGAATGGCTGCATCGATCAGAAGATGAAGGGTTATGAGACAAAAACAGTCCGCCGTTTGTTACTAAGCGGTGGACTGCTTTTTTAAGGTGATACTTGCTATAAGTTCAATAGAAATAAATGGAAAATAGAATGGCTGTAAAAGGAATCATCATGATGGAAAATAGTTTTTTACATTTAGATAATAGTTGACAGTTGTGAAAAGGGATCTATTTCGCTATTTTTATTTGTCTCAAAATAGATTAAAAAGCAATTGACAAATATAATATTGAGTCATAGATGGAAAAAGATGATATAGATATTTTCAAAAGTAGTTTTTAATGAGTGTAGCTGTTCTTAAAAGCCGATATTTGCACGATGTCATGTGAAAAAACAGAAATTATAGAAATAGACTTTTTCTAGAAGAATTAAGAACAAGCTTTATAGCATGGAAGAATGGTATAGCTAACTTAACTTCTCATTTATATTGTATAAACACTTTACACCATACTTGTAGAGTTATGCATCATATTCTTCTAGTCGTCATGATTGTTTTGTTCATGACGACTTTTTTATGGATTTTTTTGGAAAATGAAGGAAATAGCTATTCATTTTACATGGAAAAGGGCCAGAGGATGAGATAGAACTTGATACTAAGATTGAGATGAAATCATTTTAGAAAATAAATGGCTGTTTGTAAATAAATCGAGGAAAATGAATAATGGAAGATCGTCATCTTGATTTGGGTCAACTAAGATTCATTCAGGTTGGTTTATTTTAGCAATGGAGGAACAATATGAAACCTAAAATGAATAAGAAAATAATGCTCATCACTTTTTTAATTGGTGCATTTTTTGCGATTTTGAACGAAACGTTGCTTAATATCGCTTTGTCAAAGTTAATGGTTGTATTTCATGTTGATGCGCCAACTATCCAGTGGCTAGCGACTGGTTTTATGCTTGTAATGGGTGTCTTAATGCCTATCTCTGCTTTACTGATTCAGTGGTTTACTACGAGACAAATGTTTATTGGTGTCATGACTATTTTCCTCATCGGAACAACCATCGCTGCTTGTGCCGTGAATTTTCCAATGTTACTCATTGGTCGGATGATTCAAGCAGCAGGTACTGGCTTGTTAATACCTGTAATTATGAATGCACTACTATTACTTTATCCTCCTGAAGTTCGTGGAAAAATAATGGGAATATTTGGCTTAGTACTTATGTTTGCGCCAGCGTTAGGACCTACTTATCTGGAGTGATGGTTGATATCTTAGGATGGCGGTGGTTATTTATTTCTGTTATTCCTTTTGTATTATTTTCCATTTTATTTGCGTTGAAATATTTACAAAATGTTGGTGACGTCACCCGTCCCAAAGTAGATATGCTCTCAATTATGCTCTCGACAATTGGCATCGGTGGCATTGTTTATGCTTTTAGTAGTGCTGGTGATCATCCGAAAGGATTTTTGTCGCTGACGATTCTTTCGATTATCGGTATCAGTTTGCTTAGTCTGCTTTTATTTGTTATACGTCAATTAAAGCTCGATCAGCCCTTATTAGATGTTCGTGTATTTAAGTATAAAAGTTATACGCCCGGAGTCATTCTTTTTGTCATTGTGATTATGGCGATGTTTGCTTCGGAAATAGTTATGCCAATGTATTTACAAGGTCCTCTTGGTTATAGTGCTAAAGTCGCAGGACTATTACTATTACCTGGTGCATTATTAAACGGCCTCATGTCACCAATGATGGGTGCTTTATTTGATAAGTATGGTCCACGGAAATTAATAATCCCTGGTACGATCGTATTAATAGGGGTGATGATATTTTTTAGTAATATCAATCCTTCGCTATCGATATGGTCATTTATTTTTATCTATATCATTTTGATGTTGTCTATTTCAGCGATTATGATGCCTGCGCAAACGAATGGTTTAAATGAATTACCGAAATATTTATATCCTCATGGTACTGCGATTTCTAATACACTCCAACCGATTGCGGGAGCTCTTGGTGTGTCTATTTTTGTTAGTATCATGACCCAGGGTAGTAACAGTTATCTAGCTAAACAATCTGGTCCGATAACGAAGGAATTAATGAATGAAGCAATGACCGTTGGGGTTCATCACGCCTATTGGTTTGCTTTAGGTCTATGTATCATTGCTTTTTTCATCGCTATCACTATCCAAAAAGCAGTATCACCAGATATTGAAACAAAAAAGGAACATTTTCATCAATGATGAAAGCTCGTAACGAACATATTTGCTTTCTTTTTTTTACATGTTTATTTTTGTGTGGACATTCTATTTTAAAGATGACTTTTCTGTTTTAGGTTTCTTTCAGTTATTTTGTAACTGTTGCCATATAAAAATGAGAGTGGAAGCCTCAGTCAGCAATAACTGATTGTTCTTCTTCTCGTTTTTCCACTAACATTCCCCTTCACAATCATACACTTCTTAATTTTTATCATGTTCATTTAGTAAGGGCGAGTGACAATTTATTCATTCCTCTTTATCTACTCTGAAGGATAAGCAAATCAGTTTTTTTAGTCTATCTCACTTCCATATTCCATGAAAAATTCTGTTAAGTTCAATTGGATGGATAATAATATACTTTTCGGGAAATTTTAAACAGTAGACATTCAACAATTGACATAATCATCTATGAAGCTTAGGAGGATAACATGGATAGTGTACTAGTATCTCGGACTTTATTTGGATCATCATTAGCTTTTCATATTATATTTGCGACATTAGGCGTGGGGATTCCACTGTTAATATTAATCGTGGAAATTTTACGGAAAATAACTGGTGATGAAGATTATGGCATCATGGCGAAGCGTTGGACGAAAGGGTTTGCGGTTTTATTAGGTGTTGCAATTCCATCAGGAACGATCGTTGGAATGCAATTAAGTTTGTTATGGCCTGGGTTTATGGAACTTGTCGGACATACGATTGCATTGCCTTTTCAAATAGAAATTTATGCGTTTTTTTTAGAAGCTATTTTTATGGCTATATACGTTTTTGCTGCTGACCGTTTATCTGCTAATATGCGAATTGTTGCTGTTTCTCTCGTTGCATTAGGTGCAAGTGCTTCAGCAGCTTTAATTACGGCTGCTAATACGTTTATGAACACACCTGCAGGTTTTACATATGAGAATGGAGAAATTGTGAATGTAGATCCATGGGCAGCTTTTTTTAATCCAAGCTATGCGACTTCCTCCGTTCATGTCCTTTTATCAGCGTATATGACTGGCGCCTTTGCGATCACCTCGATAGCTGCTTACAAAATGATTAAAGCGCGTAGCAACAAGCGCGAATATGCTTTTCATCGCAAGGCTTTTATCTTGTCAATCGCAATCGGAATGGTCATGTCACTCGGAACAGCACTGAATGGACACAATGCAGCACAAGAACTCCACGAATATCAACCAGAAAAATTAGCTGCAGCGGAAGGGCTGTTTGAATCACAGAAAAATGCTCCTCTCGTTCTTGGAGGTTTTACAGATCGGGAAACACAAACAGTTAAGTATGGTATTGAGTTTCCAGGAATGCTTAGTTTTCTAGCTGGAAATTCATTTGATGAATATGTCAGGGGATTAAATGAGTTCCCGGAAGAAAATTGGCCACCATTATATACGCATACATTGTTTAATATCATGGTTATTATTGGGACATTGTTACTCGGTGCTTCAGCATTAGTTCTTATGTATTACTTTTGGGGGATGAGAAAGAAAAAAGCGTTACCGATGTGGGTATTGCGTGCTTTAATATTTGCAGGCCCATTATCAATGATCGGCATTGAAGCTGGCTGGATCTTCAGCTGTAGTGGTCGCCAACCGTGGACTGTCTATCACGTACAAAGAGTAGAGGAAGCAGCTACTGGTCAAGCGAATATGGCATTATTATTTTTGTTTGTTTCTCTCTATATTTTGTTAGCCACTATCGTCGCAGTGGTGCTGACAGCATACTTTAAGCGACGCCCACTTGAAAAAGATTTAAAACCAATTGACGAAGGGCAGGGTGTATAATGAATGAAGCTGTCGTTGCAATGACACTAATATGGACCTTCATCTTTATTTATGCCATTCTTGGATCGATTGATTTTGGAACTGGTTTTTGGGTGATGTTATATGAAAGAGGAAAGCGATCAAGGGCTGGTGAGTTAGCAAATCGCTTCCTTTCACCATCGTGGCATATTACAAACGTTTTTTTAGTTTTACTCGTTATTTCTGTTTACAGTTTTTTCCCATCTGCTGCTTTTACCTTAGGAACTGTTTTGCTTATTCCTGCAAGTTTGGTGCTCGTATTCCTGGCATTGCGAAGTGCATTTATGGTGTTTTCAGTTACAACGCGAAGATATCGTAATACATTAAGATATATTTCTGGAATTTCTGGAATTTTTGTCCCGGCTTTATTAGTGAGTGTCCTTCCGATTACTGCTGGTGGATTTATTGATGTGGTAAATGGAGAGGAACAGTTACTACTTGGAAAATTGTTTACCAGTCCGACAGAATATGCCTATATTGCCTTTGGATTATCGAGCCAATTATTTTTATCTTCCTTATTTCTCTCAGATTATGCTCGTGAATCAGCAGAAGAAGAAACATATCAAATTTTTCGAAAAAAGGCGATTTGGTTTGGTCCACTGACACTCATCACTGCGGTATTGACCATCATTTTTATGGCGCCTGAAGCTACATGGTTAAAAGAAAATATTATTGCACAACGCGGTTGGTTTTCCCTGTCGATCATCGCATTTATTATCGGCTATAGTGCACTATGGTGGAAACCAAAAGAGACACAGCATACACAAGGAAGACCGAGAATTGCTGTCGTAAGTGTTGTAACTCAATACGCGTTCGCTACAATTGGATATGCAACTTCTCATTGGCCCTATATCGTCTATCCGAATGTGTCGATAGAAACAAGTCTAACGAATTTGTCTATGTTGAGAGCATTACTGATTTCATTCACTGTCGGTTCACTCATACTGATTCCTTTTTTCATTTATTTTTGGTATTTGTTTATGAAGGATAAAGAATATTTACGGCAAGAGTAGAGCAATCAGTGATTAAGTGTGTGACGAACATATTCATAAATCTTCTAAATAAATCAATGAAACTTCTTCCAATCACATTTTTTGAATTTTATTTGAATAAATGATAAATTAATGAAACAACATTCAATTTTTATTATTGTGAAGGAGGTTTTTTCATGCAAACAAACAGTAATAAGCAAATTATCTTAGCGGAACGGCCAACAGGCATGCCTGATTCAGACACATTTGCATTTGTAGATGGAAATATTCCCAATATTAATGATAAAGAAGTGTTAATCAGAACACTTTATGTATCTGTAGACCCTTATATGAGAGGGCGGATGATTGACGCTAAATCTTACATACCGCCATTTAAAGTTAAGGAAGTCATTGAAGGCGGTGTTATCGGTGAAATCGTTAAATCAAATTCAGAAAAATTTAAAGTTGGAGACAAAGTGTTCGGGAATCTCGGCTGGCAAGAATACTCGGTTGCAAATGAACAAGCTATTAGAAAGGTTGATCCTTCGCTAGCGCCATTGACCGCTTATCTCGGTATTTTGGGGCTGACCGGTTTAACAGCCTACTTCGGACTACTAGATATTGGTCAACCTAAAGAAGGCGAAACAGTAGTCGTTTCTGGGGCAGCCGGGGCAGTAGGATCCACTGTAGGACAAATTGCTAAAATTAAAGGAGCACGTGTTGTTGGAATTGCTGGTTCTACGGAAAAAATACAATTTTTAAAAGACACGCTCGGATTCGATGAAGCGATTAATTATAAAACAGAAAACGTTGACGAAGCACTTGCGAAAACTTGTCCTAATGGTGTTGATGTTTATTTTGATAATGTTGGTGGAGCTATTTCTGATGCTGTCCTCCACCATATAAACGATTTTGCTCGGATTCCAGTCTGTGGAGCTATTTCAACTTACAATAATACTGAACGGGATATAGGCGAACGTGTACAAACAACATTAATTAAAACACGTGCACTAATGAAAGGATTTATTGTTAGTGATTATAGTGACCGGTTTAATGAAGCTACTCAACAGCTTGGTAAATGGTTACAAGCAGGTAAACTACATGATGAAGAAACAATTGTGGAAGGCTTTGACCAAATCCCAGCTGCATTTATTGGTTTGTTTAAAGGAATGAATAGAGGAAAACTAATTGTTAAAGTAGCAGACTCAACAAAATAAAAGGGTAAAGGGGGAAACGTTCTAGATAATCGTTTTCCCCTTTAGATAAATATTTGCTAATCAAGTTGATACTCTTCAATCGAACTTCTCACTGTAAATAAAATAACAATGGATGTTAAAGCTTCAGCTGCAGGCATTGCGAGCCAAATTCCTACTGTTCCGAAGAGAGGCGTTAAAATAATCGTAAAGATGGCAACGAGCACCATCCCTCTACTTAAGGTAATAAAAAGGGATAGTTTTGTTTGTCCAATAGACTGATAAAAGGTAGCGATAACCATATTAAAGCCCATAAACAAATAACTAATAAAAAAGAGGCGAATGCCTTGGATAGTTATATCAAACAACTTACCGCTTTCCACCCCAAAGATCATTGTTAATGGCTTCGGTAACAATAAGCCAACCATTACAAAGAAAATGCCTAAAATAAGCGCCGTTTTTTCACCAAGTCGTAAGCTTTCTTTCATTCTGTCAAACAATTTTGCTCCATAGTGATAACTAATAATCGGTTGAATTGCTGAACTGACACCGATAAATGTTAAAAGCATGAGCGAGTGTAAGTAATTAACAATAGAAAAAGCTGCAACACCGATTTCCCCAATTGTTTTCATAAAAGCGATATTAAAAACAACTGTCACGAAAGCAATGGCCATTTCAGAGATAAAGCTTGGAAAACCGATTGAGAGAATTTTTTTAAGATCTCTCTTAGAGAATATCGGTAATTGAAATCGCAACATTCCTTTTTTCATGATGAAATGAAATAAAATAACGATCATTCCGATAGTAGATGAGATGATCGTTGCATAAGCTGCCCCTTTTACTCCAAGACCGAGCGGAAATAAAAAGATATAATTAAGAACAATATTAAATAGTGCATTAGTAATTGTAGAAGCCATGGCTAACTGTGGGTTTCCGTCATTACGAACAAAAATACTAAGGATATTTTGAATGACAAAAATAAATCCGAATGTGACGAGCACGCCCATATAATCGAGGACATATGGCATAATAACGTCATTAGCACCTAAAAATGTAGCGAGTGAATCCACTTTCCATATTGATAGAACGGTAATTAAAAATGTAACTGCTAAAACAATTGAAACTGATTGCGAAAAATATTGCAGTGCTTTATCCTTTTGTCCTTTTCCTAGCGAAATAGAATAGAGTGCTGCTCCGCCGACACCTATCCAGAGGGAAATAGAAATAAAAATTGAAAAAATAGGAACGGCAATGTTGACAGCAGCAAGGCCATTTGGGCCGACACTATGACCGATGAATATTCCATCGACAACGATGTTGATGGACATAAACACCATGCCTAAAATAGCAGGGATGAGGTAAGAGAAAAAAACTTTTTTAATCGGTGCTTCGCGAATCTTTGTATTTTCTTCCGTCATTCGTGACACCCCCCGTTCTAAAATAGAGATGAACTCTAAGTTATTGTATTGAAATTGTCTTATGTTTACAAATCAAATAGGTAGATGGTAGGGAATAAATTCGATAAAGATGCTCTAATAACTATTAAAATCAAAAAATAGTCAAGCACTTTTCCTTTTTCGGAAAAGTGCCTGAAGCGTTTTCTCATTAATTAAATAAGATAGCCTAATTTTTTTGCCTGGAATGAAAGTTCTTCTCTAAATTTAGGATGGGCGATCCGGATGAGTTCTTTTGTTCGTTCACGAATCGATTTTCCCCGTAATTGGGCGACGCCGTACTCTGTTACTATATAATCAACATCATTTTTACTAGTTGTTACTGGTGTACCTGGAGCTAATACTGGTACGATCGTTGAGATGGTGTCATTTTTAGCTGTTGAATGAAGACATAAAATCGATTTCCCATTATCAGATAAATGGGAGGCAATTTGAAAATCAGCTTGTCCTCCTGATGAAGACCAATACAAGTCGCCAACCTTTTCGGAATTACACTGACCGAGAAAATCTACTTCCACTGTCGCATTAATTGTTACGAGGTTATCATATTGTGCCACATGACAAAGGTTATTTGATTTATTCACAGGCAACATGTATATATCTCTATTATTATGCATAAAATCATAAAGGCGTTTCGTACCAAATGCAAATGTTGTAGTTAGCTTTCCTTTATAAAAAGGCTTCTGCTCATTCGTAATCACACCACTTTCATAAAGTTTAATGATATTATCCGGAATCATTTCTGTATGAACGCCTAGATGACGGTGGTTTGTCAGATTGTCCATAATAGCATTTGGAATAGAGCCGTAGCCAATTTGAATCGTGTCACCATTGTCAATTAATTCCGCTACATATTCACCAACTGTTTTGTCTTTATCCGTTATTTTTGGAATCGGTGCTTCTGGTAGAGCGATGTTATTTTCAACGATAGCGGTTACATCAGAAATATGAATTTTATTTTCCCCATATGTACGTGGCATTTGCTCATTTACTTCAATTAAAATGGTCTCGGCAGACTTGGTACACCACATATATAATCACAATTTGTACCGGTAGAGAAGTAGCCATCTTCATCCATTGGCGAGACAATCGTCATGGCGACACGTTGGTTCGTATGTTCGGCTAAAAGTTTTGGAATGTCAGAGAAGTGATTCGGAAGCAAATCTATTTTTCCTTCTTTAAAAGCTTTTCTTTCAGATGCCCCCATAAACATACTCGTAATTTTCAAGCGATCCGGATCATGGGAAATAACATCTCTTGTTGTAAACATCTGGAACAATCTATTTTCATTTAAATGACGATGATTTTCTAGCGCTTTCATTAAGGCGGGAGGTTCAGCTACTAGAATAGGTGTTATGATATCATCTCCAGGTTTAATCAATGCAACTGCTTCTTCCGGTGTCATCCGCTTTTTTTTCGTACTGACGTTGGTAACTCATGAAAAATCCTCCTTTAATTTTGAGTACGCATGTTGTTGTGTAAGCATTTTCTATTCACTAGTTGCAAAAAGATTCTCAAAATGATGTTAGAAATAAGAATGCTAACTTTCATTATATAGGAAACTATCAGTCTTGGAAAATAAATGTATGCGATTTTTTCCCAATCAGATCATTTGTTCATAAATCCGTCAAAATGTTGCATTGCTAATGGAGGGATAAGTGGTTTATCCGAGAAAAAGTTCATCATTGTATGAAAAGAGCCGCGAAGTAGTTGCAGATTAAGAAAGAATGACCTCTGACAGAAATAAGTGAGCATACTCATTGATGGGAAAAAATATTTTTGTCTAGATTTGTTGTAAATGGTTCATGCTATAAATGGATGTATGCTAGAAATGTCGGAGGTATCACTGATGAAAGAAGTGTTGCTCGCTTTACTAACCGGTTTTATCGTAGGATTTTGTCTTTGCTTTCTTTCGTTTGCCAATCCCTGCTCCACCAGCATTAGCTGGTCTTATGGGTATTATTGGTATTTATTTAGGCTTTCAATTTTTTTCTTGGTTGTCTCCTCTTTTACTTCCATTTTTCAAATAAAAGGATTGAAGAGAGTTACACAGGAAAGCGAAAAATCAGAAAAGATGCGATTCGTCTTCAGAGACATACATGGATCTGAACCAGATAAAAAATATTTTGAGGACTCCCTCGAATTTTTAGAAAAAGCATATGGCAAGGAAAACTTGCACAGGATGCGACGATCCACCTTGATGAAACACCCCACATATGCATTTTGGATTTGTTCCACTTACGAAATATGGTCGTTTAAGCGCAAAAGATGTGCTTGAAATGAAAAGGTTTTAACGCGTTCTCGACCGTTATCATGTTTTTAAAATGAAAAAAGCTACGACTTGAAGCGAGGTCAACCCGAGCAGGTGGCCAAAAAACAGCATCAGGATATGGATACATTTAAGCTTAAGCAAGATAGAGTGAATCAATAAGTGACAGCTGCAACTGCTTATATAACCGTCTAAAAATACTGAATTTGTAAAAAGAAAATCGCAGTTAAGAGAAGATTATGATGTATTAAAAAAAAGATACATTTTTAGATCCTAATTATCCTCTCATTGATCAACATCAGCAATAAGATGAAGGGGGTGTCTATGTTTCAATATGAACAATTACAAATACATGTCATTTTATTAGGTCACCAATGTAAGAATTGTTCTTCCTTTTCCAAAAGATTCCTATTCACCCTCTCATTTATTTGTGAAATTTTCTTTTATTTCTAAATATGATACAATAGATAATAGTATGTTGAAGGGAGATTATAACATGGCGTATTATAGGGGCCGCAAAGAACCAGTTAGAGAAGAAGAAACAACGGTATGGTCCTGTACGAATGACAGCTGTCTTGGTTGGATGAGAGACGCCTTCACTTCTGAGGACAATCCTACTTGTCCATTATGTCAATCTACAATGGAGAAAGAAAAGAGAGTATTACCAGTTATCGAATAAATTATCAGTATAGATCCACATAATAAAGTGAAGCAATTCAAAAATACTTTTTAAAAACGGTATTCCTGCAGGACAGGAATACCGTTTTTGCTCGAGCTCTCGTTTCAGAAAGGCTTTTGTGATTAATCGTATTTCTCATTAATATAGAATAAACATATATTTAAAGAACAGAAAATTTTCACCTAAAATGAAGGGCAGTGAACAATATGCTGGGGAGTAAACCTCTTAATAGTGAAGCAAATGGTTATGCTGGAAAATTGACATTTTGTTATTTTTGCTATACAATCTAATTGAAAATTATTATCAATTGATTTTAGATGTAGGTAAATTGTAAGGGGGTATTATTTTGGAACAGATGAAAGCAAAATCCGAACTTGCGAAAATTATTCGGGAACGGCGTTCTGTAAAAAAAGGGTATAATAATAAACCTGTGGAAAAAGACTTAGTCTTGGAACTTTTAAATGACGCTGTTTGGGCGCCAACACACGGACTAAGAGAGCCATGGCGCTTTATTTTTGTTGGTGAAGAACAAAAAAACGATTTTGTTGAAAAAATTGTACAAACATATC
Source organism: uncultured Bacillaceae bacterium (assembly GCA_963748745.1). GTDB lineage: Bacteria > Bacillota > Bacilli > Bacillales > Bacillaceae_C > CAVVKR01. The sequence goes on along the minus strand of CAVVKR010000028.1, from coordinate 2,955 downwards.
CTGAGCATATGCAAGAAAATCGCAGAAATTACCTTCAAGAACCAAGCGCATTTTTGATCGTCATCATGGATGCACCAGAAAAGCAGAAGCAATGGGATGAAAACTTCGGTGCAACAGCATCTATGATTCAAAACTTCCAATTGTTAGCCTGGGAGAGAGGGCTTGGTGTCGTTTGGAAAACAAACCCACATATATATGATCCACAAGTGAGCAAAATATTAAAAGTTGGCGACAATGAAAAAATTGTTGGCTTTTTACACCTTGGCTATTTTGATAATCTGCCAGCACCAGCGCAAAGAACGCCTGCTGAAGAGAAGTTTAATGTTTTTAATGAATAATATTATGAAAGACATCTTCTTGGCATAGAGTGCCAATGAGGATGTCTTTTTATATGTTAGGAGAAAGGTAGATATTTAGACATAAACAATGTGATAATAATAATAAAATAGAATAAGAGCTGTTTGCGAAACGGTTACATGATAAAATAGGTGGTGACTAAATGAGGAAGTGGATTACTTTTGATTTAGATGGCACGTTAATGCAAAATCCGTTTGGGGCATTTATTTTCCCGGAAATAATAGAGAAGATGTTAAAGTTAAGTAAAAAGCCTTATGATGTGTATAAAGCTTTAGTGAATGAGCATTTAGTCAGAATGAAAACGAAGCAGTATGTCGCAGCATATGACTGGGATGATATTGTAGCAACTCATCTTCAAGAAATGAATATTGATTGTGAGATTGATGTGGAAAAACTCGTAAAAAAACATAGTGAAAAGCCCAAAAGTATACTTATTAGAAAAGGGAATATTAAACATCCTTCAACAATTAAAAAGACGAGGATATTCATTAGCAGCTGTTACAAATGGATATCGAAAATATCAATTACCAGTTATGTCTGCACTCGGATTATCTCCTTATTTTGATAAAATCATTACACCTGAACGAGCAGGAGTAGCAAAGCCGGATGAGAAAATATTTGCTGCCGTAGACAAAATGGGGCAGATTTGTGCTCATATCGGGGATCGATTGGATCATGATGTCCATGCTGCAAACTTATACGGTATTCCGTCTATTCTTATTTATCGAAACTTGCCATTACGATTACAAACAGTAGATCCAAATGAACGTTATTATGACCTCGCTCTTCAAGGTCTTTTAAGGGAAAAGTGGTGTAAAGAAAAGGGCTATACAAAAGATACACCAATCCCAAAAGATAGCATTCCAACGGCTATTATTTATTCAATCAGTGAGTTATTAGATCCATTTTAAACAGAAAATATGTAATATTTTCTGTTTAACTACGAACCTAACGATTAGAACTGAAAGTGCTATTTATCTCTTAATAACGTTTGCAAAAACATATACCCGTCGGATCGTTTATCACCAATTTTATATGGGACTAGATTCATAATGAATAGCCAAGCATTAAAATAGATAAAAAGACGAATGTTCACAAATGGTAAATTTTTACACAAAAAATAAGTGACTAGGCTGAAAGCCCCATTCATTACCGGTCCTAATAGAATGATGATGAGGCGCTCGTTCTTTTTATATGAAGGCGTTCGTTCACTTAATGTAAATCCACCTAAAAAATAAAATATTCCGATATGTATCGTTAGCTTCCCGCATGTGAAAGATCCGATTTTATGACCAGCTCCGAGATAAAGGTGTATTTTCTCCGCTTGTACGATTCTTGCGCCGAGGGCATGTCCCAATTCATGGATGAAAATAGCTAATGGAGCGGTAATGAGAAAAAATAAAATGAAAACCAACTGTTTCTCCTCTTTCTTATCAATAATATTAACGATGATTCAAGTATAGTAAACATTCCTTTCGGTGGGGATTGAATTGGCAGTTTACAATCTCGATCTCCCTGATGATTTGTTTCCTCTCAAGTTTCCCATCAGAGCTTCGTCAACCTTTTGCACGGATATCTATATCATATTCTCCTTTTTTATCATAATCAAAATAAGAACATAGGTCACTTCTTTTTTATCAAAAATTTTAGATAAAATAGAATGATGGGCTAAGTGCAGGAAAATATCTGGTACAATGAGGAAACATATATGTTTCCATAGAGAATGATGCATGTGAAAATGACATCAAGCAAGCAGTTCACATGAAGAAATGGACTTATTCTTTTTGGATTGACCTCAAAATAAATAGAGAAGAAGAGTTATTTATGGATACATTTACTAAAGTTTTGACATCCTATTGATACATATCTTCGTACTGAAATGGTTTCTCATTCACAATAGGAGAGTAAAAACGTATAAGAGACATAGTCAGCTATGAAAGGAATGAAGCAACATGTATAGAAAATTAAAGCAATTGGCAATGGCTGAACAAGTACAATACTTGACAAAAAAACTAGTCCAGATCCCAAGTATCAATGCGACAACAGGGGAGATCACTCTCGCCAATTATTTATATAAAATTATCTCTTCATTTCCTTATTTTCAAAAGCATCCTCAAGCATTGTGGATGCAAGAAATTGATGAAGATTTGCTAGAAAGGAAAAATGTGTTTGCTTTGCTTAGGGGCGGGGACGGTAAAGAGAAAAAAACAATTATTTATCATGCACATATCGATACGGTAGGAATTGATGATTTCGGTGCACTCAGGCATGAAGCATTTGATCCAGATAGTTTGCAGGCATTTTTTAAAACGTATACATATGATTCTGATGTCCAGCGCGATGCTACATCAGGTGATTGGCTCTTTGGAAGAGGGTCTGTTGATATGCAAAGTGGGGTGGCTGTTCATCTCGTTAATTTGCTTTATTTTTCAGCACACCTTGAAGAATTGCCGGGGAATTTACTCGTGTTATTCAATCCTGATGAGGAAAGTGAGCACATAGGAATTAAGTCAGCCATCTTTGAAGTGGACCGTCTAAAAAAAGAGATGGACCTTGATTTTATCGCTGCTATTAATGATGATTTTATTTCTTCCGCAA